>JAQWLH010000016.1 GCA_029247405.1 Mariniblastus sp.
AAATAATGCAAGTAGTCCCAGTTGAGGCATAAAGCCGAATGGACTGTTAGTTAACCAGAGTCCAATGAGTGCGCCGGCGATTGCGAGAGGCAGCGTAGCAATAATGATCGAAGTGCGAAAAATATTATTGAACTGAACGATTAACAGGATAACAATCGCGATGAAGGATATGCCGAAGGATTTGAGCATTTTGCCTTGAGCTTTTTGAGATTCCTCCAGTGAACCCCCGACCTCGACTTTGAATCCATCTGGCAATTTCGCTCGAAGCTGATTCATTTCGGGTGAATTGAAAACGGCTGAAGAGATGTCGTTTCCGGATGCTCCAGATTTTACTTGAGAGCGAACTTCGATTGTGCGATTGCCGTCGCGTCGGTCGATCAGAGCGGGTCGCCACTGAGGGACAATGCGAGCGATGGAGGCCAGAGGGAGTTTGCCGTAACGAGTTTCAACATGCGCGTTTTCGATCGCAGACAAAGAACGACTCTCTGGTTCGAGTCGAAAGTAAACCGGAATTTGATGCTCACCCTCACGAAAGTAAGTCAGCAGTCGGCCGGAAAAATACGTATCCAGCGTCGATGCAATCTCGGCATTGCGGACACGCGCGAGGTTGGCTCGATCGGACTCAACATCGACGAACAACTGAGGGCTTTCCACTCCCCATGAATCGCTTACCGAGATGGTTTCAGGAACCGAGTCAACCATCTTTTTTACCTGATTGGCCGTCGTTCTGAGTTGGGCCATGTCCGCAAACCCGCTGCCAGTCACCCGAAGTACAACCGGGTCGGCTGGGGGACCGAGAAATAACTCAATCGGAACGACTCGCGCTCCCACGATTGGTTGCAAGCCTCGGTTTGGGTCACCATGGTTGATGACGCGTCTCAACTCCTCAGCAAACTCATGAGTTAATTTCCCGTCGGTTGTGTGAATCAATATTTCGGCAAAATTGGGTTTTGGCGATTCGGGTTCCCAAGAAAGGTACCAGCGAGCACCACCTCCGCCAACGATCGTTCTCATGTTTTGCAAACGATCTTGGGTTTCTCCTTGTTCATCAGTAAAAGAACTGCAGCTCCGAATCATTTCTTCGACTTGGCGTGTAATTCTGTCCGTTTCTTTAATTGATGATGACTCCGGCAGCCAAATCTCAACCGCAAACTGATTACGCTCGGTCAACGGAAAAAATTCTGCCGAGACGGGTAACTGGGTCGTTAATAGGAGGGCGGTAAACGCAGCGGTCAGTGTGATGAATCGGTGTTTTAGCGTCCATCGCAAGGCGGCCCCGTAGAGCGTGAAGAAGATGCCCCGAGGTTTCAGTGGGTGGGTTGTGGTAGCCAAACTCGACCCACCTTCAACGCTCATCGAAGTGCCAGCGGGCAGTGGTTCCGGTTTCCGAGGCAGCCACTTCAAGCCAAACCGCGAACGTAAGTTTCGACTGGAGGCAAAAGAACTCAACTTGGCCATGAGCCATGGCAGTGGTGCGGTGGGTTGGGCCAGATCTTTGGGCGGCCGAATAAACCAAGCGGCCAAGATGACGCAAAAAGTCATCGCAATCAACCAGCTCACCGCTAACATCACCGACAGTGTCGTGGGGAGGCTGTAAATGAACTCCCGGTTGACTCCGTCCATGGCGATCAGCATCGGTATAAAGGCGGCGATGGTCGTCAGTGTTCCATTGAGCATCGACGAGCCCAACGTTTGGGCTCCTGATACCGCTGCATCTCGGGGATTCATTCCGGCGATCTGGTTGGTTCGGGCTTGATCGCAAATCTGAACAGCGTTGTCGACCAACAGACCCAGCGAAATGATCATCGACGCCAGTGACATTTGCTCCAGCTGGACACCCAACAGTGTCACGATTGCCAGAGACGAAAGAACCACAAAAGGAATGTTGGCGGCCATGACGGCGGCGGTTCGAAAGCCAACGACGAGGTAGACGACGATCACGACAATCATGATCGCCGAAATAATGTTAATGACGACTTCGCGGAGACGCTGATTCACGCTGTCTGACTGATCGGAGATGATTGAAACGGCTAGGTCCGGAGGAAGCGAACCGCTGTTTTTCAGCTCGGTAATGCGGTTTTTGGAAGAATTGCAAATGTCGACGATATTTGCCCCTGATTTCATTTGCACGGCAACCACGTTGGCTGGCATCTCTTGTTCGGTGTCACCATAACGGCAGATTCGCGTCGGCGGATCGACGTAGCCTCTTCGCACCCGCAATCCCATGTCCTCAAGATGGATTGGATTGACACCGCTTTTCGTGGGGACGGTACTCACCACCAGACGGTCAATCTCCTCAACGGCATTAACTTCGCCATCTGGTTTTAAAAAATAACGACTATCACCGGCGTCAATTCGTCCGCCGGGTTGGACAATGTTCTGTGATTGAGCCAGAGCTGCAATTTGATCGATGGTTAAGTCTAATTGAGACCAGTTTCGCTCATCCGTCTCGACATAGATGGCCTCCTCCCTCACGCCATGGCGTTCGACTTTTGCAACTCCCGGCAGCAATCGAAGCGCATCTCGGATTTGTTCCGAGAAAATATCCAACTCGCGCTCCGAGTACGCGTAAATTGGATTCACAGTTTTGTTTCCATCGGTTGGCTGTTGATGTACTGCAAACAAGATCACGCTGGTGTCCGCGAATTCGTCGTTGACGATCGGTGTCACCGCGGGGTCCGGCATTTGAACGTTCTTTACGCGAGCCCTTACTCGATCCCAGGCGTCATTAATTTTTGGTTCAGGTAACCATTCCTCAAGCTCCACAAAAATGACGGAGTTTTCACTGCTTGAGGTTGAGCGAATCAGACGTACTTCCTCCATGCCGTCGATCGCTTCCTCAAGGGGGTCGGTGACGAGTTCCTCCATTTTTTCAGCTGAGGCCCCCGGCCAGCGAGAGGTGACAACACATATTTTGAGTGTGAACTCCGGGTCTTCACGCCGGGGCATGGTCAGGGCGCTATAGATTCCCCAGCCGACGAAGATAAAAACAAACGCGATGACAACGGTGGGCCGCGCGACAGCAAAAGCAGGGAGACGATTCATCGACCACCTTGTGACAAGCGTTGCCGGGGCACGATGCGAATGCGATCGCCGTCGTCGAGGTAGTGTGTTCCACCAATGATGACCTGGGCGCCTTCCTGTAATTGATCTGGGTTAAGCGGCTCGATGCAGAGCATCAGGTTTTCCTCTGAAACGGCATGGTTGGAAACAACGTTGACCCTGACCCGTTGGGCAGTGACCTTGGCGCTGGTCGCCTCTGTTTGTGGAACAGCGGGGCTCACAATATGAATGAATGTTGTGCCATTTTCTCGGCGGATAGCCTTCATCGGTACGTAGAATCCTTTGTCTGAATTCTCAGAGATCAACGCAACTCGAACCGTGTCCCCGGCCCTCAACCTCCAGCGAGTTTGTTCGATTAACACGCGATCACCACTCCAGGTTTTCAACGAAGCAACGTCGGTCGACTCAGCCTCTGGCTTGAAGAATAGTTTTCCTGTAATCAAATCCTGCTCGAGATCGACCGAGGAGGGATCTTCAAACTCGATCGCAACGAAATTCCAGGTGCCAAGAAATGGAATCACTTCGCTTGTTACTTTGACCTTTATACGCTCAACGATCAGAACTCGATCTCCTGCCTCCGAGAGCACGCTCCATTCTCGGTTGGAAATTTTCCACACAAAATTGTCGCCATCGATCTGATGAATCGAATTCTGTTCCACCAGCAAACGCTGGTCCCCTGTCACGATTGGACCGATATTCAACGGAAAAATGTTCTTGGTGCGAGCAAAAGTTTCTGATCCTGGTGATTCATGTAGTTTGGATTCTGGTTGATTGCGAACGTGGAGTGAGACCGTAAACGTTCGGGTCTTCGTGTCAGCAATCGTGTCAACGGTGTAAACCATCCCTGTCAGTCGTTGTTGCTCGCCGTTTCCGTTGGTGACGGTGACACCCAGCGTATCGCCACGTTGGTACAGTCGGGAGTTGTCGGCGGTTACTTCGAACTCGACCAGCATGGGGTCAACCATTTGAACTGTCACGATTGGGTCACCCTCTTTGACATAGGTTCCCGGCACCGCATGAACCTCGGAGACTTGACCGGGGAAAGAGCTAAACAGAATCGTGTTTCTCAGATTTCGTTTCGCTTCGGCAAGTCGCTGAGTGGCTTGTTGAACTTGAGCTTCTAAAGCGAGTTGCTCGGCGTTGGATTGTGCCAATTCCGATCTGGCACTTTCGACTCGCAAGTTTGACGTCGAGGCACGGGTGCGTGCCCGATCCACTTCCGATTTAGAGATGGAATCCGCCAAGCTCTCAGCGCGGGCTAGCTCATTCTCAGCGAGCTGTCGTTCGGCCTCGGCGGTCTTAATCAAAGCGGGCAGTCGCTGATTTATTGCAATCAGGTTGGAATCGCTTCTTCTCTCAGCGACGGCCGCATCTGCTTTAGCTGCATCAACGGAAATTTGGAACTGTTCATCGTCCAGTTGGGCTAGGGGGGTGTTCAAACTCTCATTCCACTGACCCTTGACCATTTCGTTCGGCTCAATGACTTGGATGACGCGCCCAGGTTGTTCAAAGCCAATCTGTTCTGACTTCCAGGGTGCGACTGAAGCGGTGGTGTAATGTTGGAAAGAAGGGCTGGTCTGCTTTAAAGCTAAGGTTGAGACTGGTTTGGGAGGTTTGGCGTTCGGTTCGATATTGCTGACGGAATCATCAATGCAGCCAGCCAACATTAAAAGAAATCCGCTGGCAAAAGCAGAGAACAAAGGTGTCCATGGTTGTGAACGAGGATTCATCGTAGCTAATAATCGGGAAATGAATTTGAACGTTGTAGATGTCACCGACTTGGAGTCGGTGGATTTGGAAATTCCATGTGAATCGCGGTTAAAAAGTTATCCTCTCCTGCCAACACTAAAATAGTTGCGTCTGCAAAAAATGATATGTGTCATCGCCCAAGTTTCAGGGATGACTTTTAGCCGTCTAGGTAAAAAAGACTGGCCCGTTCACTCCGAGCGGGGGTTGTTGAGTAGCGATTCTCAAATCCGTCAATCCAAAATTGACGAACCTGCTCAGAACCGCAAGGTGACCGCTCAGTTTCGTCGTTTTTAAGATGCGAGCGTTCGTTTCTTCAATTAAAGCCCAGATTTGCTCGAAATGCCCTCCGGATAACACGGGTTGCCCGAGAAATCGCCAGTTGCCCTCAATCCAGAACATTTTGGGCTGTTTTTGTGGGAGACCGTCTAGCGAAACTGTTGAGTTTGAAAACCTAGCGCATCTCATGGTGTGTGTTTAGGGCTGCAGGTATTTCAAATAGTCGGTGTAGCCTATTTCATCATTCGAATACCAAGTCGACATATCCTTCGACTCCGTCAGTGGCCAGTCGTTGGCAAACCGCTCAACGAGGTCAGGGTTGCTGATATAAGGCCGGCCGAATGCGATCAAGTCGGCGTCGCCGTTGGCGATTGCGGTTTCTGCGGACTGACTGGTGTATCCCACATTTCCCATCAACGGACCGTGGAAGACAGCACGGAACTCCGCCAAACTCATTGGCTCACCCAGTTCGTGGAAACCGAATCCGGTTCCGTCCATGACATGTAGGTAGGCCAGGCTGAATTGATCGAGCTGCCCCGCGACATAGGTGAATTGTTCACGATAATCGGGGGAACCCACATCATTGAAAGCGCCGTTTGGTGAGAGGCGCACAGCAACTCGATTTGCCGGGAATACACCGGTGACTGCTTCGACAACTTCGCCCAGAATTCGATAACGGTTTTCAATGCTACCACCGTAATTGTCGGTCCGATGGTTTATTTTTGATTGTAAAAATTGGTCCAGCAGGTAACCGTTGGCAGAGTGGATTTCAACTCCATCGAACCCTGCAGCCTGGGCGCGTTGAGTGGCTCGGCGGTAGTCTTCGACAATCCCGGGAATCTCATCCGTGTTGAGGGAGCGCGGGACTTCGTGAGGCTTTTTCTGGCCGTCGGGGGTGTGGACGCCGTCACCCGAGATCGCAAATGCTGAAGCTGATACCGGTAAATCTCCATTATGAAAATCACTATGAGACGCGCGGCCGGTATGCCAAAGTTGAAGGAATATAACGCCTCCCTGCGCGTGAACTGCCTCAGTGGTAAGTTTCCAGCCCTCGACCATTTCATCCGAATAAATTCCTGGTGATTGATTCCAGCCGTTACCTTGGGGCGAAATGGAAGTTGCCTCACTGATGATCAATCCGGCGGTCGCACGTTGGGCGTAATACTGAGCCATTAATGTATTGGGAATTCGGTTCAATCCAGACCGGGCACGAGTTAGGGGGGCCATTGCGACTCGATTCGCAAGCGTTAAGCCATCAATCTCAAACGGTTGAAGTAGTTTTTTTGTTTGGGCTTGGGTCGTCATCTCAGGGCTCATTTGATCGTTAAGTAGTATATGGGTGATTTTGGAACGACCCTCGCTTGGTGGAATGGTCGTTCCAAAAGTAATTAAGAAAATCGAGTTTTCCGGGACAGAATTGATTTTGTAACGGTCACGACCGATTGGTCTTGTGCGTTCGTCTTTATCGGTTCGGGCAGCCGAAACTTGAAGAGGCTGTCAACTCAGAAGCGGGCATTCAGCGGCGTTCCTCTCATCCGCTGTCCTCCTCTCGAGACCGATTGAAATAATCCTATTTGATGATGGCATCATTGATCAATGGTTGGATCGCGGTTTCCAGCTGGAAGCTGAACGGCGGGTGTTGTGTAAAAACGACGACCCAATGATCCTTGGGTGAAATCCCGAAGTGGCTGGCTCGTGGGCGAATTGCAAGCCAAACGGGGGCGAATTTGTAAGGATGCTGATTGGGATCGCATTCAAAACTTGATCCTTATTGCAATAAATTGACGTTGACTGGATGGGTTGAGGATTTTTTGTCTTGCCCGCTGCGCCGCTGCGTGTCATTTTAAATCAGTGGACGTAAGGTAATTTTTAGCGGCGATGGTATGAATAACTCACTCAAATGTTCAATTGGTTTTCTGTTTTTGTTGTCTGCAGTTTGCCATGCCCAACCGGGGTCGCGAAATAAAGGGACGCGGAGTGCCATGGATGTCCCGGACAATCCGCAGGCAGTTGGAGACGCCGGGATTGCGTGGTACACCACTTGGGAGACGGGGTTAAAAGAAGCCAAGCGGACCAATCGTCCAATTTTCTTCATGTCCGCGGCAACAACTTGCTCGGGGATACCAGGTGTTTTCTGACCGGGGTATACCAAAACGCAGAACAGTTTGTTCGCGAATGAGGATTTTATCGCAGCTTCTCGCAAGTTTGTCTGTATTCGCATTGAAACGTATGAGAGCAAAGAAACCGAAAAAAAGGTCAGGGCCCTTCTTAACGGTGCGTTTGCCAACACGGCATTTTGTATCTTTGATCCCGAGGGGGAACAACGACTTTCGCGAGCGGGTCGCGGGCCTTCGATGGGGCTCAGTACCCGACGTGGTGGTCGCGGTGAGCAAGCCGGTGGTGACGAGGGAGTGATTCGACGAATGAACCAAATTGCTTCGGGGTTTAAGCCGATCGGGCAAAAAGAAGATGCGGTCCTTCAAGATTTCAATTCTTTTCGACAGGCACTTAACGTTGCTTCAGCAGACCAGCGCCTGCTTGTTCTGATTGACGCCGACAAAAACGAGCAAAAAATAGTCCAAGGGAAATTGAGAAAGGTTTTTGCTGACGCCGAGGTTGTCGGTAAATTCCATCTTCAATTTATCAATGAGGAAACAGACAAAAACTGGTCCCGAGCCATTCAAGGTAATAAGAAGGAGGCAGCGGTTTTGATTGTTCGAGCTGGTGCTTTTGGGCTCGATGGAACTGTGATGGACCAGCTGCCGGTTGGCGTTAGCGCCGATGAAATCAAAATCGCCATGCTTGCTGCAAATGAGAAATTCGCTTCGCTGGAAAATCGAAAAAAATACAGCAAGCATGTCTCATCGGGGCGACGTCAGGGAGTGTATTTTGAAAACGAAATCCCTTACGGAGAAGATCGAGATGGCGATGGAGAAATTGACAACAAGCGACGTCGACAGAGGCAGTAGGATATCACTCCTTGCCGGTTCTTTTGTTTAGGTAGGTTCCTTTGACTTTTTTGCGGTCAATGCCTCGCCCCTGGTTTGGATAACCAGCTAACGCGGATTTCAACTTGTTACGAACCGGTGCCAGTGATTGAGTGATGGAAAGAGGTTTCTCTTCTAGCACGTCGTCGACGGTATCGTAAAGGTTTCCGTTGTCGTAAAGCTTGTAACGCTTGTCGCGGGCGTAGCGAACCTCAAAGTGAGAATACTTGTTGTTGAATTTTTTGACGTAAGGACGAGGGAAATAATATCCGTAGATCCACTCTCGTTTTATTCCTTCTTTTCCGAGGCACTGTGGCCAGAAGCTCAAGCCATCACCATTCTCAATTTTTTTCTTAGGCAAGCCAGTCGCCTCCACCATGGTGGCAAAGAAGTCCGAAAAACAGATGAGGTCCCGGTTCACCTGTCCAGCAGGGATCCGTCCTGGTAGATTTGCAATCAAAGGGACATGGGTGCCATGGTCGCGAGTGTAGCCTTTGGCGCCTTGGATGGGTTGGCCTGTGAAATTTGAGGTGATTTGCTCGTTGGTTCCATTGTCGCCGGTGAAGATCACTAAAGTGTTTTCACGTATTCCAAGTCGGGTTAGTTCATCTTCGATTCGACCGACGCAAGTGTCGACGTATTGCACCATGTCAATGAAATTTTGTTTCTTGTTGTCGCTGTTGCGGTCGGAGCTGTGGGGGGTTGGCAGGAATGGATTGTGAGGCAAGATCATTGGGTAATAAACAAGAAATGGGTTGTTCTTGTTGGTTCGAATGAATTTGATCAGGAAATCAGTCACGACCGTTGGACCGAAACTCTCTTCGGGCAATTTCAGTAATTCGTCATTCTGCATCAACGACGGATTCCAATATCGTTTGGGTCCGGTGCCGGGGTAATTCCAGAGGCAGAATGTGTCAAAGCCGGCTTGCTGTGGCGTGATACCACCTGTTTTTGCTTTCAGTTGCCACTTGCCCGCAACGGCTGTTGCATAGCCATGCTTTTTGAAGTGGTTGGCAAACGTCGGCTCAGTCTCTGGGTAGATACCAAACGTATCGTAATTGAATACATTCGATTTTCCCGACATGAGATTGACTCTGCTGGGCGTGCAGAGCGGCGTGGAATGACAATGATCAAATCGGATTCCGGTGGCGGCCAACGCGTCGAGTCGGGGGGTTTTATATTCCGGGCTGCCGTAACAACCAAAGCACTCATAGCCTACATCGTCAGCCATGATCATGACGATGTTCATCGGCTGAGCGGAAACAGCCCGAGGGACAAGAAGAAAAAACGAAAAAGCAATTAACAGGAGGTATCGCTTCATGGGTCTCGATCCGTTGTTCTTAAATTCAGGCCGGTGATTGGACAGGCTATTTTTCATTGCTGGAAAGGTGTCTGACGAACCAAGCCACCATGGCGTGGGTCGCCTTTTGGGAATCCTCGCCTCCAAAACCATGTCCAGCGTTTTCGAATTCGATTAGTTCGCTTGTTACTTTTGCTTTTTTAAATGCTGCGTGAATATTTCGGCTATGGAAGATGGGGACAAGCTTATCTTTCGCTCCGGCCAAAAGCAAAGTCGGTGCATCATCCGCTGTCACGTGTAACAACGGAGAAACAACGGCGGCTGTTTTTTGGTTGATGTCGAGCGCAGGGTAATTGTCGTAGGCAGGTAGGCGCTCAGGCGCATCTTTGGCAGCGACTCGCAAATCCGTTGGGGCCACATAAGCCACGACGGCATTGACCCGGTCGCTGACTTTAGCAAGCGGATCCTTGGCATTGGGATTGCCTTCGTCTGCTGCGGTTCCGAGCATCAAAGCCAAATGTCCCCCAGCGCTCATCCCGAATACACCGATTCGATTGGAATCGATGTTGAACCTTTGGGCGTTGAGTCGAATGAACCGAACACTGCGGCGGACATCAGCGACAGCCTCGGAAATTGAAAACTTGGGACTGCTTCCATGGCGAATCGAAAACACCGTAAACCCTTTTTGGGTTAACGGTCGAAACAATTCTTGCATTTGTTCGGGTGGTTTCCAGGTCGAGTACCAGCCCCCACTCACCATGAAGAGGACAGCCCCGCCGTTGGCATGTTTTGTTGGTGTGAAAACATCAAAAGTTGTGGCCATGCCGAATTTGTGACCATAGACCACATCGGAAGAGATTTGAATCTCTTGGGCGGAGAGTCTTGCGATGACAATGACGGACAAACAAACCGTCAACAGACAAGTCCAAGTTTTCATTGTATGGCCTTCTGATACGAAGATGAGTTTCTACAAACGGGTCAGCAGTGGCATCATGGCAGGTTTGAGAACGACAAGGTCCCCTTTTTATCTCGTCCGGTCGTCTACTCGCGTTCTTTTGAAAACACGTTGCCAACAGGTTTTTTCGGAAGCGTGTCTCGCCAACCCGAGATGGAAGCGTTTAGCTCTTTGACCAATTCGGGATTCGATTCAGCGAGGTTTTGTTTTTCCAAGGGGTCTGAGACGATGTTGTAAAGCTCAGAGTAACTTTGGTCTCGGGTGGTAAGTAGCTTCCAGTTTCGATCAATCGTTGCGAAACCGACCCAATGATAGAAATCTTTTTTGGGTTTACGTCCACCCTCCATCTTCCAAAATAGTGGTTTTTTGCGGCCCGGGCTGCGGTTCCCCGTGAGTGAACTCAATTGAGTGACACCGTCTGGCTGATAGTCCTGCGGCAATGCCACGCCTGCAATTTCACAAAACGTAGGTAGTAAATCGACTGCGGAAATCATCGAAGTGCGATTGATCTTGCCTGCTGCAATTCTTCCCGGCCAGCGAGCGATAAAGGGAACGTTGATTCCACCCTCAAAAAGAGCTGCCTTATATCCTTTACGACCCGCAGTGATCCCTTTGGCCGCGGCGATTCCGTAGCCAGCCCCCGTTGCGGTGTCGTGCATCAGCGTTAGTTTCGAGTTAGCCGAACGTGCAGGGCCGTTATCGCTGCTAAAGATGACAAGCGTATTTTCGGTTAACTTTAAACGGTCAAGCGTCTCAAGGACGTCGCCAATGCGATCGTCGGCGTGAGTCAAAACTGAGGCATAGATTTCATCCGTCTCTTCAAGTCCCGCGTTTCGGTAACGCCAGCGGTATTTTGGTACGGTGTGGAACGGCGTGTGGGGTTCATGGACCCATAAGTTAATGAAAAACGGTTTGCCCGCCTGTTGGCTTTTCTCAATGAACTTGATTGCTTGAGCGGCGTCCTCATGGACTGGGATCTGTTCGCCGGAGCAATTGAACGCCCCATAGGTGTCATAGCCGTAAGCACCGGGTGACGGAGAATCGGGAATCATGTTGTTGGAGAGATGCCATTTGCCAAAATGCGCAGTTGCGTAGCCACTTGATTGCAACAGCCTCGGTAAGGAGGCTGCCGATGGGTTAAGCCAATCAGGCATATTTCGCTTTGCGTTGTTGGGGACCCAGGCAAAATGACCATCGATGTTATAGCGCGCGGGGAAATGTCCAGTCATCACGGCGGTTCGACTGGGTGAGCAAACGCCACTGGCAACCGTGAATCGATGGAAGTCAGTTCCTTCATGTGCAAGCCGGTCGATGTTTGGGGTCTTTGCGTACGGATGCCCGTGGCAACCGAGATCGCCCCATCCCCAATCGTCAGCAAAAATAAATAAGATGTTGGGACGCTCGTCGTCAGCGAAGACCGAGGAGGAGAGATCGCTCAATAAGGCAACCGTGACCAGCAACGCAAGCTTGACTAAATTCATGATTTTCATGTCTTGTTAAAATAACTAAAGCCGACTGATTTTGAGTAATGCCGGTGAGACTCATGTTGAGGCCCTAAAGCGAATCATCAGGATGTTGTTTCTAAATGCTCTCTACTTCTCTTCTCGTGATCTTCAACAGTTTAATGAACAAGCACGCCAGCAGAGACTTGTCGCTGTAGAAGTT
>JAQWLH010000042.1 GCA_029247405.1 Mariniblastus sp.
CCCCTTCGTTCATCGTTCGGCAGAACCAACGCTGGAACCCGGCAAGTTCAATCTTGACATCGTCGAGCGGTTGATGCAGCTTTTCAAAATTCTGTTCAACGTATCGACAAACCGTGCACTTCCCGCTTTCACTGATATTGCCACATTTACTGCAGCGATCGTGCGCGTCCTCAGCCAGAGTCGATTGGACGGGCTGCCCCGTAAAGTCCATCGACATCACATCTGCACGCTGTCTCGTAATAGGCTCTGCCAATTTCAAATCAAGATCTTCCGCTTGAGTCGATTCTGACCTAGTCCGCTTATCCACAGTTCGGGACTTTGACTTGGCTTTCGCTGGACTCGAGCTTCGAGGACTTCGGGATTTCTTGGCTTCTTTGGTTTTCTGCTCGCGTTTCCCTGCTGACTCTTTGGCCGAAATTTTGGATTGAGTGTTTCGCTCCACGCGTTTAGCTGGATTCAACTCGGGGGATCGAGGTACCTCAGATGTTGTCACTGCCCCATAAGGCACTTCTACTTGCTGGCTGCATTTGGAGCAATTAACAAATTGCCCAATGAGCTCATCGGACACGATCAGTTTCTCGCCGCAAGCCAAGTACTGCCCCGTTTCGGGATCAAACTTTGAGAAATTGTTGCAGTGAATTTCGATCAGCATTTTAAATCGGCAAGCCGTCAAGTTTGGGTCAAGTCATTCGCAGGGCGCCACCAATTATGCGACCGATCGCTGAGAGGAAAAATTTATGGAGTGCACTCAATCTTGCAGTTAAAAACAAACAAGAGCCGCACATCAATCCCGATTCATTGGTCAGTTTACAAGTGGCGAAGCTGACATTCCTTCGAGGAACACCTAACTCACATCTTACAAAAAAAAGGCACGCCTAAGAAGCGTGCCCTTGAGTTTGAGTACAATTGCTGTCCACAATTGATTTCGACGAACTATTTAGTCGTTCCAGCTACAGTCGCTGGGACGATTTGAACCGAGAAAGGTACTTTCATCTCAGGTTGACCTGGATCATTGGTGAAAATAGTCACGTCCTCTTCGATTTGGCCCGGCGTGCTTGTATCAAGCGTGTAGGTCAAAAGGTGCAGAGTTTTTTCTCCCTCAACGGGTTGAAAGACGATTCGGGGGTCAGCGGTCTTAATTTTGCTGACGCTAAAGGCCCGCGCCGAATGCAAAATAAGTTTCTTTTTGACAGTCTGACCTTTGTTAATTACGCCCAACTGAATTGGTCGAACTTCGATTGCAGGCGTTACTTTAGCTCGAACAACAAATGGTATGCCTGAAGTCTTGGCGTCATTGGTGATGATGCTCAACTCATCGTAGATCGTTCCCGCTGTTTGCTCTTTACTCAAATTCACAATCAAGTCGTAGGCGACGCGACCGGTCTGCAAATTTCGCTCAACTTCTTTGGTCTTGGCGGTAATATTCGGGTTGGTTGATTTGATTTCGAGAACCTGCCAAGCCGTGCTCCCTGCGTAACTGAGTCGAACGGTACGTTGCGCTGACGCAGCAAGACTCACATCTCCAAAGACGACTTCGCCTGGATTCAAAACCACATCGCGTCGGATGTTCCCTTTTACCACGAATTGAATTTCGCCGAATCTCGATGTCGAACCTGACTGCTGGACCGATACCGTCAGAGTCGCACCACGTTTGCCATAAAAGTTAAGCGTGTCAAATTCGGCATTAACTTGAGCCATTCCACCGGCCTTAACTTGTGACGTCATAATTTTGGGCTTGGTACAACCACAGCTGGTCCGCACGGAAGTCAAAAACAAATCATTGCCCGTTGTATTTTCAAACTCAAAAACGTGCTTTTGCTTCGAGGCTCTGGCCACGGTTCCAAAATCATGCTCAGTGAGTTTGCCGTTGATAAGCTTTTGAGTCCACGACGCTTGGATTCGCGGCTGGAAAGAGTTTTGATTCGGGGCTCGATAAGACCGAGACGGAATGTAGTTCTGACCAAAAGCTGGCAAACTAAACACCATGCCCAAAATCAAAAATGCTAAACCAGTTTTGCTCATTACATTCTCCAACAAATTGTTGTTAAAACAGAAAAGATTTCGCTTGGCTTCGTCCTGCATCAAAATTCTTTGACTCAGCTGTTGCTGCTGATAGCTTACGAGGTGAAATACCTGTTTCTCCAGAGGAACAAGCCGAACAACAAAGAAAGCACAGAATTGCAGTCTCGATATTCGGACTAGGTATTATTTTTCGAAAACTCCGGTTCTCTAGCAGTCAACAAACCTTTCGTTTTCGGAACAGCGTGGCAGGCCAATTAGATTGTCCCGCCTAATCGTTGAAAATCAAATATCAATGCGGCGTTAAAAAGAAACTTATAGCTCGAGAGCGATGCTTGGGGACAGAAATGGCACCTTAAAAGAACGAGGATTTTACACAGGCACGTCGTTTCTGCCTTGCGCTGCGAATTGCACCCAACTTGCGGCCATGGTTTAAAGATCCGTAATCGGCAACTGCAACTCGCGGCGAGCTATTTTAAAGGTTTGCCACCATGAAGGCCCCAAGTGATTGGTAGACGCCAGCAAGCTAACACCGCAGCCTGTTAATTGAACGGTGATGCTTTTTGCGTCAGTTTAATCCCGCGAACTACCAACCCAAAAGATCAGGTGCTGCTACCGATTCATACGGTTGTCAACGATCAAAATACGTTGACCGACCTCTCGGTATCCTCTGTGCTCATCGCCGCTCAGTTAATTTTTAACACCGAACTGGCGAGGCAAGTATTCTCAAAAACAACAAGCAACGCCGTCGATTTCGCCCGTCGAGAGAACTTGAAGTAAGCAATGGAAAATCTCCCTTACATCCGCCCAGAGGAAGAAAAAGCAGGAATTCAGAAACGAAAAAACCCCGGTACTCGTGAGAATACCGGGGTTTGATCCGTCAAATAGTTACCCGACTAGGACTCGAACCTAGAATGTCTGGACCAAAACCAGATGTGTTACCATTACACCATCGGGCAGCGATTGCTGTTGCACCATTTTTACCAAAATCATCGCTGTTAAAAAATAGGGTTTTCGAAATTTAGGGTACTCAAACCGGAATTTATTGTCCGGATTACCGCCGGCACGACATCCCCTCCCTCATTCCGACAACGAAACTGCCCAATTCACAGTTTTAGCGATTTCCACTGTAGCTACTTGTTGACCTGCTTGACCACCGCGAACGCAAGTTGCTCCAACTCCATGGCCAAGTCAACGCCCACAACGCTGATCGCCTTGGGTAGGTTGAGGGTCACGGGGGCAAAATTCAAGATCCCGGTAATACCTGCTTGGACAAGAACATCGACAGCTTGGTTCGCAGCACTCGCTGGAACGGCCAATATTGCAAGTTTTATGTCGTGCGCTTCGGCAACCGCGGGAAGATGCTGCAAATGCTGAACCTTCAAACCCTCATAAGATTCGCCGACAATCTGGGGATCAATATCGAAGGCAGCGTCAACTTTAAATCCTTGTTTACCGAACCCTCGGTACCCCAATAGAGCCTGACCAAGATTTCCACACCCAACCAAAGCAACCGGCCAAGTTCTATCGGTTCCGAGTATTTTTCTAATCTGCTCAATCAGCTCCTCGCAACGGTAGCCAATTCCTGGATATCCAAATTGACCGAAGTACGCGAAGTCTTTCCTAACTTGGGTATCAGTGACACCCAAGCGACGTCCCAGCTTGGACGAACTAATCGTGTCATTTCCCACTCGTAGCAACTGCTGAAGCTCACGAAGATACAGGCTCAGCCGGCTGACGACAGCTTTGGGGACGTTAGGGTCTGGAAAGTTGCTATTCAAAGGACTTGAGTGGATCAATACGTTTTTGAAACGACGCTTAGATTTTACGAAACGTCTGTTTTTTTGACTATCGGTTGGAAAAAACTAGGTGGATTGAAGCCTTCAGGGCCAAAGAAACTTGGGCCAGAGTTCATCAAAACCGCTCTATGCTCAGTATTTGTCCCAAATCTTGGGGTTATTGAATTTTCAATCGCCGGAAAATAGGCTGCCTCAGTTGCTGAAATCTTCAGTTGGCTCTGATGTTTTCAACCAATCCATTCACCGATTGAGTTGTTATTATTCGAATTTCCCCAATTTCAATTAAGCGAATTCGCCATTCCTGAGAACTTCCCCAAGCTTCCGCTTCAGCGATCAGCGATCAGCGATCAAAGAACAGCGATGCGCTGGACAAATTCAACTCGATTATTCTTCGCGACTCTTCCTAACCCTTTAAAGCCCCGCTTCGCAATAACAACTTTTAATCAGCACTTTGTTCTAAACGTCTTAAGGGGCGTAAAGTTAATAATAGGCCTTGTTGCACGAACCGAAAAACGTGGCCCGAGAGAGCTTGACTAACCGCCAATATTTCAACCTAAGAGTTTGACCGAACGAAATACCGAGTAAATAAACTAAAAATCGGTACGACCGTTATTCAGGAGCCAGTTTTTCCAAATTCCGTCTTAATCAAACGCGACCCACTCAACCACACTCCCCCAAACTGCCGAATGTGACATGGTCGGGAGGAATCCCTTTCAAGCTAGATAGCACGGGAAAAGTTTAGACACCTGCTACCGAACAGACTGCAGTCCAAAGTTAAAACGGCGCTTTTGTTTGGAAACAGGATTCTTGAAAGGAATGGCAGCGGTGAATGTTTCACCAGACCAGATGCCGCCTCCTTGGTTAGAAAACGTCAGTTTATTGGAGAAGTTACGATGAAATTGGTAAGAAGTCTGCTGACATCTGCGGCCTTTGGCGCAGCACTTTTGTCAGCCAGCTTCAGCTGGGGCCAATGTTGTGGTGGCGCAAGCTACAACACCGTTGCCGCGGCTGCACCTGCTCAAGGATGTGGATGTAGCTATACAGTCATGAAGACCGTCAAGCGAACCGTCAATGAGCAGCAGCAGGTCACAAGGTACCGAAACGTTAGAGAAACTGTTTACGATGTTAAACAGGTTCCGACGACTCGAACCGTTTGCGAAACAAAGTTCCGTACTGAAAACTATCAGGTTCGGCGCCCAGTTCGCGAAACAACTTATAAGACTGTAAATTACACAGTCAAAACTCCGGTCACAGAAAAAAAGCAACGCACAGTAAATTACACTGTTCGTCGTGCTGTGAAGGAAAACCACCAGAAGGAAGTCACGACTTACAAACGTCGTGTCGTCAAAGAGAACAAGCAGCGAACAGTTAATTACACTGTCCGTCGTCCTGTTACAACAACTGAGATGAAGACTGTTACTACGTACAAGCGTCGTAAGGTTTCTGAAACAAAGATGCGAAATGTCACAAGCACAGTTCGCGTTCCTTACACAGAAACCAAAGAAGTAAAAGTTCGTGGTGGCCACTTTGAAACTCGTCAGGAAGTCATTCCTGGACGAAGCTACACAAAGCGAACTCGTACACGCGGTTCTTGGTCGACAAACCCTGTCACTTGCTGCCGAGAGTACACACCAGGATGTTGCGTCAAAACTTGTTGCAAGACTCCTGATCGTACTGTCTGCCGAAAAGTTTGGGTTCCAACTTGCGAAACCAAGCAAGTTTGCGTCAAGAAGTTCCGTTGCGAAAAAGTTTGCAAGCAAGTTCCTTACACTGTTTGTCGCACTGTATGCGAGCCAGTAACAAAGCAGGTTCCTGTATGCAAAACTACTTACGTATGTGAGCAAAAGTCACGAGTTGTCAACTATTGCACATCTCGAATCGTTTGTGAGCCTTGTACCAAAACAGTTAACTACTGCACAACGAAGATCGTTTGTGAGCCTAAAACTCGCGTTGAGAACTACTGCGTAACACGCATGGTTTGCGAAACTAAGACTAAGCAAGTCCCAGTTTGCACAACACGAATGGTTTGCGAAACTAAGTCTCGTCAGGTTCCTTATAAGGTATCTCGTCAAGTCACAGAAATGAAGTCTTGTCGCGTTGCACGAACTGTTTGCAAAAAAGTTCCTTACACAGTAACTGTTTGCGTTCCACGAGTTGTGACTGAAGAAGTTCCTGTCACTGTTAATGCAGCTCCTTCACGATGCTACAACGGTTGCGGAAACGCAGCTGACGGTGCAATGGCTGCAAACAGCTGCGGTTGCGATGCATGTGGATGCGGTGCTGGTCTTGGAAGCCGACTTTTCAACGGTCGTATCCGAAGCCGACTTTGCGGCATGATCTCACGTATTCGTGGATTGGTTGGTTGCGGATGTCACGGCGGTATTGGTAGCCGAGTTCGCGGTCACATCGGTGGCATGCTTAACGGCGGATGCGGAAACAGCTGTGGCTGCGAAGCTGCTCCTGCTGCGGCTCCTTGCTGCAACTAAGTTGACTTTCCAACCAGGATGATATTCTGGTCTGAAAATTAAGAGGCGGCTCGACCCTTATCAGGTCGAGTCGCTTTTTTCATGCGCGTTTCGATCAAATCCATATTCAAAGATCTTGACTTGTCGGCTTGAGATCCAATCGAAAGAAGCGGAACTTGGTCGCCCCAAAAATCTCGCCACCAGCCAACGCAGGTGCTCACCCTCTCGACAAGTCGGGGCCCTTCCTCGAAGACATTGAGATTGAACAATTCTTCCAACGGCAAAGTTTGAGTTCCAGTCTTAATTCACCGCATTCACAAGCACTTCCCAAGCGTCAATTAACAAGCTTGAAGCTCGGTCAATTTCTTCCTGCGAACTATGCCAACCAAGACTTAATCGGATTGTTCCAGCAATATGCTCGTCGGTGCATCCCATCGATTCCAACGTTACCGATTCAACCAGACCGCTACTGTGGCAAGCGGATCCAGTTGAGGCGCAAATTTCTGGAACCCTTTTTAAGATATCCCTACCACTGACGCCCGGAAACGATACGCTCAGCGTATTAGGCAATCGATTTGTCTTAATTGCGTTGATCTTTAAGCCCGGAATCGCCGCCATCAATTGCCCAGCCAATCGGTCACGCAATCTGGAAACTCCCTCTGCCGCCTCATCAATACCGTGATCTGCCAAGTAGGCAGCCTGCCCCAAACCAACAATCAAGGGAGTGTTTTCGGTTCCCGCTCGCATCCCATTTTCTTGCGAACCTCCGTGCAAAAATGGCTCTAACCCCACCCCCTCACGCACAAAAAGTGCACCGATCCCTTTAGGGCCATAGAGTTTGTGTCCGGCAATACTCATTAGATCAACATCAAGCTGGTCAACATAAACGGGAATTTTACCGGCGCTCTGGGACGCGTCGGTATGAACTAGAATTCCGCGACCATGGCAAAGCTCCGCTATCTGGCGTATTGGCTGGATCGAGCCAACTTCATTGTTCGCGTGCATCACACTAACAAGTCGCGTGTTCTCACGAATTTCTCTCTCGACCGCTGACGGGTGAACAAAACCGTTCTCATCACAACCCACAACAGACACTTCAAAGCCAAGCCGTTCCAGAAACTTCACGGGCTGGACAACTGCAGCATGTTCGATCGCTGAAATGATCATATGCCCGGCACCCAATTGTTCAGAAAACATCACTCCCTTGATCGCCAAGTTGTTACTTTCCGTGCCACCACTGGTGAAAACAATTTCTTGACGATCACACTCAAGCAAACCAGCAAGCTTAACTCGAGCATCCTCGATCGCTTCTTTTGCAGCTCGCCCCATCGAGTGTGCACTCGATGGATTACCATAATGTCCCTTTAAAAAAGGATCCATTGCCTCAAGCACACTGGGCGCAAGTGGGGTCGTGGCATTGTAATCCAAATATATTTGTCGCACTTTTGGCTCCGCTATCTGTCAATAATCCAAACCTAG
>JAQWLH010000047.1 GCA_029247405.1 Mariniblastus sp.
CATTGAGCAAGAATTCTCTGGTGAGGATTTGCATCAGGATTTCCATCTCCATCGAGGTCAACATCAGCCAATTCATCCGTCAACATCAATGCCAACATATAGAGATGACGGGCAAATCGGACTCGAGGATCTTCAACAGAGGGATCGACGGTGCTGGTTGCGGCCGTCAAGTAATTATTATCTAGATCCATTTCCGGATCTAAATTGGTTGCACCGTTGTAGTAGTCCCAGTTCTTTTCTGATTTCGCATTGGCAACTCCGTTGTAAACCGTTTCGGCCGGGTTATCGACCGCGCCATCACTGTTGTCGTCGTAACCATTTCCAAACGGACGATTGATGTCCATTTTTAAACCACGCAGCAGTTCCGGCGCAAACAAGTCATCGGCAATCAAAGATTCTGCGCGGGCAATTGCCTGTTGAGTTGTAAGGCCAACTTCTTCGACGAGGTATCGGATTAAGGTAATTTTAAATGTCTCTGGAATCGTGGGGACTTCGTAGCTTTCGGTTGTTACCTGTTCCCGAATTCCGGGTTCATCCGTCCAACTCCAAGTCGAGCTCGTCGCATTGGGCGCTTCCCAAAGTCGACCCGCTAACAAATTAGCATCCATGTCATACGGACGAAGAATTCGCTCCAATTCGATCGCCGAGTAGGGCGAATCATTTGCATCACCAAATGGCAACGGGGCAAAGGACATTTCGTAAGGATTGTTGGAGAATTCGCTGAGGCTCGTTCCGGAGACCGTCATGTCGATCACAGGAAGACCATTAGAAAAATTCCCATTCCAATCGCGAAAATCACTGTAGTCAGTCCCGCCGATGCTGACCCGAGCGAAATCAGGTGTGCCGATCGAGAAACGACCGTTCAGATCCATTGGACTCCCACCATACAAACTGGCAGAAAATGCCCCCGCACGATCAACGGTACCGTAGCGTCCATTTGAAATATCCACCGAATCACGTGGGTAACCGAAAAGTTTACCGATGGATTTACCCGCCACTCCTCCATCACCGGGGACGCCATCGACGCCATATCGCGTCGCCAAAACAGAATTGACCGCATCGTAATCGACTCCGAAAAACCCTCTCAGATCGACTTCGGCTGGACCGTATCCTTGGCCGGCAGGAAACCGGGGACCTCCACCAAACTGCTGAGTTCTTTGATTGACGAAACGATCTTGTCGACCTTGAGTCAGGTTGCCATGCACATTCATATTGATGCTGCCATCAAGGTCTCGCACTCGAACCGCAACCAGTGGTTTATACTTCGTTCCATCGGGGTTGGTGATGATGCCATAGCCAGGATCGATAAAGACACTATCAAGCTCACCATCAAAATCTGTGTCGCAATCCAGATCATCTTCGGGCGAACGTCCGCCTGTCGTCCAATGCGATGGATTGTCAGCCTGGGTGTTGTAGGGGTAGTTATTGTTCGCGGTCAGCCCTGGAATCGGACGAAATGACGCGCGCTGACGCGTCGCAACGTCAGGACCCGTGCTGTTGTCAAACACATACTGGTAAAGTGTTTGGCGGTGAAAGCTTGGAATCAACTGCCCCTGAGCATTTCGACCGCTCAAGAACATGTTTTGGAAATCAGCCGCGTCATACGGTTCGTTAACACTTCGACTGGGAGTTCCGACCTCTGTCAAAGGACCAGGATTTACCAGCGAGCCAAGATAATTCTCTCGGAATTCTTCCAGGCTTTCACCCGCTCGATTGGGACGCACCGCACTTGGGCCAAGACGCTCACTATCTCGAGCAAAATCATTATCGTTATCCAGAAATTCACCCGCTCCACGCCCTGAAAATTCACGCCCGTTGACAATCACTTCGGAGTCAACCAGATCAGCCGGTGCAACACCGCCTCGGTCGAGCCAAACAGGCGTGATCCAAAAATAGTGCTGTCCATCAATACTTGAGAAAGTATGACTGTAGACTCGGGTTGATAGTCCTTGAGCTGGCCCCGAGGTAAACGAAATTACCAACCCCGTGTACAGGTCGCTGATCTCCAGAAATTCTGTCGGAGCAGGAGCCGTCGGGTTATGTAGCGGCCATGCGGCATTATCGAGGTCGTTGGGACCTCCGGCAATATCTCCTGCCAACGCGATTTGGACGAACTGACCACCCGAGCTTGCCACCGGAATGGGTGACGAGTCTGCACCATTGTTGTCGGTCGTTTGGTTGACATACCCCTTGAATCCAAATCCGTATTGATCGGATAGTAAATCGTGCCCTCGAAATGGCGAAAAAATGTTAGTCAGCTCCGGCCCGCGGACAATGTCGTAAAACGTCCGATGGACCAATGCCGTCCGGTCGATGGTATGCAGTTTTGCCTTAGCACGTTTGCGAGACGCCCGAAAATAATCATTGGCGACTACCACAAACGCGGTTCCCATCAACAGGAACAGGACGATCATGCTGACCACAAACAACAGGGTTATTCCCCGACGCGAATTTCGATGACGGTTTTTATTTCGAAGTTTCATTTCTGCCTCCAAAGGACAGGACTTGTTGTGTTGGGTTGGGTGAGGAGTTGGATGGGGGTGGGAAAAGGATGGTGCAATCAATTGGATAAATTCCAATTCGACTGTAGCTCGGGTTCAAACGTCCGTTCATAGACGCCAACGACGTCTTTCAAGTGAATCATGTAGGTGTTGCGAATAACGCTACTTGCACTCGAATCACCTGGGGTTCCAAAATTAAAATCAGGTCCGTCCAACGTCACGGTTGCCAGCCCCGTTCCTTCATCTGAGAAATTCACGACGCGACAAAATGCAAGTTGCTTATCAAAGCCTCGTTCCGCATAGGTCACGTTGCCGGGAGGATTGCCATCTCCTGCAAAGGGAAAAGGAGCATTGGTTGGGTTCACATTTCGTGCCCGATTAATGAGTAACACCCAGTCATCACGTTTGACCGACCCCGACAACTGAATCGGACCTGTCGTGCCTGCAGCCACAAACACATTACTGAGTGGACTTTTAACGCCAACATTTTGAGTAGGATCCAACCGGACGACCGCCATGGCTCCGTCCGCGGCCAAGTTGCCAGGATCGAGAGAAGGCAAAGGTTTGCGGTCCTTGTAGACCAAAATGTACATCCGGTAAGACCATCGCGGGGTATACACACCAGGGGTCCCACCCGATTCGTTCTTGAACGGGACGACAATCGCGCTCCAGGAAATCCGCCCTTTGGCTTGCCGTCTTTGTAAAGCAGAACCGGTTGCATCCAAATCATAATACTGGTTCGGACCACCAAATTCAGAGGACGGTTCGCCAAAAACAAGATCATTAGCAGCCCGGCACATTCGCCGCGCCGATTCCAGACTCAAAAAGTTTCCCTCAGCATCTCCAAAGGTCATCGCTGGAATTGCAAGGTTTTCAGCCTCGGGGCCAAACACCCCGAAAGGTGCGACGTGAAGTTGCGTTGGAAACCTATTTCCGGCGTCCGCGTTGTAGGCGTGAATTGGGAAAGCAGCATTGGAAAAATCAGCGCCGACCGGGATTGCTCGACCTTGATCGTTGGCAATCTCCATCACCGCCAACGGGTCCAACGAAAATATCTGTGGGTTGGGATCTAGCGGCGCGACGTCATCCTGGTTGACGCTGGGATTAAATGCATCGTAGCTTCCGTTGTTGTCTCGCCAGTTACCCGGAAATCGCATTCCCGTGATTTCGAATTGCGAATAAGCATTCCGGGCTGCTGTTACCGCCGCATCACTGTCGAGACCCGTTTGAGACTGTTTGACGGCAAACGGAATCAGAACCATGACGCCAAAAACGCCAATCATCGCGACGACAATCGAGGTCAAGACTTCAACGATCGACAGACCCTCGCGCAAGGTCCTGTGCCGGGCGAAACGGACTCGAGTTGTGGAGGGAAAAGACATGAAACGTTTCCAAAGTTGGTTGTTGGTTGGATTCAATCTGGGGATGGATTAATAAGTGATAAAACTATTGACCAGCGCTTCTTCGTTCGTCCGCGATTTCGCGAGCTTCACCAATGGCATCCGCCAAAGTCACCGTTCCACTTCCATTGAAATCCGTACCTAGTGGAATGGCGGAACTGGCAACATTCACGCTACCGGTTAGATGATCAACGGTCACCCATTTGTTGCTGGGACTTGCAATTGGATCAATGGCGTTTGGGTCAGGGTCAAAGTAGGAAACAAACCAATACAGCGAACTGATCGGTCGACGCGTAACAACTTGGCCTGGGTTTGTCGCAATGCTGTCATAGTAAAACATTCGATCCACACCACCGTTGGCATCGAAGTAAAGCGTAATTTCTCCCGTCCCACCATTCGATGGATTCTGATTGAAACGAGTTCCAAACGTTTCCTCGGTACCCGAGTTAAGAGTGGGCCCTGAATATCGCAAGTCGATCATGTAACCATTGGGCAGTTCGACCCGACTTGATTCCAGCCGTCGAGGTTGCCGGTGGATCACAAAGGGAACCCCATCCCCCATCTCCGGTGGAGGCGCCGAACCAGAATCAAGACTCAACTCTAATTTTGCTCCATTCAAGTTGACGTTCGTAATCAAATAGCGGTAGGCGCTGCCATTAAAACTGATTTGATCGAATCGGCGGACAACCAACCGAGGCGGGGAGGAGCTCTGATTGTGCTCAAAGGGACGGGGGATTTCGATGACTGCTCCCCCTCCCGCGGTGGCAACCGCAAATTCATCATCGCCGATGTAGGCTGGCATCCGACGCATCTGATAGATCCGTGTACCAGCATAAAGCACAGCATCATTCACGCCCGGAACCTGGAAACCTTTTGAGCCCTCTCGAAAGTTCGTGTTGGGAACGATCACCAAACCCGAAATCCCATCATTGACCGCGCGGGTACTCGCTTTGGCAAACGCGCTGGCCACCATCCGAGATGCCTCCCGAATATTTCGATCCTTGTTGATCATCCGCAATCTGGGAATCAAGACGGCGGCCACCACCGACAGAATCG
Source organism: Mariniblastus sp. (assembly GCA_029247405.1). Taxonomy (GTDB): domain Bacteria; phylum Planctomycetota; class Planctomycetia; order Pirellulales; family Pirellulaceae; genus Mariniblastus. Next base: position 4,958 of record JAQWLH010000047.1, read on the forward strand.
AAATCACTACCAGCAACTCGACAAGCGTGACTCCACGCGTTGCTGCTCTTTGATTCAAGTTTTGTTTCGTCATGTGTGTGACTCAGAAAAGGAAGGAGTGCAGGTCCATCAGGAGGGATGATTAATAATGTCGACCCAGTCGGGTGGAGATTACTTCAAAGCGAATCTTGTGAAGCTCTCGGGGAATGCTTGAATCGAGTCCGATATAACCTAACGGCGCGTCGGCCTGGTCGCCTGAATCAAAATCAACAACCGAGACATCGCCATAGTTGTCATTTGAAATCGAAGTATCATTGGTTACAGGGTCCGATTGAATTTGCCAAATTCGCAATTGCATCGGGTCCCCCCAGGCATCAACGACTTCTAGGTACGAATCGGAAGAACGGGTATCGGAGGGGTCGGTTGGACCATCCGTGTTGCCCACGGCTGCACTCCCCAGCAAATCAACTGCCGGTGTGCCATCAATGTCCATCCGCGCCAAGATGGCGTAAAGGTACTCCCCGGGCAGATCAAAATCTGGGTCGGTGACTGAACCTGATTTCATCGACCGGTACGATTGGATTCTCGCAGAAGTAAGCTGGCTCAACCGCTCCCACAGATATGGATTGGTCACCGAGTTATGTGGCCCCGGGTACTGAGGCTGAGGATAATTGCTTTTTAACCAGCCATCAAACCCTCCAGGAACAGGGCTCGCGAAAGGGCCAATTTGCGATGGGAAAACACCAACATCACTACTTGCCAGAGTAACTCCACTGACGTCGAGGTAGGGCCGAGGATTTTCTCCATTGATCAAGTCCTGCAAGATTCGACGACGAAGATTCTGAACTTGAGCAAACTTGAAGTCAGCAGATCCATTATTATCTGCGTCGCCATGAACAGGATTTTGATCGACGTATCGTCCCAATTCGCGAACACTGATGGGCAACCGCCGAACTTCGTAATCTTCCAATGCAATGGCGAACAACGATTCAATTTGGACAATTCGAGATTCAGTGGCAGAAGCCTTCGCTTCGTTCTGAGCATTGGCCATCACGCCAATCGCCATACTGGTCAGCACACCAATGATCGCGATCACCATCAACAGTTCAACCAACGAAAAACCGAATCGGCGCCGTTTGTGCTGGGTTGTTTTGATCATAAGAAAAGCCATCTGTGAAAATTTGAACGACAGCCCGAGGCCTGCCATGGATGCCAAGGAATTAGTATTGAACGGCTGAACTATCTAAAACACCGTTGGTCAGCCGCTCCAACCTTCCCTCACAGAAGTTACAAATGTTATCCGAGTGTCGTGTCCCTGGCTTAAGATTTCCTCGGTCAATGATATTTATTAGGCCTTCATAACCGGGACCGGTTTGCTCGGCCCACTGAACGCTCGGCATTCCTATTTCTTTATCCATGCCGGGGCAGACCAGCTGATAAGTATTTGGATTTTCATAAACCTTGGTCGGCGTCGCGACTGAATTCAAGACATGGTACCCATCGAAGCTCGTGCCGTTGTTGTAACTGGCACTGTCGATGTAGGTCCAACTCGCCTCCACTCCACGCTGTTGTTGAAAGTGGGCCGTCACACCGTGGGCGTCCAATTGGCCAGTCGGAAACTCGAAGTATTCCTGTCTCTCAATGGTGCGGTCGTTGTAGGCGACCGGTGCACTCGTCCCATTATTGGTTAAGGGGTACTGCGCATTCTTCGATAAACCGGACAACCAGAAAACCAGATCATCACCATGATCAGCATCGATATACTGACCAACCGCATCCCACCAACCGTCAATGGGACGATTGCCCACTGCTCCAACACCCTCCCGATGATTGGGGGCGATCTTGTTGAGATAACGGAGCAACAATGCTTTTTTATCTGCGACGGGTCGTTCGGTGCCGGAGCTATCGAAGTTGATCTTCACAAAACTCGGCGGATAAAAACCATGATCGTTTTTGAAAGCTTCGAGGCCATGCTCGAGCAGTTTCATTTGCGAAATGATCGCCGTTTCCTTAGCCCGAGTCAGCGCCGGAATCACGGCAGCGGAAAGCATCCCAACAAGGATGGCAATTACGGTGATCGCAACCAGCAATTCAACAAGCGTAAAACCGCTTTGTCTTGCTCCGGATTTACTTCGGCGGGTCGTCATTCTTTTTCTCCAGATAAGTTGGATCTTGGGGAGTTGGATCTCTGGTTGGGTTGATTCTTTGACTGGAGGCCAATCGGCCACCGAGATCAAGGATAAATTTACAGTTAAGCACTCAGGCCCAAATGGACCCGAGAACGATGAATTAATAGACTTACTTTTTGTTACTGGTCAGACCGGAGATAATCGCAATCAGCGGCATGAACAGAGAGGCCACAATGAACAAGACCACCAAACCGAGAAAGATAATCATCAGCGGCTCGATCATCTTCATCATTCCATCGGTCAGCGTTTCGACTTCTTCTTCGTAGTAGTCGGCGACCTTATAAAGCATCACATCGAGTTCACCGGTCTCTTCACCGACGGCGACCATATTGATCACGAGGTCTTCAACGACTGGTTTCTTGTAATTCAGGAAGTACCACGCTCCACCGAGCAAGCACATGATCGTGCAGCCATAGGCAACGTAGAACCACATTTCCGGTTGAATGAACAAGACGGCAAGCGGCGGCAATGACATCGTCAAACAAAAGAAGAACGCCGCCACCGGATGGAACCCCGGGAACGAGTGCTTCTTCATCGGAGAGGCGATGGTGTCACCTTCGCGAATCGAGTCAGTCACTTTGCTGTAAACTTTTTCAAACATCGCGTTACCGGATGTTTCTCGTGTAATGGTCAATCCTTCGATGATCGGAACGCCCGAAGCAACCAACGCACCGAGTGTTCGAGTCGTCCGAGCGAGGTTAGCCTTTTCAACCAGCTTTCCCATGATCGGAATCTTCAGCAGTAACAAGTGCCAACCCATTCGCCCGGCTCGGAATTTGCAAACCAGCGAGATGAATAAGACCATCGCGATCGGAATCAACGGGAACAAGAACCAGAGTTTGACGACACGATCGGAGATCGCCATCAACAGCTTGGTCATCGCCGGCAATTCGATTCCGAATTCCTTAAACATTTTTTGGAATTCAGGAATGATTTTCAGCATGATGAATGTCAAAATACCGATCGTGAACAAGACGACCATGATCGGATACATCATCGCACCGATGACTTTATTTTTCAGCTTTTGAGTACGCTCTTTGAACTCCGCCAGACGTCGAAGAATCGTTTCGAGAGAACCACCCGCCTCGCCCGCCTTGATCATATTGACATACAGGCGGTCAAAGACCTTGGGCGATTTCGCCATTGCTTCGGAAAGCGATGCTCCCCCTTCGATCTCGTCACAGACGTCGATCAGGCCGTTCTTGAGAGCACCGGGCTTGGCCTGTTCTTCAAGAATCTTAAGGCTTCGAAGAATCGGCAAACCAGCATCCTGCAAAATGGAAAGCTGACGCGTGAACGTCACCATCTTCTTTCCACCCGCACCACCGATGGCAAACGACTTGCGTTTTTTACCCGATGAAGCTGCCGCACCTTTAGGAGCTTTTTGGACAGCAATTTTGGTAACAAAGTAACCCATCGATCGAATCGTGGCTTGTGCGTCATCCTGCGTTGCCGCATCGATAACATCTTTGATTTCCTGACCCTGGGGGTCCATCGCTTCAAATTGATAAGTTGGCATCTCTCAGCGTCCTTAAGGGGTTTTGCCGGCTGAATCTCAACGTGACAAAAGCGTTTGTTAACGGTAGGTCTGTTTTTCGTCTGTCTGTTTTTAAAATAAGTCGCGCTCGAACCCAATCATGCATCAAGCACGGTTTCTCGAATAATCTCTTCTGCAGTCGTCGTTCCATCAAACACAAATTCCATACCCATATCGCGAAGCAACTTCATGCCCTTTTCCTGGGCTCGGTTTCTCAAGTCATCGGTTTGACAGTTCTCATTGATCATGTCACGAAGCTCGTCGTCCATGATCATCAACTCAAACAAACCAACGCGGCCCTTGTAGCCGGTGTTGTTGCAACTGGAACACCCAGCCCCGCGGTAAAACTTCTTTTGGCCGACTTCTTCTGGAGTCAGCTCCAACTCAAGAATCTGGTCTTCGGTTGGTTCAATTTCTTCCCGGCATTCCGGACAGATTCGACGCACAAGCCGCTGAGCTAAAATAGCCTCGACCGTTGCCGTGATCAGGAACGTCGGGACTCCCATATCTTTGAGTCGAGTGACGGTACTCGGGGCATCATTGGTGTGAAGCGTGCTAAAAACCGTGTGTCCGGTCAGCGAAGCCTGCACGGCGATTTCAGCGGTTTCCAAGTCACGAATTTCGCCCACCAGAATCTTGTCCGGATCCTGACGCAGGATCGCACGAAGAGCCGAGGCGAAGGTGACTCCAATGTCGTGATTGATTGGGATTTGAATGATTCCATCAATGTCATATTCCACCGGATCTTCGGTGGTAATTAATTTTTCTTCGATTCGGTTAAGCTCCGAGAGGGCCGAATAGAGAGTCGTTGTTTTCCCGGATCCCGTTGGCCCCGTCACCAGAATAATGCCGTTGGGTTTCTCAATGACTTCGCGAAACGACGCCATGATTTCTGGGTTCATTCCGACATTGTTGAGATCAAGCGAAACCACGGACCGGTCCAAAACCCGGCAAACGACGCTCTCACCAAACATGGTCGGTAAAACACTCACGCGAAGGTCGACAGGGTGACCACCGACCATCAATTCAATTCGACCGTCCTGAGGCAAACGACGTTCGGAAATATTCAGTTTGGCCATGACCTTGATCCGCGTCGTAATCGCAAAAGCAAGGTGACGCGGAGGCGGAACCATTTCGAACAGAACACCATCGGCCTTGATTCGAATTCGGAATTCATCCTCAAACGGCTCGAAGTGAATGTCGCTGGCGTGATCTTTAATTGCCAACAACAACACCATGTTGAGCAACTTGCGGACCGGGGCACTTTCAACCAACTCGTTCACATCACTCAAGTTAATCGGACCGTCTTGAGCCAACGCCTCCGTCGCACGCTTGAGATCGTCATCGTTCTCAAGATCGTTGATGATCTTTTCAATGCTCTCGGCTTCCGCATTGAAGAACTTGTCGATCCCCTTGAGAATCTGACCTTCGGTGCAAACCAACAAGCGAATTTCAAAACCAAGAAATCGGCGAAGCTCATCCTGCATCGAAAGGTTTTGCGGATCACACGTGGCGAGCGTTAAAACATTTTCGTTGAGCTGTAGCGGAATCACCCGGTACAACTGGGCCATCGCATCGGAAATAGCATCAAGGGCGTCAAACGGAGGCGTGACGCCTTCGATATCAACGGTCTGCAAACCAAATTGCTCGCCCAACGCCTGGATCAGTTCATCGTCAGTAATCAAACCCATGTCTTCGGCGACACGACCGATCAATTGACCGGGATTTTGACTTTGCTCCTCAACCAGCATTTCCAACTGATCGTCAGTGATGAAACCCAAGTCGACAAAAATTTGACCTAAACGTCGTAAGGCCATGCTGAATCCAATACGTGTAGTTATATGTTGCTAGATGTTATCCGTCATTTTGAATCGTCCCGATCGCGTATTCCACGACCCAACGACTGTTAATCTTCGCCTTCGTCCTCGTCCATTTCCAAATCATCTTCACCCAGGGCCACGCCCTCTTCCATCTGACGCCGAGCCGTCGCAATTCGCTTGGCCAGTGAGTCTGGATCTTGAGCTTTGCCCAAGGCATCATCCACTTCAATTTTCTCGTTGACCCAATGCTCAAACAGGCAATCGTCCATCAACATCATGCCGAATTTGGCACCTGTTTGAATCGCCGAGTTAATTCGGAATGTCTTGTTTTCACGAATCAGGTTGGAAATACCTGGCGTTACGACCAACGACTCAAAAGCCGCCACCCGACCCCCGCCGATTCGCGGGCACAGCGTTTGGGCCAAAACACCAATCAAAGATGTTGAAAGCTGAGTACGAATCTGATCCTGTAAGTTTCCTGGAAACGCATCAATGATTCGGTTAACGGTTCCCTGAGCACTATTGGTGTGCAAGGTTCCAAACACGATGTGACCCGTTTCCGCCGCCGAAATCGCCGCCTCGATCGTATCAAGGTCACGAAGCTCGCCCACCAGAATGACATCGGGATCCTGTCGCAGAGCACGCTTGATTGCCTCGGAAAACGAAGGCACGTCCACGCCCACTTCACGCTGGTTAATTGTTGATTTTTTGTGGTAGTGATAAAACTCGATCGGATCTTCGATCGTGATAATGTGATGATCAACCCGCTCGTTAATAAAGTTCACCAAACTCGCGAGCGTGGTACTCTTTCCAGAACCCGTCGGTCCGGTCACCAGAATCAAACCACGAGGTCGCATGACAAGCTTGGTAAAAATATCCGGTACGCCAAGAAATTCAGGTGGCAACATCTCGTTGGGGATTTGCCGCAGCACCATCGCGATGTCACCGCGCTGCTTGAAAATCGAAACGCGAAAGCGGGCCTTGTCCGCATAGGCAAAACCAAAGTCGGAACTTCCCACTTCCTGAAGCTCTCGCTGACAACGCTCCGGCGCGACACTCTTCATCAGTGCGACCGTGTCATCGGATTCAAGAACTTTCGTTTCCAGCTTGCGAAGCCGCCCATGAAGACGGAAGACAGGCGGTTGCCCCGTCGTGATATGAATATCACTGGCTCCTTGCTTCACACAAGCTTCCAACAATTTGTCAATTAAAACCGTGGCCATTCAGATACTCTCAAATTAACTAACTCGAACTCAGTCACAAAAAAACGAAATGACAAAATGTCGGCGGTCTAATCGTGGCGAGACAGGCGAAAGCTGGCAGCCGCTATTCACAAGCGAATGAGGACGAGAAGGAAGGATGTCGTGTCTATCCACCGTTAGGACCAAAATAAAGTCTTTAAACACAGTATAAAAACGTTCGACGGGTCTATTGTTCGCAAAGCAGGCAGGAAGGTCCAAAATTTAGGTCAAAATTAACCGCTTGAACCCAAAAAACCGAAACCACCCACCCAAAAGAACTACCTCAGCCACCCCCGTCAGTCCTGCTCTGTTCTTTTGGCCACGCGATAGACCTCTTCAAAAGTCGTGAAACCTTTGCAGACTTTGATCAATCCATCCTGGTAAAGCGTTCTCATTCCCTGACTCATGCAGTACTCACGAATCTCGTTGGTCGGAGTATTTGCAAAAATCATTTCACGTACTTTGGCGTCAACCATCAACATTTCATAAATTCCGACTCGCCCGCGAAAGCCAGATTTTTGACAGCTATTGCAGCCCTTGCCCCGCATGAAAGTCGCTTCGGCGATCTGCTCTTCGGTGACCCCCGACTCCTTAATCTCACTCTCCGTCGGGGTGTAGCGAGCACGGCACTTGGGACAAATCGTCCTCACCAAACGCTGAGCCAAAATCGCGACCACTGAACTGGCAACCAAATATCCGGGAACTCCCATGTCAATCATGCGCGTAATAGCCGTGGGCGCATCGTTCGTATGTAGTGTACTGAATACTAAGTGTCCAGTAAGACTGGCCTGAATTCCCATCGAAACCGTCTCAGCATCTCGCATCTCACCGACGAGGATCACGTTGGGTGCCTGACGCAACATCGAGCGAATAATACGCGCAAAGTCCAAGCCGATCTTGTGTTTCACCTCAACCTGATTGATCCCCGGGAGATAATATTCGACCGGATCTTCTGCGGTAATGATCTTTCGATCGGGACGGTTGAGACCGTTCATCGCGGCGTAGAGCGTGGTGGTCTTTCCAGACCCAGTCGGTCCGGTCACCAAAATAATCCCGTTGGGCCGGCGGATCAGCTGATTGAAAACTTTGTAATTATCTTCCGAAAAGCCAAGCTGCCGAATACCGATCTTGATGTTGTCTTTATCCAACAGACGCAACACACCTGATTGCCCCATGTTGGTCGGAATGATCGAAACACGCAGATCGAGCTCTTTCTCGCCTACATTAACTTTGATCCGCCCATCTTGCTCTCGTCGTTTTTCAGCGATATCGATGCTCGCCAAAATCTTAACCCTGGAGATAATCGCTCCCAATTGACGCTTGGGAAGCCGATCTCGCTCATGGAGTACACCGTCGATTCGGTAGCGGATCCTGACTCGATCTTCAAAGGGCTCGATGTGAATGTCCGATGCCCTCAACTGCACGGCTTCCTGAATCATCAGATTAACCAGACGCACGATTGGGGCACTGCCATCCTGGGAATCTTCGCCGTCACCATCACCCGAATCGTCAACCGTTTCGGTGAAATCAATCGCCGTATCGGTAAATTCCTGCAAAATTGAGTCAGCCGATTCACCTTCGACCTGCCCATACATTCGGTTGATGGCGAGGATAATGCTGGATCGGGTTGCCAGAGCAACAGTCACATCACGGTTGAGGATAAACCTGAGTTTTTCAATGGTATCCACGTCCCCCGGCTCACTCATCAGGACCTTGAGGCCACGATCGGTTTGCTCAATGGGAAGTACCGTGTTTTCTCGAGCCACCGCTTCAGGCATTAACTCGATGACCATTTCAGGGATTTCGACATTGGTCAAATCAACGTATTCCATCCGATTGTGAGTCGCGCGAGAACGCATGACCTCTTCTTCGGTGGCGTAGCCCAACTGAACCAACGTGATCGCCACTGTCTTACTCGTCTGGACGGCAAGGCTTTCCGCATCCGTGACTTGCTCGTCAGTAATCACTCCCTGATCAAGCAGGATTTTCACAAAGCCTTTATATTCTTTTGCCATATTTTTTTGAACTTTCAATTCGTGCGTGCGAACCACGCACGAGGCCAGAAGAAGCGCGGAAAATCAAAACAGATTGGAATTCGAGAGGTTATCTTGATCCATCGTCAGCGTCTTTGTCAATCAAAACCGACTGATCCGATGGATTCGTGGAGCGAACGATCCCCAAAAGGGAAAATCACTAGATTCGGACCCGATTCTAGCAAGTCTAACTTACCCCACTTCCTTCTGATTATAGATCGGCAGCTCAGCAGGTGTAGGTTTGCAACAATTCAAATTCGCCGATTCCGCAGCCGAGCCCAAGCCGACTCCGGGACGATTAAACCGATTTTAATCTTCGGAGCTGACGACTCGGTTAATCCCATTATCGGCCTCCCTTGGGCGGAACCCCCATTTCTCGTGCTTTGAGCCATAGATTCTGGGCTTGAACCCGAATTTCATCGGCTTGTTCGTAAAGTTCCGATTCTTCAAGCTGAGCCGCTATTTGCTCGAGCTTCACGGCCGACTCTCGCAATCGCCGAGTTGGCGATGGTTGGGGACCGGAAAAACGGCGGGCCGGCGCGTCCTGATTCAATCCATTGACACGGTGAATGAGGCGAGGTTGATCCGCGAATCGAGGTGACTCGCCCCGATTAATGCCTGCCTTGGGCCTGACCTCAGGATTGCCAAAATCAGAAAAGTGAACAGCATTTGCTGGATTTAGCGGGAGGCTGGGCGACCGTTGAGGTGAGTGAAGCCTGCCGTGCGAAGCCGAAGGCCCTGGAGCTGCCCCGGCAACCGGATTGCTTTGCAGGGGGTTCGAGACCTCTCGGTTTTGCCTCAAAAATCCCTGATTCCCTAACGCTGCCTGTTCAGTCTGCAGTCGGAGGAGCTCATCCTCAAAGTCCTTCCGGGCCGCATCTCGCAACGCTTGATCGTTTGCAATGAGCCCGTTTAAGCTTTCAGCAACACCACCCCCGAGTAAGCGACGGATGCCGTTGATGTCTTCAACAACATGGCTAGCCTCGGGTGACGTTTGAGATCGAGCTGGCATCTTCGCCTGGGCTATTGGCCTGGGCGTTCGCTTGGTGGTGAGGGGGGGTTGAGGACCAACGCCGGGCAATTGGACGGGCTTTGACCGGGACGAATCCGCTTGACGGGGCTGTTGAGGCGAGGTGCTCTGAAGCAGAGGCAAGGGGCGAGTGAGGCCAGCGTCGGGTACGGACGAGATCGGCAAGGGAGTTCCGTGCTGGGCAAAACTGGAAATCGCCAGCCCGACAGCGGCGACCCCAAATCCAAATATCCCAATTGCGTTTTTTGCCAAGCGATTCATCCATCTACTCACTTATGTTTACTTGCTTCGGTCCCCAAAAACCATTCCCGGTCTCAATCACATCAAAGAGCGGAGGAGGGCTGGGCTTGGTCTATACCGGCCTGCCCATGAACTGAATATAAGGACTGATCGTTTTATTCAGAAAGCTCAATTCAACCCGAGTTTAAGCCGATCGCTAGCCGTTTAGTTCAAGTTCAGAGCATCATCTGAAGATCAGGCCTGAGGACATGGCTGATCGAGTCTGAGATTCCGCCACGGCCACATTGATAAATACAACGGTTGAACCAGAAAAACAGAGGCCCAGCCCAAGCAGCAGAACTTCTAATCCCGCGTCTAAGTTCTGACAGAATGCTAGGCCACCTTTACCTTGGCGATGCATTCGGACTTGATGTGCTGTCGATCGGCCATAAATCAGACAAAAAATTGACATTTTTGGGCTTAAACGAGTATCCTAGACCTAGAAGTAAGTGGGTTTCCCACGCTTTGTTGCAGCAAATGCTTCCATGCCTCACGCTGCAACCTATTTTTGTCGAACAAGGATGATTGCGGACGCAATCCGGTTTGACTGATCCGCACCCTGAGAAAGAGACGATCCGATGGAGGCATTGATGGCCACGCAAACCAAGGCGAATTCAAATTCAAGAAAGAGACGGAATTCTCACCGACTGACTGCGGTTTTATGTTCGCTGACAACCGTCTGCATGTTTGGTTTAATTTGCCAAACGTCATTGGCCCAATCCGGCACATCTTCTGCAGAGCTCAAAAAAGCTTACGAGATCGTCAATGAAAAGTGGCGGGTCATTCCACTACGCCCCGGTGCCACGAGCAAGCAGATCAAGGAACACCGAAGCACTTACAAAACACAGACGCGGGCGATTAGCACCAGTGAGCAAGCGGCGGACCAGGTTTTGGAAAACAATGGTAGCCTTGCCTCAGTTACCCCGTTCTTTGAAGGCTACGTCTTTCCCACGATGGCAGTCAAAGACGAATTGGTCGTTTCGAAATTAGGTGCGGCCCGCGCTGAATTCCTCAAAGACTTTCTCAACAACAAAGTCAAAGGTGGTGCACGATCAGGACTGATCACCCTGACGATCAACAACATGGAGAAAATTTACAAGAATGATTCAGCCCACCCAGCGTCTCGCTTGAGTGCCGTTTACTTGATTGGAATGCTCGACGATGTACCTGCGGTTCGACTTGATGGACAAGTTCCCGTACCGTCAAAATCCGCGTTCGCCAAATTGGGACAGATCCTGCTTTCCAACGATCCTGAGATTAAAGACTACCTGAAGGTCGCTGCGATCGCCGGGATTGAACGACATGTTGAGATTGACCGAGCCGTTGGTGGCCAAATCCCCAACCAGCAAAAGCAAGCTCTGACCGCACAATTCAAAACCATGCTTGACAACAAAGCAACCGATGACCTGAGCTATTGGATGAAACGAAGATCCATGCAGATCCTCGGCCTGATGGGAGAAGCATCTTCCGCAGATACCGCTATTGCAACGCTCAAATCCGACGCAGGCCAATGGCTCAAGCTAGACGCCGTCGAAGCCCTGAGTCGATTACCGAGCAGCTCCCTTGGCGCAGAGAAAAGTCTCGAAGCTTCTGTTGCGATCACCGATTTTGTCGAAAAAGCGATCGAGCAGGAATCCAAGGAGATCAAAGCAGCGGTCGCTAAATTAATCAAAGACGGAATTCTGTTCCAAGACATCGATCTATTAGCCAACCCCGTTGACTACCAAAAAGATGCAGCTGCCGAAACAGGTGCCTCAGCCGGTGGTGGGGGTGGAGACCGCGGCGGCCCAGGTCTCGGTGGAGGTATGGGCGGCGGCATGGGTGGACCCGGTCTCGGTGGAGGTATGGGTGGCGGTCTCGGCGGAGGAATGGGCGGTGGTCTCGGCGGAGGGCCCGGCATGGGGGGTGGCAGAGATGGCATCACCGGAGCAGGCATGGAGAAACCCCAAATTGAACTTCCCGGTTATCAACTTCACATCATTCGCCGACGCATTAAATCACTGGCCTACCTTAGCTCAATCACACTTGGAGGTGATGACGGCAAACGTGGACTTACACAAAACCTCGGTGAGAACGAAAAACTAATCGTCACAGAAATTTATGGAGAGCTTCAAGATCTGTTAGCCAACTCTAGCAAAGGGATCACTGACCTCGACAAACCTGAAAAAGAATTAGAACCCGGTGAAGAACCGCCTGGGACTGCGACCGATGAGTTAACCGAACTTTGCCAGGCAACCTCAAAACGCCTCAAATCTCAATTGAGCAAACTGCGTGGTGAGCCAGAGCCCAAAGAAGATCCGGTTGCACCGGCAACCAATCCGCTCGCCGACAGCGACCCTGCCAAAGAAGGGGCAAAAGATGGAGCCACGAGTGCACCCGGAAAAGACGACGGAAAAGGAAAAGCGGTTGATCCAGATAACGCTGGATTCTAAACCGCTCCAACGTCCGGAAGCTCAATCAACACGATCAGCCAAGCGTCTGCTCGTCTGGACTTCCAAACTGATATCCCCTGTTTGGAAATCGGCGATTCAAACGGGGGCGATTTTAACAAAGGGTGCGACAATCGGGGTGCTCGGGATTGCCCCTCACCGGGGGCAAGTAGGTTCCGCTCAAATTAATTGAGAACTGACCCGATGTTTGTCGAGCCTGATTTCTGCATCGCAGCGGAAACCCTCGAGACGGCTTGCTCAACAAGGCAATACCCACCGACCGAGACGCCAGTAAAAAACAAGTCGCCCAATAAAGTCGCTCGGTAAAACGGCAGGCCAGCCATGTAACAGGCCAGCAATCCATCCGACGTTCGGGGATACCATGCCCCCATCGCCCAAACCGCACCATTGGTCAACACAAAGAATACCGTTGACATCGCCAACGAGGCGAGAAGAAACCGGCCGACTTGTCTGGTGCCAACTCGAGCCATCAAACCATCCGATTGAGTCACGTCAAGCGATCGCTTGACCCAGACCCCCAGTCCACATGCCAAGGCAAGGCTGGCGTAAACACTGACCGCTAACGGCCACGGGTAAAAGCCAAGCTGCATATCGGAGATGGCCAGAATCAAAAACAGGGCAGCGACCGGCACCCAAGCCCGTCGAAAAAAGAATCCCCCCAACAAAATCAGCGCCGCGATCGGCTTGAAGTTCGGCATGTCAATCAACCAAAATCGACTCGCGATTCCGACAGCTACAATTGCAATAAAAATGAAAGCTGCGATCGCCCACCTTGCAGAAAATTTCTCAAGGAGGGGACGGGTTGGGGGCGTTTGAAACAGACTCATTTTTTACTCGTTGAAATTTTGTTTAGCAATTTCGCCTGACTGACAGTTCCTATCCTAAGGATACTTGCCAAAAACCCACAAGACGCGATCTCCGGGTTTTACTGAAAACACGCCACAACTCTTATCCCCAAGCTGTCCGTTGACCCGATAAACCCAATTATCACCATCTGACCGTTGATTCTCGACCCCGCCAATCGAGGTCACAAACGCCATTTCACCTTCTCCACGCGATTCAAAGACCAGCCCCCCCGAATCACGAGCATGCGACAAAACGGAAAGCACCGTTGCATCTGCCGAGCAAGGGACCTCCATTTTTATGTTTTTTTGCTCAGACTGAAAATCAATTTCCAACTGCGCCGATCCAGAAACGGTTTTGCCACCCGTTCCCTTAACAACTGCCGTCTCAGATTGATCACAGCCGACTGAAAACACCAAGACCACAGCAACGAAAGATGCCATGAAGAGTGAGGTTTTTTTAAGTTTTAATAACATAACTTTTTCAGTATCAAAAATTCAGGGACCTTAAAAGTATAACAAAGAACACTCGGACGACTTACCCATCAAATCCGAGCCAAGGCAACAGAAATAAATCGCTGATCGTCACATTGCGTTGTCCAGCCTTTTAAACCACCCGATGTCGACTTAGCATGACACCTGAAATCTCTAAATTGTTCGCGATAGTTTAATGACCGATAAAAAAACCGCCGTCACCGTTTCCCAGATCCAAGAAGACATCGCATTAATCACGATGGATCTTCCTGAATCTGGCGCCAACATTTTAAAAGATCAGTTGTTCGAAGAACTCGATCTCGCGATGGCCAAGTTGATGGAACGCGAAGATCTTTCAGGCGTAATTCTGTTTTCTGGCAAGCCAAAAATTTTCGTCGCCGGAGCCGATTTAAAAAAAATCGTTGCGACTCTGGACTGGCCGGATTCTGAAATCATCAAGTTCTGCGAAAAGGGCCGAGCCGTGATGGCGCGATTTAGCCGCTGTCCGTTTGTAACCGTTGCTGCGATTCACGGAGCGAGCGTGGGGGGCGGGCTTGAGCTTCCACTGTGGTGCGACTTTCGAATCGCCACCGATGACCGCCGCACTGTATTGGGCCTACCCGAAGTCAGACTGGGTTTGGTTCCGGGCTGGGCTGGAACCGCCAGGCTGCCCCGAATCGCAAGCCTGAAGAACGCCGTCGATCTGGTGACCAGCGGTCGACTCGTCAATGCCGAGACAGCCAAACGAATGGGGTTTGTCGATCTCGTAGTCGAACAAGCCGACTTACTCGATTCAGCAGTCAAGCTGATCGAGCGCGAGGCAAAGTCAAAATTGTTTGCCGCAGCGCGACGCGCAATGATGGGAGCCAGCCCGGACCTTGGAGAGGTCAACAAAATCGTCGAGGAGACCGGGAAACAGATCATTGAAAACAAAGAGGTTTACCCGTTCGCTCCGGCCGTCGCCTTGGAACATATGACTCGGACTGCCGAACTACCAATCAAGCAGGCGTGGGACTCTGAATCATTGGCCATGGCACAGGTCTATGGCAGCCCGGCCAGTCGCGGATTACTAAATCATTTCTTTCTCGTTGATCGAAACAAAAAACAACCGGGATTGGTCGACCTGGAGCTTCAACCTCAAAAGATTGAATCAATTGGAATTGTCGGGGCAGGCTTGATGGGCAAGTCGATTGCCGAAAACTGCCTCCGCCGCGGCGTCTCCGTGGTCCTATTCGACGCGCAAGTGGGTCTCGCCCAGGCAGTCGCCAATCAACTTTCCCAAAACAACACAAAAGCGACGATCACCGCAGCTGACAATTACGCCGAGTTTGCCGAACTTGATTTGGTCATTGAATCGGTCGTCGAAACACTTGACGTGAAAAAGATCGTCTTGAAAAAAATTGAAGCCGTGGTGAAAAAATCAACGATTATCGCCACCAACACTTCAGCGATTCCGATTGAAAAGCTCGCCGTCGTACTCAAGCGTCCTCGAAATTTTTGCGGGATCCATTTTTGCCATCCAGAATTAATGTCTCTGGTCGAAGTCGTCTGCGGACCCAATTCGGGCGAACAGACCATCGCCACCGCAGTTGGTCTCGCACGACGTCTCGGAAAAATGCCCGTTGCAATCAACGATGGAGCAGGCTTTGTTGTCAATCGATTGCTGGCGGCGATGGTCGACCATTCGATTCGGTTGTTTACCTTAGGTGTCTCGATTGAGTCGATCGATGAATCCATGCGTGAGTTCGGTTTTCTCGGCGGGCCTTTTGAAATCATCGACACCATTGGCATCGACACTTGCATGTACGCTGGACGAACCATGTGGGAAGCGGGCCTGAGATGTGTCACGCTTTCGCCAATCCTTCCACGAATGGTCAAAGCAGGCCGACTGGGCCGAAAGTCGGCCGCAGGGTTTTACCAATATCCCAACCCGGACGGAGAGCGCATCTGGAACGAAGAGGTTTTAGACCTCATTGCAGGCTATCGAAGCGAAGCGGTGGATGATTCGACGGCGAGAATGGTCAAGAAGCTCAACAAAAACCCCAAAGAAATCGCCAATCAAATCCTCTCAGCCATCGCACTCGAAGCAACCAACATCCTCCAGGAAGAGATCGTTGCCGACTCTCGCGACATCGACCTCTGTATCATTCACGGATTTTCGTTTCCACAACACCAAGGCGGAATTCTATTTTGGGCAGATCAGGTTGGCATTCAAAAAGTGAAAGAAACGCTTTGGAAGATTGGCGAGAGCGAAGAGCGGATGGAACCCAACGAATTCATCAAAACCATGGCGGACAAACAGTGGCAATTTTACGCGCCGAGTTAGGGCAGGTGAACTCGCTGACGTGAAGGTTAGTAAACAAACAAACGCCGGAAGGACTCCTCAAGGCATCGCCAGCAAGGGTTCATTCTGAAACGCCACACCAGAGCGACGAACGATCGCCACGAAGGCTACTCTTCGTATAGCTCGGGAAAGACTTCCTGCGAAAGACCTTTGCGCTTGATCAACGTCCGCAATCTCGACAGGAAATCGAACTTGAAGTTGGCGACTTGCTGCTCAGAAATTTCAAGCACCTCTGCCACCTGTCTGTTCGGGCGACCGCGAACAATCAACAGCTCAATACACTTGAGCTTGGTCCAGTCACCTTTGTCCTGCCACTTTTCGACCTGTTCGGCGATCGCTTCGATCAAAGCAATTTCTTCGATTCGCTTCCGCTCAACACTTCGGGCAATGCTACTGGCCGGCCGCGCGTTTCCAGTCAATTGCCACTGGCCGCTTGAATCGGGCCCAGCAGAAAGTGGAATGGCAGGTCGTCTTCCCTCACGGCGAAGATAGTCAGTCAGCTTATAAGCACAGATTGAAAACAAATAGCTTTCCAAAGCCCGACGACCATCGTAATTAGGGAGACTGTTAAGGAAACCCACAAACGCTTCTTGGACAATGTCTTCACTGGCGGAACGATTTGAAAGACGGCTATCGACAAATGCGAGCAAACGACCCTCGTAGCGCGCAATCAAATCCGTCCACGCATCGGTATCTCCCGACCGAATACGCTTGATCAACATCCGGTCAATTTCGTTAGATCGTTTCATGGCGGTTTGCTCTATTGCAGCGGAAGAAGAAGACTGACTGATTTCGGCACGATGAGTTGACTACCGATAGTGTAATAACACTTCCGATAAAACAAGGTCTCCAACGTTGAAATGTTTATTTGCATCATTCATGAGACCCTCTCGAAGGAAAAACCGCTTGGCTATCAGGTTGACGAAGCGTTTTCATTGAGTCCGACCGCTGCAGAAGGTGGCCGCCGGGACAACCTGCGTGCGAATTAGAGTCAGTGAGATTGAATGAGTCTCCCCCTCACCGGTCTTCCCTTCACAAAACACCTTAAACTAACCTCCGACACGCACTGACAAGTCATTGAACTTTCAAGCGCATGCCCTTTGATCGGCCTCCCTGTGCTGGTTTAGTCGCAAACCGGCTCTTGTGTTACAAGCCGAGAGAGAGCGGACTATTTCGGCAGCTTTTTCAAAAACGATCCTAGGCTTGAGTCGTCCTCAATCTGGTTCATTTTTTGATTTTCACCCAAATCAATCTCGATGGAGTCGAGGTGAACCGCTGCGGGGGGTGCGTCGTCACCAAATTTAACTTTGTCGACAAAACTGACCAACGACGGTTTGGCGGGTGGCAACTCCTCCAAAGCAGAAAACGCGACTGATTCGCTGGGAGCCTCTTTTTCGTCAAACGAAAAAACATCGGAAGTCGACTCGTCTTTTTCGGCGACCGGTTCGAAACTTTCGTTCGTCTCCACAGCCAATTCCGCCGGAAGCACAATTCCACGTTTTAAAACATCTTTCTCCGCGGCCGGCACCTGCTCTCCGACACTCGATTCTGGAATTGCAGATTTGACCATTTCGTTCTCGATCGGTCGCTTTTGAGCGACGGGCCTTGCTGCTCCCTTGAGCTCATCTAAAGGGACCGTCTCGTTAAAATCGATCTTAACGGGGGGGTGAGGGATGGCTTCTTCGGTGTCGGGTTCGTCAAAGATGACCTCTTCACATTCGGGGGTCGGGGCAGAAACGACACCCTGCATTGAGTAAACCGCCCTAAAAGTAATGTTGCCAAGCGTTAATAGTTGATTGGGCTCAAGCACTTTAGCCCCGTCGATTTTCGAATTGTTAACGAAAGTTCCGTTCAACGATCCCAAATCGCGAACCATCAATCTTCCATCTTGCTCAAAAATCTCAGTGTGACGTCGACTGACCAAAGCGTGAGGAACTGTCAAATTGGCTTCTTTACCCCGCCCAATAACCGTCGGGAGTTTGAGCCGAATCTCAGCTGATTTCGCGTCTCCACCAACAACAACTAACTGTACATCTAGCATACTCATCCTCGTTGAATGTTCTTGCCAACCCGCTGAATGACCAAGCTGATTGCAACCTGGAACGGGCTATCGGGGCCCAATCAACCACTGAAGATAGTTATTGGAACCACCGACATCATAAGCTATTGACCTCCAAGGTTCACCCGATGTTCACGATTCTGTTCAGCCAGAACGAAGAAAAGTCGGATTCGTGAGCGAACGCCTGTCTCAAGAAGGCACTTTGGACCAATCTTGTCGACAAAATTCGAAGGGATTTAGCCTCAAAGGGTGGAGTCATCCTAGGGAAAAAGTCGACAACAATCAAATATTTTCGTGTTAGAAGCGGAGTTTTGGGATGATCGCGGTAGCACTTGCAACCCTTTTTTCCCTGCGTATAATCCGGTTCTGCAACTTGAAATGATCATTCGGTTCTTAGGACCGTGATGAATTGATGATGCGGGTGTAGCTCAGTGGCTAGAGCGTC
>JAQWLH010000057.1 GCA_029247405.1 Mariniblastus sp.
AAAACAAACGGTTCTGTTCGTCTTAAAATTGTCGGTGATGGCCCCTTGCGCAATGTCGTTCAAGCGGCGGCGTCAAAAGATGATCGAATTGTTTGGCTCGGGCAGAGACCCTTTGAGGAGGTTCTGTCCATCCTCGGTAAAGCAGCGGCGCTCGTGTTTCCTTCCGTGTGTTACGAGACGTTTGGGCGAACGATTATCGAATCTTTTTCCAAGGGGACGCCCGTCATTGCATCGAGGCACGGTGCTATGGCAGAATTGATCGAACATGAACGGACGGGTTGGCTATTCAACGTCGGCGACGCTGATGCACTGGCTTCAAAATTGGGAGGAGCCCCTGCGGAAATGGCACAGCTTGCTCGAATGCGAGCGGCAGCCCGATACGAATTTGAGAAAAAGTACACAGCGTCAGCAAACTACGAGATGCTGATGCGGATCTATCACGAAGTAATAAGCAGTTCGAACCAACGTCCGGCCTTACGTGTCGACCCAAACGGTTTACCTGATATCACAAACCCGAGTGTCGACAATAGTTAACTTGAAAAGAACTGATCAAAATTGCGATGAGCCGAATTCTGCGCCAGAAATGCGTCACGGCTCAAAAGTCAATTCCCAATCAAGAGAGGGGCAAGTTCGAGAGCCAGGCTTGGCAAGATCATCGTGGTTCAAGAGCGGCTTGCGTAATGGTCTTGCCCTATTTGATCAGGCGTTGGTGAGTGGGACTCGGTTTGCCACGACGATTCTTGTTGGGCGGATTTGTGGCCCGTCAGAGCTTGGCATCTACTCGCTCGCGATCACGTTTTTGATTTTGATATCCTGTTTACAGCAAGCATTGATTGGCCAGCCCTACACGGTTTATAGCAATCGTTTAGAAGGTCGACAGAAAGCGATGCTCGCTGGAAGCGTGCTAATTCACTACTTACTGATTTCGATTTTTGGGATGGTTGTGTTGTCCCTTGGTTCCTTGGTCGTGTTCATGGGGGCCGGTCCCGCCAGGCTCGCGCCAGTTCTATTGGTTCTCGCTGCCGTGATACCATTTTCGCTACTTTGGGAACTGGGGCGCTGGTTTGCATTTGCGCACATCAAGCTGGCCCATGCAGTGGCGTTGGATTTTGGAGTTGCTGTTTTGCAAGTTGGTGGCCTTTTCATAATCGGGTCACAGGGGTGGTTAACGGCCGCAACGGCTTATGTGATGGTCGGTGTTGGCTGCGGGTTGGTGGGGCTCTGTTGGCTTTTCCTCACTCGCAAAAACTTTGTCATCAACTTCAGGGCTGTTTGGCTAGATTGGAAAAAGAATTGGGCGTTGGGGCGCTTGCTGGCAGCAAGCCAGGTGATGGGGGTGCTTAATGGGCAGGCGTCGGTCTGGATGCTCGCACTATTAGTCGGATCTTTTGCGACGGGGCTATTCGTTGCCGGCGAAAGTATTGTCTTACTGTCTAATCCGATCATTTTGGGAATTGGTAATCTTTTGTGCGGCGAAACAGCCGTCGCCTATGCTCGGGGAGGTAAGGCAGAGGTTAAACGTGTGACCTTCCGCGCCGCATGGCTGATGTTGGGTTCAATGGTTTTGCTTTATCTGTTTTTAGTCTTTGCTGCAGATGAATTGATCTGGCTGTTCTATGGTGAGCAATATATGGAAGCTGGCGAGTTCGTGGCGGTGTTAGCCATTTGTACATTTGCGTGGGCGGTCACCGCCGCAGTTGGAAAAGGGCTTTTGGCGATTGAAAGAAGTGATATCGTTTTTCGGGGCACTTGGGTGGGGCTTGTCGTCACCGTGATTTTTGGACTGCCAATGGTCTCAGGTGCTCAAACATTTGGTGCGGCGTGGGCCCTCCTGATCGGGAGTTTTGCTTGCGCTGCCGTTCAGTGTTCTGCTTTTTTGTGGTTAGTTCGTGAATCCGAACTGGACGAGGTCTCCGCTATACAACTCGACCCATCCAACCCCGTCGAAGAGGACGCCACCGATTAGACAGCCCATATTCCCGACTGAGCCCTGTTGGTGCTTGTGCAATGCAATTTTAAGGGACTGGCGAGTTCTTATAAAATTCCAAAAGTCACTCGAATAATACGAATTGAAGCGATTCGCACTTGGTTGTTTTGCTGTGGATCCTTGCTTTAAATCTTACAATGGTTGAGAACCGCAAATATGGATAGCGACAAATGTTGGAATTTTTTAGCTCTGAAAAATTGAATGGATGATGGTGCAAATTGACTTTGTAAATCGTGGGTGTTTTCGCTTTGTTCGCCGAGAACTTGGAGCATAATGGGTGGTGAATAGATGATCTCGGGTGGCTCGGTTTTGCCGTTTTCGCCTGGCTTTTCCAATTGGTTCCATGATGCAAAACATCCAGATATTTTCAACTTGTCCGGCTTCCAACTATTCAGATCCAGATAAATATTTGCAACAGGTGGTTGATGTGGCTCGCTGGAGCGAGCGGGCTGGTTGTTGTGGGATTTTGGTATACACAGACAACGGGCTTGTTGACCCCTGGTTGGTCAGTCAAATAATTATTCAGAACACCAAAAAGATTTCTCCGCTGGTTGCTGTCCAACCCGTTTACATGCACCCCAACACCGTCGCCAAAATGGTCTCGACATTAGGTTTTCTGTATGGGCGTCGCGTGAGCTTAAATATGGTGGCTGGCGGTTTCCGCAACGATTTGATTGCGATGGGGGATGAGACGCCGCATGATGACCGGTATTCTCGTCTGGTTGAGTACACACAAATAATTCAGGGGCTCTTGCAGCTGCGTGGCGGACTAAGTTTTGAAGGCGACTATTACAACGTTAAGAACCTGAAGATGTTGCCGCCTTTACCGGAGGAGCTGATTCCTGAATTTACTATTTCTGGATCTTCTGATGCCGGTTTTGAGGCGGCACGTGCAACGGGTGCGACGGCGATTAAGTATCCCAAACCGCCGGGCGAAGAGGTGGGGCCCGGAGCAGAGGATGCAGTAAACTGCGGAGTTCGTATAGGAATCATCGCACGGAACGATGCAGATTCAGCTTGGGCCGAAGCACATCGACGTTTTCCTGTTGATCGCAAGGGCCAGTTAGCTCACCAGCTTGCGATGAAAGTGTCAGATTCTCATTGGCATCAACAACTCTCGGAACGAGGTAGCGCAGCGAACGACACTCAAAACCCTTATTGGTTAATTCCATTTCAAAATTACAAAACGTTTTGCCCCTACCTTGTTGGAAGTTATGACAGTGTGGCCGAAGAGGTTGCCTTTTATCTGAGGCTTGGGTATCGAACATTTGTGCTGGACATTCCACCTGAAGAGCAGGAGTTGGAACACATCGGCGTGGTATTTCGCATGGCCCTCGAGAGGGAGTTGAGATGACAAGGCTAATGCAAGACTACGCGGCGGTTCAGGCCGAACGACGACCAGATGCCGTTGCCGTTGTTGGGGGGAAAGATCGTCTTACCTATCAACAGCTTGACATGTGGAGTAACCAACTCGCTCGACTGATTCAGCAATTGGGGTGCCAACGAGGCGCTCGGGTTTGTTTGATGGTCGATAAAACGCCCGCTGCAATTGTTGCGATGCACGCAGTTTTAAAGGCGGATTGTGTGTACGTGCCGATAGATAATTCGAGTCCGGCCAGGCGGGTGTGTCGTATTTTAGCTTCCTGCGAACCACAGGTGATCTTAGCTGATAGATCGGCGAAAAAATTGCTCGATGGTATCGTTGCCAGTGACGGGCCTTTGCGAATTCCTCTTGTTTCAATTGAGGACAAACCGCTTGCCGGAGAAAACTATAAAAGTGCGGTTGATTTTCGTGATGCCGAGCAATTGTGTGCAGAGGATCTTGACTACGCCAATCAACCGAACGATGCGGCACATATCCTTTTTACTTCGGGGTCCACGGGGGAGCCCAAAGGTGTGGTGATCACGCATGAGAACGTTACACACTTTATTGACTGGGGAACTTCGTTTTTTGGCATCGGACCTCAAGATCGAGTTTCCGGCCACTCACCGCTTCATTTTGATCTTTCAACGTTTGACATTTATGGGGCGCTGTCGGTAGGGGCACAATTGTATTTGGTGGCGTCTTCTCTGAATTTGGTGCCGACGAAATTAGCACAATTCATTCGCGAATCGAAGCTGACTCAGTGGTTTTCGGTGCCGTCGGCGCTGACTCATATGATGCAATTCGACGCAATCAAAGCGGGTGATTTTCCAGAATTGAAAAGATTGATGTGGTGTGGTGAAGTGCTGCCGACACCGACTCTTATTTACTTGATGGAACGTTTGCCGCAGGCTGAATTTACGAACCTTTATGGTCCGACCGAGGCGACCATCGCCAGCAGTTACTACCGCGTGACTGAATGCCCTGGCGATGCCCATCAACGAATCCCTATTGGTGAGGCTTGTTCGGGCGAACAATTGCTGGTGTTGGATGACCAGCTCAGGCCATTGCCTGCTGGCGAGTCGGGCGACTTGTACATTGCAGGAAAAGGTTTGAGCCCCGGCTATTGGCGAGATCCTGACAAAACCACCAGCGCATTCTTGGAACGAGTTGATGGTGAAGGACGCCGGCAACGGATTTATAAAACGGGAGATGTTGGTTGCATCGGAAAGACTGGTTTGGTCGAGTTTTTTGGCCGTTCTGACACTCAAATAAAGAGTCGTGGTTATCGGATTGAGTTGGGTGAAATTGAGGCTGCTTTCAATGCCATTGATTTGCTTGAGGAGTGTGCGATTGTTGCGATTTCTTCTACTGGCTTTGAGTCCACAGCAATTTGTTGCGCCTACGTGGCTCGAAATGGCAATTCAGTGACGCCCACGGAATTGCGCAAACAGGCTTTGCAACAATTACCCCGATATATGCTTCCAGCACGCTGGAATCAGTTGCCGCAATTGCCTCAAAATTCCAATGGAAAAATTGACCGACCAGCGCTCAAGGAGATGTTCAATAGCAGTGAGGTCGATTGAATTTGCGATTGAGGACGACCTATTGTTCGTCCCCGTTTCTAAATCGAATTTGCGCTGGAACAAAGAAATTAAAATGCCCGAGAAAACTGCGATTAAAGTACAGATCCGTAATCTGTTTGATGAACATCTATACGTGCAAATTCCGAAGGACGACACGGATCTGATAGATGAAGGTCTCTTGGATTCTCTGATGCTGGTCGATCTGCTTGTGAGATTAGAGAAGGAGTTTGGGATTACCGTAGCGATGGACCAATTGGACCTCGACGATTTTCGTACACTGCTTCGAATCACGGACTATATTTCCAGAATGGTCGGAGATTCCGACGTCAATTGTACCTCTTTGGATCAAGGGTAGTTTACGAGCTAATGAAAAATAGCCTGAGTCCAATCCGCGATTGTCGTCGAAGCGATTTGCCGCAAGTCGCGGACTTATTTGTCGATACGTTTCCCTTTGGTTGGCATTCATCGGTTGAAGCACTGGTGGCCTATTTTGAAGATGTATATTTCGGTCACCCATGGGGTGGCGAGGAGTTTCCTTCGCTGGTGTTCGAGCAAAACGGCGTAATCAGCGGGTTTGTGGGGGTAGTGCCACGACGGATGAACTTTAATGGTGAGTCCATTCGCGTTTGCGTTCCAAGTGCTCTGATGGTGCGTCAAGACGATCGTGGTCGTCGAAATCCAATTGTGGCTATCGGTCTGTTGCGTCGAATGCTTGATGGCGGGCAAGACCTAACGCTTACGGATACGGCAAATGATCTCAGCCGCAGTCTATTCGTTAGCTGCGGAGCTACCGTTGCCTATCCCTATAATTACAGTTGGTTGCGACCGTTAAGACCTTTTTGCGCAGGATTGGAGGTGGGGTCGCGGGTTTTACCTCAGATTGTTCCCAAGCTCGTCAAACCATTTGCTCGATTAGCCGACGTTGTGAATTCAGCGATGCCTTTCAATCCATTCAAGGTTAAAGAGCATGCTAACTTCCTCATTGAGGACATGACTCCAGCGATGCAACTTGATGCGATGGCCGCATTGCCGAATTGTTCGCTAATGCCAAGCTACGATCTAAGCTCACTTAAGTGGTTAATGAAAATGGCCCAGCACAGCGTTACGGAGGGCAAACTTTCTCGTCGGATCGTCCGTGATGCCGATGGCCGCTTTAAAGGTTGGTTTATTTATTACCAAAATCGAAAAAGCGTGGGGCGAGTTTTGCAATTTGTCTCGACTCGCCAATCGACACAAGATGTATTCGATTGCCTCTTGTACGATGCTCAAGCTGCGGGACTTGCGGCATTGTGGGGCAGAACCGATCCACTGAATCCGGAATTTGCGAATCACAACCGGAGTATCTTTCTCTCCAAGCCGATGGTTCTTGTGCATTCCAAGCGTGAAGAAATCATCCGTACGATTCTCGCTGGACAGATGCTTTTCTCTGGCTTAGAGGGCGAGAGTTGGATGGCCGTGAACGCGTGGTCCTAAGTGTTTGATGGGTATTCTAGGGGTGGTGCGAGCAATTTTCTTCTTCGAGACGCTGATCTGTTTTTAAAATTTCTTGTGCACCAAGAGTTTGCCCGTCGATAGTCAAAGTTTCAACCAGTACCCAGTGGTCTTTGGCTGCGACGTAAAATCCGCTTTCGTGCTGCTTTCCCACTGTGCCGGGGGGGGCATCAGCGGGCAGTTTGGTCGCTTTGGCTCGAACAATGCCAAACTTTCGCCCTTCAATGATATTCGCGGGATTGCCCCAAGGAGACTTAAAGGGTGAGTAGTCTGCCGCGCGCACGTGATTGATGATGTCTTTGGCTGGACGGTGCCAACATAATTCGCCCTCGTTGGGGGCTTGGCCGCGAAAAAACTGTCGGCGATTTAAATCTTGTGTGACCTTTGGGATTTGGTCAACTCCAGCGGCGGCATCGTGAAGTAGCTTTCGAATGAGTGGTACCCCTGCACGCACACATTTTGACATGAGGGTCATGCCGTTGTCGTCAGCTTCGATTGGAAAGCGTTGTTCGTAAGCAATCGTACCAGCATCAATTCGGGATACCATCTGGTGAATCGTGACCGCATGTTCGGTTTCACCACGGTAGATCGCCCAGCTTGGAACATTTAGGCCAGCATACTCTGGTAATGGTCCTGGGTGCATGTTGTATGCACCAATTCGGCAGGCGTTGATTACATCCACGTCCATTAGATAGAGTGAGTGAACGTTCAAAATCAGATCGACTTGATTTTCTGAAACGTATTTCGAAAATTGCGATTGCTTAACCAATTGAGCAGAAAGCCGCTCGATCTTCATTTTACCAGCAACATTCCACAAAGTTGAAACTTGGGGATTTTCCGACGGTGTAGAAGCCACGGCAACGACATGATGTGGACTGGCTGACAGAATTCTTAAGACTTGAATGCCGGCGGCTTCCTCGCCAACGAGCAATATGTTCAAAGTTGTCGGTGAATCTGACTTGTCTACAACTCCGTTTGGTTTCGCGTTGCGACCTATTGTCATTGAAGCGATTTCCAGCTTGCTTGTGGCGGGGCAGTAGTTTTCTTGACTCGGCTTATTATACGTTCTTTTTTTCAACAAAAGTTTATTGGATTAACGAATAACGAACAAAGGTCGGGCGGGAAATTCTATGGTTTTATCATGGAAGGATTTTTGGAGCGTTAGTTTTGTGTCTCACGTTAATAACACCACACTTGAATGTTTTTTCTTTCGCGGAAGATAGTAGGGATGGGATACGGATCGGTCCAACCGGATTCAGAGGTCTAGTTGTTTAAAATCAAATTGAGAATCACTTAGATCGCCGCCACGAAAAGTGTCACTAGAGTTCTCGTCACTGATCTAACACGCCCGGTGTGTCAAATCTAATTCAAATCAGACGAAGGTGTCCTGCGCGGCGAGGTTGTTCGGGAAAACTGGTGAATACGGAATTTCACAGTAGAGTCGGCCGTTGTAATGACCTTAGTCAAAATTTGCATCCGCTATTTGAGCCGCCATCTGCAACGGTGTGAGGCTTGTCATAGGTATTTGTAATTGCTTCTGGAATAGAATTTTAAACACTTCAACCACGCCAAAAATTAGGCGTGGTCCATGCCAGCTCTGCCGATCGTCCCAACAAGACACCCAAGGTAGGGAGTTTTTTTTGAAGATGGTTAGTTTGACGTCTCCCTCACGGTTTGGAAAAGGATCGCGAGGATGTTCTTACGCTGGTGGCAGGGTAGCTGGTGCCTAGTTGTGGTTTAGAATTTTTTCCGACTGCCGCCGAACAACGCCGAATTTTG
Source organism: Mariniblastus sp. (assembly GCA_029247405.1). Classification (GTDB taxonomy): domain Bacteria; phylum Planctomycetota; class Planctomycetia; order Pirellulales; family Pirellulaceae; genus Mariniblastus. The sequence goes on from JAQWLH010000057.1 coordinate 8,207, forward strand.
GCTGCCGAGTTGTGGTGGGGAGAAGATTTGGTAGTCTCTGGCTTAGCGTGCTGAGGGTTAGAGACGTGGTTTGTTGATTTTTATTTATAAAGCCGCTGTAGTTTCGCGTGCAACCTCTTTCGGTTTACGTTTTGCCACGGGCATCACCGAGGACGACATCGGTGGTTGGCCCCTTGGGTCAGACCGTCTCAGCGTTGTTGTTGGCTGGCAACCTTTTGTTGGTAAGTCACGTTGAGGTTTGTGGCCGCTTGGTTTTTTTAATGCCGCCGGGAAATTGGGATGCAAATTGGGATAGTCGGTTCGGGGATCGCAGGGCTTACCGCTGGATGGTGTTTAACGCAGGCCGGTTGCCAAGTTTCTGTTTTCGAAAAGCATTCGATACTTGGAATGGATGCCCATTCGGTTGACATGACGGTGGACGGTCAAACTGTCCGTAGTGACGTACCACCTCGAATGTTCAACGAGGCACAGTGGCCGAGCCTGTGTCGATTGTACCGTCAGATCGGTGTCGAATTTGAGGCGGTTTCTCCGACGAAGTCGTTTTGTTCAGTTGGTCAGCCAGCCGTTCTCAATTTAAGAGCTTCTTACCAACCTAAATTATCACCCGCGTTGTTGCTTAACGCTTCAACTCGTGCGATCACCAAAGATATTAGCAGGATGATGTTGGGAGTTGAGGAGTTCTTGCTTGAACCAACAGAAATAACCATGGGTGATTACCTGGCTGCGCACTCCTATTCATCCCCCTTTATCTACGAGTTTCTGTACCCGGCTCTGTCGTCAACTGTTTGTACCTGTTCTTACGAGAGTTTGGATCGTTATCCGGCCTCAATTTTGTTGAAAATGATGCAGGACCTAATCGTGCCTGATGGCTTGTTCCGAACCACACACGGAACGCGCGATGTGGTCAGTCGGTTGTCGAGCGTACTCGATGATGTTCGACTGGAAACAGCGGTTGCAAGCGTTAAACCGACGAAAGCTGGTGCCCAGCTAATTCTTGGTTCTGGCGAGATTTTAGAATTCGATCATGTAATTGTTGCGACGCAGGCCAATGCCGTGGAGGGGTTGGTAGAGGGGCTTTCGGCCTTTGAACTTTCCGTATTGAATTCGTTCGAATACGAGAATGTTAAAACGTACGTGCACCAAGATGCTGCGTTGATGCCCGTAAGAAAAAAAGATTGGGCCAATTTTAATTTGATCAACGATGAGCAAGGCAATGCCGCAATGTGTTCCATTTGGTTAAACGAGTTTTACCCTGATTGGAATCTCAAATCAGATGTTTTCCAGACAATCATGCCGTTGATGGAACCTGCCGGCGATTGTCTGGTTGCAACTGCAAACATGCAGCGTCCAGTAGTTGATTCCAAAACCAACGATCTGCAAAATGCACTAATTGATTTGCACAAACAGCCAAAGAGGCGTATTTGGTTTTGCGGTAGTTACGCCAACCCTGGGGTCCCACTCCTCGAAAGTGGAGTTCGCTCAAGCCTGAATGTGAGTTCGCTCATCTCGTCTCGTGAATTGAATTTTATCTAAGCGGTGCCGATGGGGAGATTGAGGTATCGAAATGACCAAGTCTGTAATCGTGCCTAATCTATCATTGGCACGTTTCGATAATATCCGAGCTATAGGACCTTCGATTTTCCCGAAACGAGGCAATGGGGTCGGTTGAAGCAATCAGCTTGGGAGGGTGCCAGGGCAGTCGGGAAAGGATCAGGGAAAGATCTTTGTGGTAATGTTTGTCCACCCTTTTCAATTCGTCGATCTTGTCGCGAAAGACAGGGCGAGAGGCAGGTTCCCCAACCGATAGCTGATGTATCCCAGATTATGGGGTTCACACGCGATTCGAATCCCTATCAGTGAAACCAATCGTCTACTAAAATCCTGATGAAAGCTCATTGAAACATTTTGGCCAAGCCATGAAACATATTCGTAACTTTTGCATCATTGCCCATATTGATCACGGTAAATCGACATTGGCAGACCGTTTAATTCAGGCCTGCGGGGCTGTCGCGCAGCGAGATTTTCATGACCAGATGCTTGACTCGATGGACATTGAGCGCGAGCGTGGAATCACGATTAAAAGCAATACGGTCTCCTTGGATTATGAGGCCCCTGATGGACAAAAATATCTGTTAAACCTGATTGATACGCCTGGGCATGTCGATTTTTCCCATGAAGTTCGTCGTTCGCTCATGGCGTGTGAAGGTGCTCTGATCATCGTGGATGCGTCTCAAGGGGTTGAAGCGCAAACAGTAGCCAATCTTTATTTAGCTTTAGAATATGACCTTGAGTTGTTACCGGTAGTCAACAAAATCGACTTGCCCGCCGCCGACGTTGACAAGTGTCGCGAAGAGATTGACGAGGACCTTGGGCTCGATCCATTCGCGGCGATTCCAGTTTCGGCTAAAACCGGGCTGCATATCGAAGATGTTTTAACTGGGATCGTTGAGAAGCTTCCTCCGCCGACGGGTGATCCGGCTGCTCCACTCAAGGCTCTGGTTTTTGACGCACATTTTGACAAATACCGCGGTGTTATTTTGCAAGTTCGCGTGATGGAGGGGACGGTGAAACCAAAAGACACCATCCATTTCATGCACTCCGGGCGAGACTACACGATTGATGAGTTGGGTTACAACCAATTCAAGCTCATTGGTAAGGAACAACTGGCTGCTGGAGAGGTTGGCTATATTGTTGCGGGTGTGAAGAGTGTCCGTGACATTGAAATTGGCGACACTATAACATCCCTCGATCGCCCAGCTGAAGAGCCGATTCCGGGGTACCAAGAAGCACGGCAAGTTGTGTTTTCCTCGATCTATCCGATGAGTACGGATCAATACAAGGATCTCACCAAGGCGTTGGATAAACTTGCCATCAATGATGCTGCCCTGACCTATGAGAAGGACAGTTCTGCGGCCCTCGGATTTGGGTTTCGCTGTGGTTTTCTTGGTCTCTTGCATCTTGATGTGATTCAAGAACGATTGCAGCGAGAGTTTGATTTAGGCTTGGTTATTTCAGCTCCGTCGGTAAAGTACAAGATTACCCTGAGAGATGGAAATGAGATCGAGGTTGATAACCCAAGCTACTGGCCGGATCCGACCGAAATTGACGGGATTACTGAACCCTTTATCAAGGCATCGATCCTGACTCCAGAAGCCCACGTCGGACCGGTGATGGAATTGTGTCGAGAGCATCGTAGCGAAAGTCAAACGATGAACTATCTTTCTGCTGGGCGGATTGAGGTGATCAGCGAAATGCCCCTTGGAGAGGTCCTCTTCGATTTTTACGGTAAACTCAAAATGATTACTCGAGGTTATGGCTCCTTTGACTACGACCCAATCGAGTATCGCAAAACTGACGTGGTAAAAGTTGATATCTTGGTAAACAAAGAACCTGTCGACACGCTGGCCTATCTTGTGCATCGCGAGAAGGCTCGAACCCGAGCTCTGCATTATTGTGAACGCTTGGCCAAGGAAATCCCGCGTCATCAATTTAAGATCCCAATTCAGGGTGTGATTGGTGGGACCGTCATTGCTCGCTCAACCATCGCTCCTTTCCGAAAAGACGTCACCGAGAAACTCTATGGTGGCGACGTTTCACGAAAAAAGAAGTTGCTTGAGAAGCAGAAGAAGGGCAAAGCGAAAATGAAGCAGTTTGGGCAGGTTAACATTCCCCAAAAGGCGTTTGTCTCAGTTTTACGCGCCGACAAGGATTAGAGAAAATTTCGCCTCTTTCGGTCGGTCAGATTCGCTTTTGAGTCCCTGAGCAGTTCTCGATTCGCTACTTTGCGTCAGGGTTACGATACGCGATTTTTCCGTCCACGATAGTCATTAGAACCTTTGTGTTTTGAATCTCCGAATCTTCGCACTTAAGTAGGTCGTTTGACAGCACGACGATATCGGCAAGCTTACCGGGAACCAAGGAGCCTTTTGAGGTCTCTTCGAAGGCTGCGTAAGCACAATCAATCGTGTAAGAACGGATGGCCTGTTCGCGTGTCATGGCTTGTTTGGGAAAAAAGGTGATCCCCGGTTTTAATTGACGTGTTACGCTGGCAAAAAATGAATTCAGCGGGTTAACGTCCTCGACAGGTGCGTCGGTCCCGTTGGTAACGATCGCTCCCGAATCGATGAGAGACTTCCAGACGTAGGCACCCTCTTGGCTTCGCCGCATGCCCAGTCGTTTGGGGACGAAGATGGCATCGGAGGTGCAATGAACCGCTTGCATTGATGCGATCACCCCGAGTTTTCCGAAGCGGGCGATGTCATCAGGGTGTAAATGCTGGGCGTGCTCAATACGCCACCGCCTGGGTATGCCAGTTGGGTTGGCTGTAAAAAGCTTTTCATAGATGTTGAGAACTTCCTGATTAGCCTTGTCGCCGATGGCGTGCACACAGACCTGGAAATCATTTTTGATTCCCAGTTCTGCCGTCTTTGTAACCGATTCAATTCTGGCTGTGTTGAGCCCAGAACTATTGGGCATGTCATCATAAGGAGCGAGTAACCATGCTCCATGCGCACCGAGTGCACCGTCGATCGAACGTTTCAAAGCTCGAACGGTGAGGAATTCATTGGCGTAGCCGATCATTTTGTATCGTGACAACCGGCCTTCGAGGCGAGCATTGCTATCTCGAATCATCACCCAGAGGCGTACACCGAGTTTCCCACGGGTGGCAAAATCACGAAGTAGGTCGACTGTTTCTAGGCTGGAACCGGCGTCTTGAAAGCTAGTGATTCCTTTTTTCAGACATTCTTGAGAGGCTAAATCAACGGCGCGCCGCAAGTAGACCGCCTTGGCTTCATCGGTTTGCTTACTTTGGGCTGCAGAGAATTTTCGCGTGATTAATCCTTGCGCGGTTTCGCGAAAAACGCCGATCGGTTTCCCAGACGCGTCTTTAAGGATTTCCCCGCCAGCTGGATTTTGCGTCCCCTCATCTACCCCGGCCAATCGCATCGCGTAGCCGTTGGCAAAATTCATGTGGCCGCTGGCATGAGTCAACAAGACGGGATTGTTGGGAGAAACTTCGTCAATTTGTTTAGCGGTTGGGTAGCCATTAATGTTGGGGGTTGGCGGACTGTCCCATTTGGACTGATGCCATCCTCTCCCGACGATCCACTCTCCAGGAGGAGTGGTTTTTGCGGCTTCTTCAACCTGAAGAACAATGTCCCCCCAGGTATCTGCTTGATGAAGATTGAGCATCATCATTGCTTCGCCTAGGCCGACAAAATGGGCATGGCCTTCAATGAAGCCAGGCATGGCAAATTGGCCCTCAAGGTCGATGACTTTCGTCTCGTCACCAACAAACTTTCGAATCAGTTGATTAGACCCGACGGCTAAAATTCTCCGTTTCGAGATAGCAATAGCCTCGGCGGTAGGTTGAGAGGCATCGACGGTGTAGATGTTACCACCCATTAATACCATGTCAGCCACCTGTGGTTGGGCGTAGGTTAATCCAGCCAAAGGCAACAAAACAAGAAGCAGCGGCAGGGTGGCGAATTGCAACAATCGTTTGGGGGGTGCAATCAATGTCGTTATCAATTCAGGGGTGTCTAAGATTTTCATGAATTTCCAGTCCTCTGAATAATATTGTTTGCTTGAGTCTAGACTGCAAACTGTCAGCTTTCAACGACGAAAAAAACGCGATCTACCTGGGGGGGGGGTAAACCGCGCTCGTTGAAAGGCTTGGCTGATCAAAAGATCACGACACAACTATCGCTGCATCGGCATTTGCGCCAAACGATTATAAATACTGTCAATCCCTCGCCGTAGTTCCCACGCTCTGTCCGCATCATTGCTCATCCGAGATGCTCGAGCGATTGAATCCCTAGCCACAGACATGGTGTGATCGTCGACACCCGTGATGCCCGCATCGACCAACGTTGTCATTGTTGACGAGTAGATGTCGCAACACTGTCCGTGGTGCCCTGAGTTGAAGATTGGGACGCCCCGGTTAATCGCACTGGTCAATGTTGTCATAGCCTGTCCAGGAGACATCCCACTCGATGGAAGCAGGACCTCGTCAATGACGTGAATCACTCCGTTCGAGGCATTAATGTTTTTCGCGAGCACGGTAGCGCCGTTGATCGAAATACCATCCGCACTGAAATTAATTTCGACCGAGCGATTCAGCAGGGTTGGGGCGCGGCCAGCCTTGACCGCTTCGTCGTCATACACGCGTCCGGCGATGACGTGATACTTTAGAATATCGACCAACTTTTGCTTGTTTTCTGGCCTAATGAGAGAATCAACTGTTCCCGCGGGAAGCTTTGCGAACGCGTCGTCTGTTGGAGCAAACACGGT
>JAQWLH010000064.1 GCA_029247405.1 Mariniblastus sp.
AGACGGATGTTTTCCTGCCCATGATCCGTTCTCTTGCAGTCTTTTGGTTTTCATTCATGGCTTGACTTATGCAAACGTTTTCGATTGTCGTTCCTTTGCTTGGCAACACAGTTTCCAATGACAATACGCTAGCATCGATTCTTCAAAATCGCCCTGACGGCTGCCAGATCATTGTCGTTCATGGGCCAGAGTATGATGACCCCCATAATTTGGCCGAAGAAGGCGTCGAATTAATTTGCGTCAGAAGAAAGCCAAATCTCATTCGATATCTGAATCACGCATTGGAGGTATCGAAGGGGGAGTTCGTAGGGCTCGTTCGGCCCGGCGTCTGCCTCAGCGACAACTGGCACAATACAGTTGCAGAAGCCTTTGCCCACAAGTCGACAGGAAGCGTGGCACCGCTGCTGGTCTCGGAAAAGCGACAAACTCAGGTGGTTGCCGCTGGTGTTCAAAAAGGCATGGGCTTTCGGCGGACTGTTCTGGGAACCGGCAAAAGCATTCGAGCCTTCCAAAAAAAGACTCCCCAGCTTTACGGACCGACCACGTGGGTAGGATTTTATCGTCGTGAATTGCTCAACGCGATCGGAAGAATCGACGAACAACTGGATCCATTCTATCTTGACCTTGAAATCGGACTCTGTCTCAGCACGCTTGGATTTGGCTGCCAGCCATGTCCCGATTGTATCGCCACCATTGATCGACCCAATCTCGTCACCCGTGAAGCTTTCAAGCCACATGGAACATCCGCCCAACGGGCATTTTGCCGCCACGTCCTTCATGTTGGAACCACCGCCAACCGCATCCAATCTGGCTTCGTTCGCCTGCTCGAATTTTTGGCTTCGCCCTTTCAGATGTGGAAATTCAGACATGCAATGCAACGATCTCGAGCCATGCGATTTCGAGAAAATGACGAAATATTTTCTGACGACATCTCGGTAACAGCGCGTCACTTTCGTCGGGGAACTGCTCCGACACCACAAAGAGCCTCGGGCCGAAAAACTGACCACAATGAGTCCGCCGAATTCGAGGAAGCAGGTCGCGATGCGAAAAACCTCGCTTCTGAAAAACGCAAACTTGCGATGAAACAAGATTCAAGACGCGACGGCGAACGTGCGGCTTGATTTCGGCTCCCGCCCATTTCAATTGTTTTGACCGACCCAATTGACTCGCAATTGGTGTAACATGAAACTCGGCATGAAATGGCATTCGGTGTGAAACAATACACGCTGTGACGAATTCGGCCCGTGCTTTTTTTGGGGTCAGTTTGTATACTTGGAGCTGACACGATTTTTTCAGCGGAGCCGAGAATGTACTTGCGATTAGCCAAAAGAATGCTTCTGGAAACAGACAAGCGTTTGCTCTGGAAACTTGGCTGGAACATGGGATTTAAAGGCTGGCGAAGCGTTCAAAAACACAAACGCCGCCTAAAACAAGGCAAGTTTTTTCCGCCTTATCTTTACATCTCCGTCATCAACTCCTGCAACCTTCGTTGCACCGGTTGCTGGGTTGATGTTGCCGCCAAGCAGAGCAAAATCGACGTGGATGCGATGAATCGCATGATCACGACCGCTAAAAAAATGGGCAATTCGTTTTTCGGCTTGCTCGGTGGAGAACCGTTCATGCACAAAGAACTGTTCGAGATCCTGGAAGCTCATCCCGATGTTTATTTCCAAGTTTTCACCAACGGCCATTTTATCACCGATGAAGTTGCCAAGCGTTTAAGGAAATGTGGAAACGTTACTCCGTTGATCAGTGTCGAAGGTACCGAGACTATCAGCGACCAACGGCGCGGCAAATCAGACGTCTTGTCGGCCACCATGACCGGTCTTCAAAACTGCCTGAACAACAAAGTCATGACCGGAGTTTGCACGAGCCTTTGCCAAACCAATTTTGATGATCTGCTCCGCGAAGAGTGGATTGATCGGCTGATCGAAATGGGGGTACTCTACACTTGGTATCATGTTTATCGGCCGATGGGTCCTGACCCGGCACCCGAACTCGCCTTGACGCCTGAGCAACAGCGAACAGCACGACAATTTGTAGTGGATATGCGTTGCAAAAAGCCGATCATCGTCGTTGACGCGTATTACGATGCCGATGGGAAAGCTCTGTGTCCCGCGGCGACTGGATTTACACACCATATCAATCCGTGGGGCGATATCGAACCCTGTCCCATCATCCAGTTCGCCAAAGATTCGATTCACGATGAACGGCCATTGGATCAGGTGTTTAACGAATCCGAATTCCTCACTGATTTTCGCAAGACAACCGCCGAGCACACACGCGGCTGCATTGTGCTGGAGCGTCCGGATCTAATCGAAGCGTTAGCAGATCGCCACGGGGCTAAAGACTCGACAGCCCGCAAAACCGCCCTCGCAGAACTTCGTGCCGCGACCCCTCACAATTCTCAGTACTCACCTGATCTTGAGCCGATTCCAGAAAAAAGCTGGGCCTACCGGCTGGCAAAAAAGATTGCCTACCACGACTACGGGGTGTACGACAAACACTTTGATGAGAAGAACTGGCAGGATCCCAAACTTGCCGAACCGCCGACCCCCGAGTCGGAGTTGGTACAACTAAAATAGTCCAGACCAACGCTGCCGGTAGATGACATTTTTGCATCTAACTTGCCAACTCAACAGCACTTAAAATAACGGGTAAATCATGTTGGAGAAGTACTTTATGATTATCGTCATCGGCGGAATCATAGTACTTGTGGGTAGCGGCTTGTGGTTTTCGCACCGCGCCGCCAAGAAACGCCGCGAAGGCTTTATTGCAATTGCTAAATCCATGGGACTCGGGTGCTCTCCCGAAGGCGACTCTGAACTCTTACAGAAATTCAGCAACTTCAACCTGTTCAGCCAGGGCCGATCACGATCAATGAAAAATGTGATCCAAGGCGACAGCGGCGAAGTTAACATCGCTATCTTTGATTATGAGTACACCATCGGTAGCGGCAAGAACCAACGCTCTCACCGACAATCAGTGGTTTCTTTGCATTCGCCACAAATTCAGTGCCCTGATTTCACGATGCGACCCGAAGGAATGCTCGACAAAATCGGAAGTGCCCTTGGGTTCCAGGATATTGATTTCGATACTCACCCGAAGTTCTCGAAAATGTTTGTACTCAAAAGCTCAAACGAAACTGCCACCCGAGCTTTTTTTACAGCGAAAGTTCTTGAATTCTTTGAAACCAAACAAGGGATCTCAGTCGAAGCGGCGACAGGATCCTTATTTTTTTACCGACCCAGTCGACAGATCAAGCCGGAAGAGGTGAAAGATTACCTTGCCCAAGCTTATGAGGTATTCGGGACGATAGTCGACGCGCGAGCCTAATTCAGCCTCTCACCGGACACCCACTTTGGAAACAGGATGTGCCAAGACTTTTTTTGGCAACATCTTCATTCCTCTTCCTCGGTTTTATCTTCGCTTTTCTTATCAAAACCCTGTTTCATCTGGCCTACGGAATCACTGCTGCCCACCACTTGAGTCTCGTCCTTGAACGCTTGGGCCTTTGCCTTTTCGCCTTCTTGTGATGCCATGAAATTAAACATCAGGTGCTTGCCGAGAGAGTCGCCCTTACCGTCGTTGTCTACATCACCAAAAAAAGGGACGATCATCGCGACTAGTCCCACGCCCAAAATAAGGAATGGGATTGAGATCAAGCTCTTCTTGCGGGGAACTGGAGTTGGTTCGTCGTTAATTGTTCTGCCCTCTGATACTGCTGTTTAAAATTAGGGTTTCACCGAGCCTAAACCAAATTTTAGTTTGTTATGGAAACTGTTATTTGATCAATTCATCACGCAAGAATTGCGTGACGTTTGGCTTCGATTTTCTTCAATCACATTAACGGGAATCAATTCACCCTTCAATGATTTCTTTTCCAAACTTCTCAGAAATGTCCCGGGAATTCGCTTCGCCACCTCCGACACCAACCAATCCTCCTAAAAATCAGAGCTTACCTATCTGTTAGCCTGAAAAAAAAGCTCCCTGGGCTCTTCCCTCGATGGTTTCTGAAACGAGGATGAAACCAACCTTGGCCGGCGAAATCTTAACCAAACCGCTAAAACCGAACCCCTCGTCCACAAATCCAAACACCGCCCCACTGATCCCGCTAACGTTTGGATCCGCATCGATCGTTTTGATCAGAAAGCAAAGTCGACGAGAGTCAGAATCCAATGAAAAGAAAATTGGGGGCCCTTGCTTTAGCCCGGTTTCACCGAGAAGAGCAACCTACTTAAAACCAAATGCCTGCTGCACAAGCTGTTCGATCCTTTCCTCTGTTTCAACTTCTCGCACTTCCACCAACTGTTTAGCCAACTCGACTATTTGCTTACCAATTTCTGAATTTAATTCAGGCAATGGAAATTCCTTGACGTACTGCGTCATGAACCTACGTCGACCTGCGTAAAGTTTATTGTGAAAAACGGTATCGTAAAATTGAATCGCAATCCTTGAGTTGGCGACCGCTAACATTACATACAGCCAATTTGGGTCAACGTTCGGACGAAGCTTGATCCAGTAACAATCACCATTAACGATCGCACCAGTGGAATCAAAGAAGAACCTTGGTTGCTCAGAGATATCGGGCCAAACAAGTTTTGGTTTTTCCCAATCGGTTGGATGATGCGGCACCCAAATCTCGAACCACTCTCTACCGGAGTCAACAACATACTTCCGGCCCTCCAATCGACCCCGATGTGACTCAAGATATGCCGCTGTGCGGGGCAGCTTTTCCAGATCAACCACCGTTCGTTTCGGACTTCTCAAATCATAGGGGTACAAAACTTCCTTTTGAGGCTTCAAGATCGACCAACGGCAAGCGTCATGATGCGTGATTAGCGGCAAGAGTAATTTTGATTCGGGCTTTTGCTTTGACAGGGATTGCCAATCCTCTCGAATGAAAACTGAATCTGCAGTTGTCTTAATTCCAACTTTGATCTCCGCCAATTCACCAAACGTCGTTTCCTGGGAAGCTCGAATTGTTTCCAACCATCTGCGAGTTTGCGAGTTCACCAAAGTCCAAACTGAATCACCTTGGAAATCCAACTCGCCTCGCTCGATCATGATCTCCCCTTCGTCGGTGACTACTTCACCCGTTCGTTTCACGTCAGAGATCGCTTCAAATAAGGTCTTAAACTCGGATTCGGACCTCGCGGCCGAGGTGGACGATTGAGCCTGATAAATACGATGGAAACCTGCAGGATTTTCTTGTGAAGGGGTACCGCTCTGGTTCCCACGTTTGGTCGCTGTTACGATCGCCGGAAGCACCGCGGCATCGAACAAACGGGTATCGCCGAGGTCAAATAGTTGACAAAGTTTATATTCTTTGGATAACAACCCTCTCATTGCGACGCCAGATTTGACCGACAAAAAACGATTGGACGTCAACTGTCCCATCGTTCCTCCCGGCTTGAGGGCCTGACTGATTGCGACTGCAAACGCGTAATAAAGATCAACTCGTCCAGTCAATTCGAATTTGTTCGCTAAACGCCGTGATTCCACTCCACCCAGTACTTGAGTTCGAACATAAGGTGGATTGGCAATGACAAGATCAAATTTCTGGCTGGTTTGCTGAGCCAAAAAATCAGCCTGTTCAATGACGACCTCGAGGTCCTGCCTACCAGCCCCCCCCAAAGACTTGAGCCGCGAGCGAGTTCGTTTCACAGCATCGGGGTCGGTGTCGAATCCAAAGACACGGAACTGAGTATCGACGCCGTTGATTCGCATCTGCTGGATCAAACTGGCCAACAATTCACCATCTCCACATGCCGGATCAAGAATAGCAATGGGACTGCTGAAGCTGGAGTCCTTGTGTAAGGAGTCCAAGAAACAATCCATCACTTGCTTGGCCAAAAACACAGCTAATTGGGGCGGAGTATAGTGAACTCCCTGTTGCTTTTTAATCACTGCATCCATGCAACCACTAGAATCCAAAAATGACAATTTTTGAAGCCGCCGTCTTTCACAGAATTAGATTGCCCGACACGGCTACACGAAGCCCAACCAATGAAGGTGATTGAAAATAGACGCCGATCGCCTTCACCGACGAAAACTCGCGTGGCGAAAGAGTGTTGCTGGGGCTCTGCAAAGTTTGTACACCGAATCAGGCGCACCGATGGTAACTGAAACTCGCTCTAAATATCGAGATCATTCAGTTGGTCAACGAGGTCATCCAAGTCGTCTTTGGAATCGTTCTCCGGATTTCCATGGCGTTTGGGCATTCCCACATTCATGCCAACCGCATCGCGACCAGCTGCCAATAACTGCTCGTCGCGCTCAAGTGCCGCCAACTCATCGGCTGATTTCCCTTCAGCTGGGGCACCAAATAATTGGGACAAGTCGATCTTCAGGCTCGCATTTAATTCGGCCGAACCCGCGATTGCGGGGGTTTTGTGCTGAGGAAACATGATCGCGTTTTCCGGACACACACGACTGCAAGCCGGACAGCCCTTGCGGCAATTGTCAGGTTGCTCGACCAAAATCGTGTCAACCTGGTCGACTCCATAAACGCCGAAAAGACAGAAGTCGATGCATTCCATACAGTTTGTGCATCGACTGTAATCAATCACCGGATACCATCGCCGACCGGCACTCTCTTCAATTCGATTAACCACCGAAGGTTGATCTAAACCACTCCCGTCTGCTGCAAGCGCGGTGTCATTGGTCGGCGAAGCCATCCGATCCTCGGCCGTTAAAACTGGCAACCGGTTCGCCAAGTCGTTTCCGTTGGATCCTGCGGGTTTCATGGGGGCCGCATTAATAATGTCGCCCAGCCCAACCACCTTGACTGCGTTCTCACCATGAATCCGTTTGACCTCAACGATAAAGTCTTCGGCGCGATTCGTTGTTTTCAAGTCGAGACAATAGATTTTTCGATTTGGAATCTGCCGTGAGTCGATCACTCGTTCCTTTTCATCAACTTGAGCGTCTTGATCAACGCCACTCTCACCACCAACCTCTTCGTCTTCGTCTTCGTCTTCGTCTTCGTCTTCATTTTGCAATAACACTTGACCGACGTGACCGTGAATCGTGTTTCGGTCGAGCACCCAATGTGCAGCCCGCTCAAACAGCCAAGAAACCACCACCAGGTTCCCATTGATCTGTTTCAGAGCCAACATCCCCGTACTGTCAGGCTTGATATCGTACAAATTCGGTACGATCGTGACGTCAATCCCATTCTCAAATAGCAAACCGGCAACGATATCCTCCTCAAGTTTCCGTTTTGCAGGATTCTTGCTGGGACTTTGCGAGACGACAACTGACAAACGTTTGGCCATGGATCCATTCATAAAAAGAGTTTGAGCCGAGACAGGCTAGGTCAGATTCTAGCAAAAAACGAACTTTGATGTTCGTTAATTCATGTACGTTTGACGAGCTGATCCGCGTTCATAAACTGGACGGTCATCCCTTAACTTACTGAGCCATCATGAAACTTGAAATCGACGACGAAGTTGTCTCAGCAGATGTAACCGCTGCACAGCTCGCCGATTTGGACCTTAGTCAACCCATTTCGCTAATTGACACTGAAACAAGGTTCTTGCAATGGTGGACCGAGGAAAGTGGTGATGCCTGCATCAACTTCCGTGGCAGTGCCGAACAACAACCCATGATCGCGAAGTTGGGCAACGGATTCGAGCCCGAACGGATCGCCGGATTATTCAAATGCTTTCATGCAAATGACGATCGTTGGTCCAAAGAATTTGAGTGGGTCTCGCATTCGGAATTAGACGCTGAAATTAGCCAAGGCGAGTGGCAAGCCTCCGTCATATTAGTCGGCGGAAAAACGCCCGCGACGGTGCTCTGCAATGTTGGACTCTCGGATTTTATTGACGACCTCCCGGTCACCCAATTCGTCCTGTTTGTCCTTACACTTCAAACGCCAGACGAAAACGGATTGGCAACCGACGAAGAATCTGAGTTCTGCGATGCAATTGAAACTGAAATTGCGCTGTTCACTGATCAACATGCAGGTGTCTCCACTGGAGAGATCACGTTAGCGGGAGTTCGCCGCTTCTACACCTACAACGAGGCATCAGAGTTAGACTTACAATTATTTTTAGAGCGTGTCACCAACGAGTTCGATTGCGAACTTTCTTGTCAGACCGAAGAAGATCCGGACAGGGAGCGATATTGGGGTGACCTTTTTCCCGAAGACGACGAACTGGTTGAGGAGAGCGACCCGTCGTTAGATTGAAACGCCTGCGACTTCTGGCGTTTGGGCGGCGGTTGATTTAACAAAACAACCGATGACTATTCATTCAACTGGCCTTTGATCGTGCGTTGTGTTTTCGCCCAAACCTCATCAAGCAATTCGATGTATTGAGTGGCAGTTAAAAACTCGGGTTGTTCGGCTTGCATTTCAAACAACCATCCCGCGGTGTATTTGTCCGTATTGATCGCAGACGGATCTTCCATCAGAAGCTCATTCAACTTTATGAGTTGACCGTCAACAGGTGCGAACAGAGCACTCTCCGCTTTCTTGCTTTCGATACTCCCAATTTCTTGACTCGTTGAGAGTACCGCTGGAGCCTCAAGCATCCAATCCAAAAAATAAACATCCTGTAGGAGTCGAACCGCGTAAGCAGTGAAGCCAAAACGAAATTTGGATGTTCCTGATGACTCCAAAGCGACAGGCTGATCGCCCCCGTTAGCATTCGCGACCGTAGCCCACATGTGATTTTTAGCGTACAGTCGGTCAGTTGGAAATTCAGCTTCGAACTCCCCCATCATGAACGTCAACATCTCATCGTTTTGATTGTTCGCGGCACCATCAATCATGTGTAGCGGATTCCCTGAAACTCGTCTTCGAAGAATGGCGGCAATAGAGCATCGGCATGCAAAAACCCTTTACGAGTCAGTTCAATACGGTCAGGTGTGACCGTTAGCATCTCATCACTTTGATGCTGCTCAAACTCGGATTTCCATCGCTCGGTAATGTCCACATTGAACTTCTGCTTGAAGTATCCAACGTCAAGAAAGCCGCGTTTCAACTGGAGAATCATTTCGCGAACCAACAACTGATGGGGCGTGGCGACATAACCGCGACCAAGCGGCAATTTACCCAGTTCCGTCAAATCAGTTTTATACTGTTTCATGTCGGCTTTGTTTTGATAGTGAACGCCACCCACGTGACCAAAACTTGCGATTCCAGTGGCCAGAAGATCAGCACCTCCCCACAAATTATCCCGGTAACTGAAGTTCACTTTATTGTTATCTTTGACCACGGTGTAGGCGCTGCTGATTTTGTAGCCTGCGTTCAAGAATTCGTCGTAGGCATAATTCAACCACGCCCTTTTGGTTTCCCAATCTGCAACGGGTGTTTCAATTTTGTTACCGAGAATATCTTTGGAATAAACGGTATTAAAAGGCAATTCCATTTGGTAGATCGTGATCGACTCAGGCGACAGTTTAATGGTCTGACTGATGTTGTACTTCCAATTATCCCAAGTCTCGCCCACCATTCCGGAGATTAAGTCAATGTTCACGTTCGCGAAATCGGCAGCCTGAATCCAATCCCACGCCCGGTAGACTTCCTTGGAGAGATGAGCCCGTCCGTTTTCTTCGAGCACCGAATCACTGAAATTTTCAATACCAAGGCTAATTCGAGTGACTCCTAGTTCCTTTAACGTCTTGACCTTGTTTTCCTGAAGGGTGCCCGGCTCACATTCGAAGGTAACCTCTTCAGCTTTGTCCCAATTGATATTCGCCCGCAAACGATCCACCAACGATGTCAGTTGGCGAGAACTGAGAAAAGAAGGGGTTCCACCACCAAAATAGACGAAGCGAAACTGCCGATCCCCCATCACTGGTAGTTTGCTGACCAATTCAATTTCGCGACAAAGCGCCGAAACGTAAGCTTCGATATCTTTTGCATTCTGGTCGGTGAAAACTTTGAAGTAGCAAAACTTGCATCGTTTTCTGCAGAAAGGAATGTGCAAATACAAACCGAGCGGCGTGTCGGCCGCCGGTGGTGCCTGCATCGCCCCGGTAACGGCATCGAGGTGATCACCCTTCCATTGCGAATAAGGAGGGTAATTTGAGATGAAGTAGCTGCCGACTTCCGTTTTGGTTGATTCAGTTGACATTGTAAATTGGGGTTTAAGTTCGGAAGCAGATAGCAGTCGCAAATCTTCTTGCGAGTTGCCTTTTACTTAGTTTCTTTCTTACCTAGACAATAAACCACGCCTCGATCAGTCGCAATAACAAGCCGCTCGAATGCCACCGCCGGAGAGCCAAAAAAACTCCCATTGAATTGTTTTTCCCAGAGCTTCTCGCCTTTGTCGAGCGAGAGTACATAGAACCTGCCATCGGTGGACCCCACATACACCCGATCGCCAACGATAACAGGTGACCCGTCCACCTTGGCCTTCAACGTTGTTGTCCAAATCAGGTCACCTGATTTGGAATCGACGGAATATACCTGACGATTGCGGGCCCCAAAAATCACACTGTTTTTTGAAACCGCCGCACTTCCACGCACCGATGACTGACCTTCAGGATCTGCAAATGACCAGATGCCCTCGATGGTTTTCCAATTGATCGCCATGAAGGCGTCTTGCTCAGTGCCGACGTAAACAAAATCTCCGAGAACCGCGGGTGTAGATTGGGTTGGTGATCTAATGTCGACTTTGCCGACCTCTTTCCCCGACTTTAAATCAACAATATGAAAGAAGCCATCACAGCCGGCAACGAAGGCACGGTCACCTGCAATGGTGACGGAGCAACGAATTTGATCCGGCGTTTCGTGCTCCCATTTCTTTTTACCTGTTTTGGCATCGAGCAAGTAGAGCTTGGTGTCTTGAGAGCCAAACAACACCTGTCCTTGGTAAAAATTCGGGCTCGAATTAATTTCGCCCCCGCTCTCAAATTTCCATTGAAGTTGGCCTGATTCATCCACACAATAAAAAAAGCCATCGATGTCGCCAATGTAAATCCGCCCATCGCGATAAGCCGGCGATGACGAAAAACTAAAGGCCAGTTTTTTTTGCCATTTCAAATCACCTGTTTCGAGATCAAGCGCAAACAACGTACCGTCCATGTCACCAATGTAGGCGATGGGCTTTTTGTCGCTCGAATTTTTGGCGATTACGGCGGTGCCCTCGAACGCTCCTTGGCCACCGGGAATTTTGTACTGCCAATGGATGTCGAGATCCTGCGGTAATTTCGACTTGGCCACCCCTGACGAGCCAGCGTCTCCGCGGAAAACATGCCAGCCCGATTCGTCTGAGCGATTGGCCAGCTTGGCTTGGGAAGACTTTTCACTCTCCGTTTTGTCCGATGCCTCAGAGGACGGTTGAACGGTTTGCCCGCTCGCCGCGTTCATCCATTGACCACTGGCCAACACGATTCCAAAAAGCAAAAGGCCACAAAAGGAATGGACGATCTTCATGCTTGTTCCTGATGATGATTGAATGAGAAGTTTAAAACGCGTTCTGGTAGAGCCCCAAAAGCGCTTCGTGATCCACTTCACGCGGATTGAAAGTCCCCGTCCATTGCTGAGCTGCCGACGCAGCCAACTCTGGAATTTTATCGGCTTGGACACCGCACTGATCAAGTTTTACCTGAAGTCCGGCCGCGTCAATCAATTCTGTCAAAAATTCGGCAAGTCCCACAGCACCAGAGTCAGATTTTGGTAAACCAGGCAACGCTTCGCTGAAAGAAAGTAATTCTTGATACCAGAGGTCAAACTGCTCGCCATTAAAACGAACCACATGAGGTAACATTAGACCGACGGCTTGGCCGTGAGACGTTCCATAAGTGGCCGTTAGCGGATTGGCCAGTGCATGGCTTGCACCCAGCATCGAATTTTCGATGGCAACGCCCGCATAAGCAGCCCCTAGCTGCATGGCCGACCGAGCCTCAAGATCATCGGGGTTGCGAAGAACCGCTTTGAAATTACCGGCTAGTAAACGCCACGCCTCGCGGGAATAAAGCAAAGAAACGGGATTTCGTCGTTTCGTTACAAATGTCTCGACCGCATGAGAAATCGCGTCGATGCCAGTTAGCGCGGTCACACTCTCAGGTTGAGTCAGGGTTAACTCAGGATCAAGTATCGCGATCCGGCAACTTGCTTTTTTGTCACCGCAAGCCATTTTCACATGCGTGGCGGCGTCAGAGATTAATGCGAAAGACTGCATTTCGCTTCCAGTGCCGGCCGTTGTGGGCACGGCAATCATCGGCAACATCGGCTTCAGGGCTTTGCCTACCCCGTGATAATCATGAATTCGACCCCCGTTGGAATGGACAAAGTTGATTCCCTTGGCGCAGTCCATCGAACTCCCACCACCTAGTCCGACAATCAACTCCGGATCGTGCCGTCTCGCCACCTCAACCCCAGCTGAAATGTCCGTGTCGGTTGGGTTTTCGTGAGCCTCATCGAACAGGCAGGTTTCAATGTTCGCACGCCGAAGCGAATCGAGACCACGCTCAACGTGACCCGCCTCTCGAATTCCCGGATCGGTCACAACGAGTGCTCGCCGAATTCCAAGCTCACCTGCGAGGTCGCCGAGTCGGTTGAGAGCACCGGCGCCGCAGACCATTCTCGTTCGTAAGTTGAAATCAAAATCTTGCATTAAACGGTCCAGGTCAGCGTATAAAACATCGAAGAGCGAGTCATTTACTTACATGATTGAGCCATACTCAACGGGAGTCGACCCTAATTTGAACCGAATTTTATCTTAATCGGTCTTCGTTTAATTCCGCTCAAATCAAGCCGTTAGCTCTGCCACCTTTTCCGGCGGCATCTGATAAGCCCGCGACCTGAACAAGAAATCGATGAGATTGCCTTCGTGCGGTTGCAACCAATTCAACCGATTGGTCGGAATCGGTCCAATGTTGAGCCTGTCGATTGTTGTTGCGTCGGTCAGTTGATCAATCCAAGCCGAATCCGAAGTGATGGCGGTGCCCACCAAAGTCGAACCAGCCGCTTTGAGCATTTTGTCTTGTGGGCACTCAACAACAGTTACGAACGGGAACATGAACTCCTTACTGGCAATTTCACACTCGGGGCTTGCCGCGTGGGCAACGATGGGACGAATGTATGAACATCGCTCCGCTTCAACCAGGCGGTCTCCGTACTGAGCGGTGCAGTCGGTGACTCCGTCGGCTTTCAAATCCTGCTCGACCATTGAAACAATTGCTTTGCCAACCCCCTCCGTTGTGAATGCGGCTAAACCAGAATTGGGATCCCCGGGCGGAAGAGCGTCAATTGGCCCCAATCTCTCAGCGATTGCCGCTGCAATCTCCTTCGTATGCCGCGAAGCAAAAATACCAGAGCAGTTGATACAACTTCGGCCTCCGTTGATGTAGACCGACTCAACCATAATATCGAGGTACTGCTCCCAATCGTCGACGCAATCGTCTCCCAAAAAGATCTTGGAAAACCCGGGACCATGAACCTGAACCTTCGGGTTACCCGCGTATTGGTCAATCGTCTTTTGTGATCCAAAAATCATACTTCGGGGGCAGCTCGTCATTAACGCCGCCCCGACGTCATGGCCACCTGGGTAAAGCGAAATCACCTCAGGTGGAATTCCAGCTTTTTCGAACGCTGATGCCACGCGGTAGGCAGTCCACGGCTCAGACGATCCCGGTTTTAATACCAATCCCATTTGCAGCGGAATGACTGGCAACCACAACGTGTGGACGCCGGGTGAGTTGGACGGCAAAACTGCGCCAAGAACCGGCGTTTGCGCCTGATAACTCACGACGACGCCCCGTGACTCCATCCCATACCCGCGGGTCAGGATATCCAGATCCAAACCCCGAGTCAGACACTGCAAGATCTCGTTCATGTTTCGCATTACGAAACAATTTTTCTGCATGTTGGAACGACACATGTGCTCAGGCAGTCCAGTCGATGCCGACTGGTGAACAACGAATTCGTCCGGTGTTTGTGTCCCACTCCCAAGTGGTAGAGTCTCTTGCTCAAACAGATCTGCCGCTTTGGCGACTTTCGAAATGAGATCTTCGCAGCTGAATTGCCGCAAGATCTCGCGAGCCTTATTTGCTTTCCGCATGTCACGAGTCAGCAGCCCACCATTGGCCGACCCTACCTGGGCGATGGTTTCTCCCGTGTTGAAGTGGACGACCTCTGTTGTTTCAAGCGATTCGTAGGGCTTGCCCCATCGGATGACTGGAATCTCTAACACTGTCTTAACGCTCCGTAAATAATCCAATTTATAAAGTTCAGAAAAACAAATGGACTGTTCGCGGGTCTCAACCAAACCTCTCTCCCGAGGTTCAACTGAAATGGCAAGACCAACCAAGTCGTTTCTCTAACCGCCTGCTGTAATTGCGATTGGCGAACTCGCCCCTAGTAAACGCCAACGGTGGTGGAGGAAGCAATCTCGTGGAAAGGTCGCACTCCGCTCACTCCATCCCAAGGAAACTTCTCAAACGGCATCTCTCGTTCGCCCTCATCTCGTTCGAGGAAACCGGGCACGAAGAACTCAGGTGTAAGAGTTGTCAGCTTGACGCGACCCGTCTCGCCAAACCCGACGACAGAATGATGATCATCGAAACTCACGACCTCGGTGCAAGCCCTGGGTTGCGGGGCGTAATAGGAAATCTTGTACTTCTCTTCCGCCGTCACTGGCTTGCTGCAAGCCAAACCCATTAACGTGTTCCCATAGGTTGGTGTCATAAAGATGCCGCTCTCCTCGGGCGGACCGCCAAACAATTCCTCAACGCAATATCGTGTCCACTGTGGCGTAAATTCAGTTCCGCCGGAAAATATTCCCGTGATCCCGACTTCCGCTAAAGATGTCCCACGCTCCTCTAAACCTTCACACAGAGATTCGATCAATTTGGGCGTACCGAACATGCATTTAACATTGTGTCCAGCGGTCAGGATCGAAACCGCTTGATCAATACAATGCTTTTTATACTCCTCAAGATGCTCCATCCATCCTTTTTTGATTAACTTGACGACCCACCTTGGATCGAGGTCAATGCAGAAGCAAATCCCTGCTCGATACTGAGCCAAGTGTTCAACGGCTAAACGCAATCGACGCGGTCCAGACGGACCTAGCATCAACCAATTTGAGCCGCGGGGAAAATACTCGTCCGGAAGGGTGTCACTGAAAATCTCGTAATCCTTCCAATGATCTTCAACGACGACACGTGATTTGGGCAAACCCGTCGTGCCGCCTGTTTCAAAGACGTAGGTGGGGCGCTCGGCGTGGTCCTTCATCCGCCATCGTTCAACAGGACCACCTCGCAACCAGTCATCCTCAAACAGCGGAAACTTTTTCAAGTCGTCGTAGCATTTGACCTCGGTGAGCGGGTCAAAATTCATTTCGGCCTTTTTGCCCAACCAAAACGGACATCCGGTAGATTCGTGAAAGTGCCGCTGAACGACATTGTAGGTATGCTCATCAAGTCTCTCGCGGGCCTGTTTGACCGCGGATTCCAAGTCGATTTGAGTGGACATTGGTTCTCGCTAAATTCTCTAAAATTGACAGCCTTATATCAGAAGCGACTAACCGCGAAAAATCAATCGTGATCACGGTACAACGATCTGATCGGCATAGTTTCATCAGCAGTCGAAAACAGTTTATTGCCGAGGCATTGTGCACTTTGTTAGACCTGTAGGACCGGCTAATTACCGTTGGGTAACCATCCTAGCCTCTGAAAACAGGGGATTTTGCCAAGTGCGAACGGCCCGAAGAAGACTGCCCCACGATCCGGAGATCGATTCCACCGCGAACAGCACAACCGATTTGAATTCCTGCCCGGAATCGAAAGATTTCCGCCAGGGCAGGGGAGCACTTCCCTTGGTTCCTAAGACTGGAAAGAGAACTTTCCGGTCAAAATCGTCCCCAAAGGTAAAAACCAACACCAAAACAACCTATTGCATCTCGAAATCGCTGCGAATCCGAACCCACAAGCTCACGAGCGATTGATTTGCAAAACCAGGGCCATCAGACCGTGGCGATCTTTGGATTCAAGCCACTCTCTAATTCTTTTCAACGTCCGAGCCACCATTGAGCTTTAGTTGGTTGTGCAGGTAATTCGCACGCTCCACATTTCGCTGATCAGTATCCAGCTCTGTTTGGCGAATTTTCTGGAGATGGGCAGGCTGTGTATGAATAAAAAGCTGATTCACATCCGGGATTTCAAGATCACCGATCAAGCCTAAATTTATTCCCATGCGAACCCGGGACAGAAGAAACATCGTCTCTTCACTACTGATCTGCTGGGCATTTTGAAGTGTCCCATACGCTCGGCTCA
Source organism: Mariniblastus sp. (assembly GCA_029247405.1). GTDB lineage: Bacteria > Planctomycetota > Planctomycetia > Pirellulales > Pirellulaceae > Mariniblastus. Next base: position 16,237 of record JAQWLH010000064.1, read on the forward strand.
CTTGATCAAACAGATCGTTTTGCTTTTCGCTGATTAAGAAATCTCGAGCCTTTCGTTCGTAATCAATGACGACCGGAATAATGTCACCAACTTGGTCGATCAATTCTTGCTCGGTTTTGCCAAGAGTAATTTGATTGCTGACTTGGTAAAAATCACCCATCGCTTGAGTGCCCTCACCATACAATCCACGCACAACAAGGTTGATTTTTTGCAGACTTCGAAACACTTTTTCAATTTGCTGAGTGATAACCAGAGCTGGCAAATGAACTAACACGCTGACCCGCATCCCAGTGCCGACATTTGTCGGACACGCGGTTAGATATCCGAGTTGCGGATGGAAGGCATAAGTCACGCAACTTTCGACAAAATCATCGACCTTGTTGACATGCTCCCAAGCTCCGCCAAGATCTAATCCACTTTTCATGACTTGGATACGCAGATGGTCTTCTTCGTTGACCATCAGGCTCATGCCTTCTTGTTCGTCGATCGCCACGGAGCGTGCACCATCAGAATTTGACAGCTCTCGGCTAATCAACTGCCGCTCTACAAGAAATTGCCGATCCAAGGAATCCAGTTCAGAAACATTAATGAACGTCAACGAGTCACCCCGCGTGTCCTTGCCCAGTCGTTCTCGTACTGTTGATTCGATGTTGGCACGATCAATGTCAGAGCAACGACGAATGAACGGATAGTCGGCCAGATTACGGGCCAGCCGAATTCGACTGCTCATCACAATATCAGATTCAGGGCCTGAACCCCGAAGCCAAACCCCGCAGCGGCCTTCCATACCTTCGAGGGTCATGGCAGATCTCCCTCCGATTCGTGGCCAGACAAATCGTTCCCTGTCGAAACACCATCTTCTTCAGCTAAAGGAAGATCTAGTTGCTCGACTTCCAAATCCTGAACTAGTTCCAAACTCAAGATTCGATCGCGCAATTTCGAAGCCTCAGAGTAGTCCTCACGAGCAACCGCAGCGAACAATTGATGCCGCAAATTGACCAACGCAAATAATCGGTTCACGCGGTCTGCCTGATCACGCTTCAACAATCCCATGCTGACCCCCATGCGGACACGCGAGAGCAGAGACATAATTTCTACATTATTCCCCTCGCTACCGTCTTCGAGATCGCACAAACAGAGTTCATTGAGCGCGTTGGTGACCTGCTGACGAACACCTTCTTTGTTTTCTGCTAAAAGTAGCTTTCTCGCTTCTCGCTCGTATTTCACCAAAGCTGGAATCACGTTGGAAACCTGATCAATCAAATCGGCTTCTTCAAATCCCAAAGTTGCTTGGTTACTGATCCTAAAAAAGTCTCCCGGGGCTCCCTCGCCAAACATCCCCCGGGCCACGACATTAATCCGCTGGACACTGCGAAATACTTTTTCGGTTTGGTGAGTCAGGACCAGTGCTGGCAAATGAACTAGCACACTAACTCGCATCCCCGTACCGACATTGGCCGGGCATGCCGTTAAGTACCCCCACCGGGGACTGAAAGCATAGTTGAACCGCGACTCAATATCGTCATCCACCGCATTAACTTGTTCCCAAGCCGCACCTAAATCAAAATCATTTCGAGTGACCGTAATCCGTAAATGATCTTCTTCGTTGATCGTCACACCAACTTCTTCAACCGAAGTTTCCTCAGGCGAATCAGCCGTATCCGACTCCATCGGAACGCTTCCGGAACGGATCAGGTTAAGGTCTAAAAGAAATTGACGCTCAAGAGCCTCGAGTTCTACCGAATTGACGATCGACACATCACTTAGGCGGTCAACTTCTCCAATCCCACTTCGCAACGTGATCTCGATTTGCGAACGCTGGTCATCGGAACACGTACTGATGAACGGATAGTCGGCGATGTTGCGAGCCAAGCGAATTCGACTACTAATGACAACGTCGTTCTCTTCAAGATTTTCCTCAATCACCAGCTTGCCCCTCTCCTTCGATCTTGCGGATTTGGTCTCGAAGCTCGGAAGCTTTTTCATAGTCTTCCTGTTCGACGACTTCCTTCATTTGTCGACGAAGACGAATCAGTTCGGTTTGTGATTCTGTATCACGCACTCCCCGTTTAGGCTGTTTACCAACG
>JAQWLH010000078.1 GCA_029247405.1 Mariniblastus sp.
GAGTCGAAAACAGCCGTCGATACATTTTTCGCGGATCACGGATCGAAGGGGCGAGATGTCCGGTGCCGTACCACGAAATATTGTCAAAATAGATTGATTCCTTGTTGTCTCGATGGCTATTGCAGCTGAACTCAAGCGTCGGGAAAGGCGTGCTTTTACCAATTTTGTCGGCAACGAGGTGGTCCAAGGTTCGATCCAGAGGCCAGGCTGTTCCCTCGATAGTGAATGGAGCTGCGGAACTTAAATAACACGAGGCACATTGCGCATGTACATCCGTGCCTTGTTGGAAGGTGCGATCCATCCCGGTGATCAGGTTGATTTTGTCTTTGAAATTTCTCAAAGGCTCCATCGTGGGCGTCAGTTTGCCAATGGGTTTGATACTGTAATTCGGGTTTTGTTTTCCAAGAGACTTCATCACATTCCCAAGATTCCCCTTAGGAATAATGTGCTCGGATTCTCCAGGGAAAAAACCACGGCGCACGACACCAATGGGCACGTAGAAATGCGCCATGCGTTGGGTGACTGCTGTCCTTAGACCGGCTGATTTCAAGCTGGAAGCTGGAGCGACACTCTCCAGCCACGGCAGAGCTAAAGCCGCGCCGCCGAGTCCGTAAAGAAATTTCCGTCGTGAAAGGCGTCTCATGATATTTTTCTCAATGAAGTCAGCATGTTCATTTCTAAAATTTTTGCGGCAAACCGGCGAGGTGTTTTCGCCAATTAGCCCGACTGGATATAAGCTGGTATCAATCAGAGGGAGTTGTTGAATTGCTCTTACTTAAAAATGGCTCACTCAGGACGATCTGCTTGATTAATGATTGCATTCTGTGACCACCGGCGGATGTGGTTTTGATGATGTTGTCCAGTGTCGGTTGGTCCGCTGCAGCTAAGTCTCTTGCTAAAGCAAACGACAAAAGGTGGCCAGCAAAACCTCTGGCGAACCGGTCTTTTTCTTTCAAAATTGCGTCTTTAAACTCCGTCACACTCGAAAATTCGTGTTTGCGGAACAAGCTGCCAGCCATGTCAACTTTCCGCCCGTTTTCGTATCGGTCTCGCCATTTGCCAATCGCATCGTAGTTTTCCAAGGCGAACCCTAATGGATCAATTTGTTCGTGGCAGCCGCGGCAATCGGCTCGTTCGCGGTGCATGTTTAAACGCTCCCGGAGGGTGAGGTTCGCCTCTTCTTGGGGTGGTTTTTCGTTAAGTTCAGGAACATCGGCCGGCGGCGGTTCGGGCGGGTCATTGAAAATCACTCCAGCAACCCAAGCCCCGCGGGTGATGGGTTTAGAACGCTCGGGACCTGAGGTCATGGTCATCACGGCTGCGTTGGTGATGACGCCACCGGTTCTGCGATCCGCAACGGGAACTCGATGGAAACTTAGGACTCCTACAGCGCCTCCATTTTGGTTTTTATTGGCTCGTGCGCTTAGGTCACCATAAGCATCGTCCAGTCGTTTCGAGCGATAGGTGAAATCAGGATCGATTAACTGCGTGATCGGCTGGTTCTCAATCAGCACGGTTTCAAACAATAGAAGGGGTTCCAGCATCATGTGCATGCTATTTCGGTATTTGAGAAAATAAAACTTGGGAAATTTCTTTGGATCGGGAACGGCCGAAATAATTCGTTCCAACTGCAACCATTGGGACGGAAAGCTATCGCAGAATCTTTTTAATTTTTGATCCTTGAGCATGCGGTCAACTTGTTGGGCAAGGGTTTCTGGTTGCCGCAGCTTGCCTGATGTGGCGACTTCGAGCAACGTCTCGTCTGGGATGCTTCCCCAGAGGAAAAAGGAAAGACGCGACGCCAATTCAAAATCATCAATGGGTTCCGCTTTGCCAGACTTTGTTGATTTGTCGTACAAGTAAAGAAATTTAGGAGATGCGATGGTCGCTGCCGTAATCGATCTCATGACATCAAGAAAGGTGTCACCAGCATTGATCCCTTTGAGAGCAAAGCTCGTGTAACGGTTTAACACGCTTGCTTCGACAGGTCGCCGAAAGGCTTTTGACAAAAATGGACGAAGCCTGGAAGTTAGTTCATGTTTTAGTTTTGTGTCGTTTGTTAAAATTTCCTGATTCGGTTCAGCGAAAAACCGTTTCCAGATGCCCACGTATCTTGGAGAAAAATCCGGGCTTTGCGTGATTGACTGGCCTAACTCTAAGAATGATTCCATCAGCAAGGGAGACAAGGAGAGGTGGTCGCCCCGGTTGTCAAAACCGTGCTCAGCTCTCAGGTCCTGCGGAAAGGCAGCTACGCCAGCAAGGCGAGTTTCGATCATCTGGGACTTGCCCAGTGGCCGACTGCCAACAGTAACGACATCAGCCATCTTGCCCGTTTCGGGTTTGAAGTATCGTTTATGGTCGCGCATCATCCGTTCAGGCAGTGTAAACACAATGCATTTAAGTTCGAGCAGGTCAACAACCGCGTTGTTGTATTGAAACCGATTCATCCGGCGAATGGGAGCTTGAGCAAATGAGCTCTTTTTGGCAACGGTCTTTTGCAGGATCATGCGCAGTTGAGTTACCAGTTGACGACGAAGTTCCGGTTGCAGTGGCGGTTCGTCTTGGGGTGGCATTTCTTCCAGTTCAAGTACGTCGATGAGGCTACGAATCAGCTCGACACGCTCCTCAAAGTTTGCTGGCTTGAGCGACATCAGGTTGGCGTCACCTTCGATTTCTGTCTTCGCTCCGTGACAACTTGCGCAGTGTTTTTTGATGGCGGGCTGAATGATTTTTGAAAATGCGTCCGGATCTTCAGCATTGGTTGGGGAAACGATTATTCCTAGACATGCAACACTGCTTGCCAGTACTGCATTTGAAACCCAGCTCATCAATCTTTTTTGCATCGGAAAATTCATTGGTCCGTTGTGAGTCACCAGATGACAATGGGTTCTTGATTGGACCCACTGCCTATTTTGTTATTATGACGGATCTGAACCGACGATTGGGTGGTGAGGGGGAGAATCTGAAAAAAATCATTCCCCTAAAACTGGGGTGTGCTGAGCGTGCCGTCAAAAATGCAACAGGAGTGGATCACGAAACTCAGCGTTTTGCCTCACTCGATGGCTTTTTTTAGAGTGATTGCTTTAGACTGGCCACCCCTGAATGAGATAGTCGGAGATGATGAGGCGAAAAGTTAGATCGCAGAATTAGCAAAGAGGAACTGGAAGTATCAATTAAGATCGGGCTGGGCAAAGAATTATTCGAAGCTCCATTGATTGACCAATTGCTTGATACGGTCTGGGTATTCGTTGGGGAATCGCCAAAAAACATTTGTTGCTCCACGTTCCAAGCCCCGCTCAGCAGGCGTACGCCCCAGCATGAATGCACCGATATCAGTGCTGACCCAGGGGTCACGATGAAAATAGCTATGGCCAACAAAACTTCCGTACAGGTTTTCCGCTTTTGACGCATCAATCATTTCGATTTGACTTGCACGATTGATAATGTACTTTTCCCAAGATTCTAAATCACCCACGGCCCGACCCAATCGCTTGTTCCCGTACAAAGCTTGTGAGACTCTTAAGGCTTTGTCGTTAGGCGATGCGTAAACAGCGACTCCGGTGGCAACTTCATAAAAACGGTCGTGAATCCCGTTTACAAACTCGGACAAGTCCATGTCGGGCGCGGCAAGGACAACGCGCCCGATCTTGTATTTTTCCTGGAGTTGTTCAGGTGGTAGATCGTGTTCGAGTAACCTAATCTCACGCATGGCGTTCACAACGATAGGGGCTCCTGCGCTGTGTCCCACGACAGTGATTGTGTCAACGTCGCACTCTTTGGCGATGTTCGAGAGCATTGCACGAAAATGCCGGGTGCTATAAGTCGCATTCCCTTTGTCCGCGATGTATCCGAGTAATCGTGATTCGGAGGGCCACTCAAAACTAATCATGACGCCTTGCCGGCCTAAATAGTGAAAAATTTCAGCAGCGAGCAAGGTGTTTTCGACGAACTCTGTGTTGTAGCCATGCACGAATATGCAGACGTTGCGTTCTTCGCTTTGATCGAGTTGTTGGTGGATTGCTTGAACCCATGGGTTGTCGCCGTGTCGAACGATATCATCCTTGACGATCCATGGATCGTGGTCGAGTGGCTGTGGACTAAGTTCGGTCCGTACGAGTTTCACCTGCGCCTTCTTGCGCTTCCGGTGGGTAAGTGTCTCGTCATGAATCTTCTCAGGATTAAGCCCCTCACCAATCGTTACATAGGCGGTGGCCAATCTGGGATGCTGACCTCGCTCATTTCCAAATGGGTCAAGTCCACCGTGGTCTTCCTCAAGGTTCCGGCCGCTGATGATAAAGACTGGAATTTCCGATGTTGAACAAGCGCATGAGTCGGTGAAGTCGCCTCCTGGATGCGGCACACCAAGTGCCAGACCAATCGGAGTCGGCATTAAAGTTCTTGAATTTCTCTGCAGAGAACATCCGCTCAGTATCATGCAGCAGACCGAGAGGATGACAAATCGGTAAAGGTGTTGGGAAATGAAGAGTTGCATCTTGAGGAGAAGCCATTTTTTGACTTGGGGGCAATGGGGATCTTAGTGCTGACGTTTTGCTGCCAGCAACCCCAATTCAACGCATGCATTCGTGAAAAAGCGGCGAAAACCACGACTTTGGTTTTTCTTTTCTGCAGGTGCGTCAATCAAATGCCTGCATTAACGTCAAACCGTTCGAAGCTCTCTGATTTGGATTGCAAATCGCGGATTCGCGGGCAATCGTTTGGGTGAGGAGTCTGTGCTCGAGCTGGGCGTTTTTCCCAAGGCGAACATCCAGCTGAGGGGTTCTTGGAATATCAGTCGTGCTGCTTTTGGGGCACTGCGTGCGGAGTGATCGCGTTAGTCACGACGCATGTATTGATGAAAGTCACTCTTGATGCCGGCTCATGCGCCTCTGTTGCAGACTAAAATCAAAGGTAGAGTTCTTTATTGCGAGTTTTTTAACGGTGGATTGAAAAAGCCATTCGATAGAGGGAATAAAAAGCTGTTAGAATGATGCCCGGTAAGCCGAGGAAGGTCTGCCCACTGCTCTGATGTCATTGAAAATGAAAGCATGTTCTAAGACATAAATCAGCAGGGATGTCGGTCAGGAAGATCAAGAGTGATTAACAAAAGAATTCCAAATTAAACTAATGACAGGCTTCTGGTGAGTTGCTTCAACGTGGACGCTCATTTTTACCTATCACCATAAGCCAACATAAAATAAACCACACATCAGGGAGTAATCATGTCAAAGAGAATAGATCGCCGAACCTTTGTTGGACAATCGCTTGCGGCAGCTGGGGTTATGACGCTTGCTTCTGGAGCCGCTAGGTCCGTCGCCCCCAACGACAAAATTGGTATTGCCGTGGTCGGAGCAGGAGGGCGAGGTGGCAGCCACATCGGGGCTTGGCTTAAGGATTCGCGTACTGAAATCTTATACGTCGTTGATGTGGATGAAAAATCGGGAAACAAAAGGTGCGATATGATCGCCGGCGAGCAGCAAGGCAAACGACCGACGTTTGTTACGGACATGCGCCGAGCTTTCGATGACGATTCAGTCAATGCGGTCAGCACTGCTACGCCCAACCACTGGCACGCATTGTGCGGCGTTTGGGCCATGCAGGCAGGAAAAGACACCTACATTGAAAAACCAATCTGCCATAATATCGCCGAAGGCAGCGCATTGGTTGCGGCCTCAAAAAAGTACAAGCGAGTTTGCCAAACGGGCACCCAGTGCCGCAGCAGTCCTGCCATCATTGATGCCGTTAAATTTATGAACGATGGCGGTATCGGTGAGGTGAATTTTGCTCGCGGACTGTGTTACAAACGCCGCAAATCCATTGGTAGCCTGGGGGATTATCCGATTCCAAAGGGAGTGGATTTTGATTTGTGGAGTGGCCCAGCTCAATTCACAGATCCCAAGAACACCCGTGGAAGATTTCATTATGATTGGCATTGGCAGCGAATGTATGGCAATGGTGATTCGGGAAATCAAGGCCCGCACCAAACCGACATTGCCCGGTGGGGGTTGGGAATTGATTCGCACCCAGTGAGTATCATTAGCTACGGCGGGCGACTGGGATATCAAGCCGAACGTAAGAACGACAAATACGTAGACGCTGGAGACACTGCCAATACCCAAGTCTCAGTTTATGACTACGGCGATAAGTGTATCGTCTTTGAAACCCGTGGACTGGAAATCAAGCCCTCAGCGGATGATGAATTGAACCGTCTGTTTGGATCTTCTAAAGGCAACAAAATTGGAGTGGTCTTTTATGGTTCAGAGGGTTACGTCGTTCAAAAGTCGTATACGAAATGCGTTGCTTTTGATAAGGAGTTCAATGAAATTAAATCGTTCGGTGGCGGGGGTAATCACTTTGGTAACTTCCTCGATGTGTGCGAGAGCCGCAACATGGATGATTTGAAGGCTGACGCGCGTGAGGGACACTTGTCCGCAGGCTTAAGTCATCTCGGTAATATCTCGTATTATCTCGGCGAAGATAACAAAGTATCACCGCAGCAGGCCGTGGAAATAATCTCCGGCGTCAAAAGCCTCGACGATAACAAGAAATCGTTGGAGCGAACGTTGCGCCATCTCGAGGACAACAACGTTGATTTGAATAAGTATCCCATTTCAATGGGGCCGCATCTCAAATTTGATCCTCAAAAAGAGGTCTTTCCCGATTCACCCCAAGCAACTGCCATGATAACTCGTGACTATCGCGAAGGTTTTGTTTGCCCACGAGCGGCCGACGTTTAAAATTCGATTCGAGACTTTTAGGCCATCAGGTGTTGCCGATTGTTTGAGCGGAGCCAATTGCCATTTCATTGGATTGGTCAACTCCCAATCGGCCGCGCCAGAGTTTGGGTTTTCCGTTGGTGTTCAGGCGTGAATAATCTTTCATGACTTGCGGCAGGTAGCACTAAGCGGGGATTGGCCGCGGTTTGCGATTTGAGGTCACTCAACGTTTGTCTTGAGAGCTTATCACTGGCCCTTCAAAAAAACCGTTCCTCGGAGGGCAACGGGATTGGTGAAGTTCAAGAATTTCGGTTCAATAGATCTTTGACGTCGAGCAGGTAGACTTGTCGCCCGCCGGAGTGCGGACTGTCGATCGCGATTTGAGTTCCATCATTGCTGCAGCGTGGATGTGTATCGCAACGCCACTCACCACGATAGGCTGGCGGAGATGGGAAATGGCCCAAGTCAAATCGCCTCTGGCTGGGGACATGGTAAAGGAAAACTGTTTGTCGATTTGTTTTTCTGTCAGGGTAAGTGTCATTCAAAATCCAATCCTGATAGGGAGCTGGCAGGTAGGTGTTGTGTCCATTGGTCGGCATCTTTTCCTGCCCAATCGGTTCGAACTGATTGCTTTTGTCGGTGAAATTGAAGAACCCGGAGTTCTTGCCACTCGGCTTGGTCCACATCGTCACCGCGTCGTTGCCATTCCAGATAAAGTGAGAAGTGAAGCCCGAAGGATCCAGTACAAAACGATCACTTCCATCGACCGCTGCAGTCAACATCCGCGTAACGAAGCCTCCTTTGAATTTTAGTGTGTGGGGGTCAAATTGAGGGCGGAAACGGTGGAGTACGATAAATCGTTGACTGTCCGGGCTAATCAACAGGTGGTTAAAGTAATGCCAGCATTTGGAGTGCTGATCAGGACCCGGCCAACGAATCGCTGCGGCATCGGCGAGCGAAAAAATTAGCTCTTCCTCACCAGTCTTAAGATCGACGCGCCAGATTCCGGAATCCTCGGGAGCGCGAACCGAAGCATTTGGATCGGCTAAGCCGTCGTAGCCGTACCCGGGACGCAAATTATCGATTCGTCGAAAGTCAACCGATAAGCCGAACGTGCCATCGGGCGCGACGGTATAGATTGGTTTCTTTAGGGTGCGTATTTTCTGAGTCTCGGTTGAGTAGATCCGACAAACAAAAGAATCGCCTTCGCGATCATTCCAAAGAATTTGCTTTCCATCTCGTCCTATCCACTGCAGCATGCAACCCTGCTGCCAACCCCAAGCATTGCTCGTTCCAACTTCTTGCCACCGGTCGTTATCTTGGGTGTCAATAAACCCCACCGAAATTTTGTCATCGCCGGTTGGCGATCTACCCTCAAAAGAGACTTGGTTGGACAAGACCAATTGATTCGTGGGGTCGAATTCGCGTTTATCGTAGTATCCAAACCAATGATTCTTTGGGCCCTTCGTGATTGCACGAACAGGAACAAACGATTCCAAACGCCCCGCTTGCTCTTCCTGGCCAAAGCAATTTTTGAAAACAGGAGTTAATGTTGAGGAAGCTGTGAGGGCAACAAATTGGCGGCGGGATAAGTTCATGCTGTGATTCTCGCGTTCGATCGTCGGCAAAGTCAATTAATAATCCATTAACTTCCCGAGGTTCTAACCATTGTAAAAGTCTTGGAAGCAGGCTTGCCAGACGCCGGTGCCCTGCATCGCTGTCTTTTTTGACTCCAACCAAGGTCTCCCCGGGTCGAATGATGGCGATGCCAATGTGAATCCTAAGGGGGCGATCTTCGACATGGATCGAGGGGCTGTTAGAATTGAACTCGACGCTTTCCCCGAACGTTGGAGGGCTGTTAAACTGGAGGCACGCCTTTTTCCTTCTGCTGTTGCATGGGTGAAGGCCCACTCGGGATATCCCTTTCCCTCGACGTCAAGTATCAAAAACTGAGAAGCCCATGACCACTCGATTAATCGTCTTTTGCCTGTTGATAGTCCTCAGTAGTTCCAGCGTTTATGGTCTTCAGCATGAGGTAACCCTGTCAGACAAAGAGGCGACAACGTCAGCGACGGCTGCCAAGTCTGACCATGTCACCCTTCAAAGTGACGATAAACGTGTGACTGTGATGCTTGATGACGAGTTGTTTACATCTTTCGACTACACGAGTTTTGACAAACCGATTTTGTACCCGATTTATGCGCCGGGTCAGACCGCCATGACTCGTGATTGGCCAATGAAGCAGAATTCGGAGGGCGAGAGCCATGACCACCCTCACCATAAATCAATGTGGATTTCACATGAAATTAGCGGTGTTGATTTTTGGGGAGAGAAGGGCGGCACGGTCAAAACGAAATCGCTGGAAACGGAATTTGCAGGCAATCCCACCAATGTGTTTCGGGCGACTTCCTCATGGTTGAAGCGGAGTGATGGCAAGGCGTTATTAACTGACCAAACAACCTATTGGTTTGGCGGAGACAAGAAGAGTCGTTGGATTAATTGCATGATAAATTATCGCGCGACCCATGGCGACTTTCAGTTTGATGATACGAAAGAGGGACTGTTTGCCATCCGAACGCATCCAGATCTGAGGCTCAGTGCGAAACCTAAAGCAGGCGTCAAGGAGGTGTTCGGAAAAGCCATCAATAGCGAAGGTGTGACGGGTAAAAAGGTATGGGGGAAGGCTGCTAGGTGGATGCTGTATTACGGTCCGGTAGACGGCCGACCTGTCAGTGTCGCGATTTACGATCACCCCACCAACCTGCGACATCCAACGACGTGGCATGCCCGGGAATATGGTTTGGTGACAGCGAATCCTTTTGGTATGCATCATTTCCTTGGCAAAGAAAAAGGATCCGGCGCATTCAAGGTCAAGAACGGTGATTCCCTGCAGCTTCGCTATCGCATTGAATTCTTTGATGGAATCGTGACCCCCGAGATCGTCGAAAACAAGTTTCAGTCTTTTGCCAAAGAAACACTCCCCAATCTGGTTTTGGAAAAGGGGGAATGAGCTTTCCCTCATTCGAATCGATCTTTGATGTCCGTGGCCTCTCGATTGATTAAAAGGATTGAATTGGCAACTTCAATTCTTCAAAGCCATGGATTACTTTCAGCCATGATTTTAAAAATGCAAATATCATGTGGAATCAATTCAAGCATCTCACGTTGACAATAGTGGTTAGCACTATCGTTGGAATGGGGCTCTTTCAAACTGCTTTGAATGAAGACGAGCCTTGGAAACGGCATGCCATTGATAGCTCCCTTGAAGGAGCAGATGGCGTCCGTCTGGCAGACTTCAATCAGGATGGGCTCGCAGATATTGTGACCGGCTGGGAGGAATCTGGAGTGGTTAAGCTCTATCTCAACCCTGGCCCGGCCAAGTCAAAACAACTTTGGCCTCAGGCGATTATTGGCGAAGGTAAGTCTCCAGAAGACGCGGTTGCTTTCGATGTGGATGACGACGGAAGGCTGGAAGTTGTCAGTTGTCACGAGGGGAAACTTAAACAGGTCCTGGTTCATCAATTCCTGGGGATCCAGCGGGATACGGAATCTTTGCTCACGCGATCCAACTGGAAAACGACACCTGTTTCTCAGCTTGACGGGCAGATGTGGATGTTCGCCACTCCGATCAAGTTGCGAAATGGCCAGCGAGGATTGGTCCTTGGATCCAAAGGTCGAACCGCCTCGTTAACCTTGTTGCTTCAGCCCGTTCCGACAGAAACGGACATCAGAAACTGGGTGTCTTGTAAGCTTCGAGATTGCGGTTGGCTGATGTCGATTCAAAATATTGATATGGATGATGACGGGGATGTGGATATCGTTTTTAGTGACCGAAAATCCCAGAGTCGGGCCGTTGCGTGGTTGGAGCAACCGGATAAAAAAGCAACCGAAGCCAAATGGGTGGAGCACTTGGTGGGTGCGACCGATACCGAGCCACTTTTTATTGATGCGACGCCGACTCAAATCCTCGTCTCCACTCGAGACTCAAAGTGGATTGATTTTCGAAGGGACGATCAAGGGAGATGGGACAAAACGGAGCACGATAATCCAATCGACGTCCCGTTGGGCAAGGCTATCCGGTTGCTCGGAAAAAATACAATTATTCTTTCCGCAAATACGAAAGCCGATAATTCAAGAACCCAACAACCCGGACTGTGGCTGAAAAAGTCTCAAGAACCGTGGCAGGCGATCGGTTCGACTCGGGAATGTAAATTTGATCGCATGGAATTGATTGATCTCGATGGCGACGGTGATCTTGACGTGCTGACTTGTGAAGAACGTCAACAGCTGGGAGTCGTATGGTACGAAAATCCGGGGATTCATTAGCCGGCTTAGGGGTGTTGGGAGAGTTGACGCCAAACGACCTGAGGTGACCCGAGAAGATGAGAGCCCGAGTGTTTTTGTCGTGACGTGATCACGAAGATTGTCGTCTTTCTTTGGCACGGCCTACTCGTGCCGCAAGGCCTCAATTGGGTCGAGCTTCGCAGCTCGGATCGCCGGATAGATTCCAAAAATCAAACCAACGGCCAACGCGATTCCAAACGCAAACGGGATCGAGAGTGGTACGATAATTGGAGTCATTTCACGCACAGCGACTGGCAAGCTTTGGATCGTCGAGGGAAACCAGGCTGAAAAAACTTCTCGGGTCGTGTCGACAATCCAGGGGCAGGCCAATCCACCCATGATTCCTGTGACGCCGCCGACCGTTGAGAGGACGACCGTTTCTACCAAAAACTGGCGAATGATATCGCCTTGGTTGGCCCCCAATGCCCTCCGAATACCAATTTCACGGGTACGCTCGGTCACCGTCGCTAACATGATGTTCATGATCCCGATGCCCCCAACCACTAGCGAGATTGTCGCGATTAACCCCATGAACGCCATAAACATCAAACGAGTCGTGCGGGCCTGTTCGAGTAATTCTAGCGGAGTCACAATCGCAAAGTCTTCTTCGTCGTGCCGCGCGGTCATGATGGAATTAATGGCCTCAGACGTTTTCATTACGTCTTGCATGTCTTTTACGCGAAAGGTGATTTGACTAATTTGAACGACTTCATTGACACGCGTGCCCGCGCTTCTTTCCATCGTCCAGTCACCAATCCTCCGCCAAAACGTTGTCAGTGGTGCGTAAACATCATCGGTAAAGTCCTGGGCCTCGAGTGAACTTCCCACCGCCGCCATCATTCCCCGCGGCTTCATTACTCCGATGACTCGATAGGGCATATTGCGAATTAAAATCACGATACCCAGACAGGAATTGAGTGGTCGCAAGGTTTTCGCGACTTCGTAGGACAGGACGCAAACATTGTCATCATTGAGCACGTCAGGTGCTTCAAGGAAGCGGCCCTCAAGCAGTTCCAGTTTCATCACGTTATCGTACTCAGGCGTGCAGCCGATAAAGTGAATTGCTCTGTCAGTCTCGCCATAATAGAGTTCGCGTTTGGCGTCCCGAATTCGCAGCGCCTGATCAATTGTCGGAAGAGTTGCATTGAGCACTTCGAAATCATCACGAGTGATTCCGTAAACCGCCATTGAATCCTGAGAAAGTTCTTCAGTGACTGGTTTGACGCTGCGAAGAATAATGTTGTTGGTGCCGAGTTCTTCAATCTGTTGTTGGACTTTTTGGCTGATGCCCTCACCGATGGCTAACAACCAAACCACGCTGGCAATACCAATGAAGATGCCAAGCACCGTCAATCCACTTCGCATTGGATGCAGGGCGAGGCTCTTGGTGCCAAGCTTCCAAATTGTGGGACGAAAAAATTTCATTGGATTGGGCGGAGGGAAATGAGCCAGTGAGAGGTCATTGGAGATTCTCTATCTCAGCTCAGGCGGATGGACTCGGTTGTTTGTTGAGCCAAGTTGGTTTACGAAGTGCTTGGGAGTTCAATGACATCACGGTAATTGTCCGCGTCAATGAGGATCAACTCGCCAGACTTGAGACCCTGTTTGATGACAACGAACTTGTCGTTGTTGGATCCAATTTCGACGAGACGAGGTTCGATTCCAGTTTTTGATTTGACGATTACGTAGTACTTCTCAGGGCCACCAATGAGGAGGCTGGATACTGGTGCTTGGATCGCGTTGTCGATCCTTTCGACAAACATCTCGACTTTGCCTCGCAGTCCTCCACGAATTAATGGGCTCTGCTCGGTAATGTCAACAAAGACTTCGTATTCAATGGGAGCCTGATAATAACGACGCGGAAGGGGAAACGAACTGACTCGCCGAACTTTTCCGGCGATGGGAGTTTCCGGAGCAGTATCCACTCGTACCTCAACTCGCTGTCCAGGTTTAACCTTGTTAATTTTTGAATCATTAACCTTCGTGTTAACCTGCATCTTTGTTGGATCCGGCAGATAAAAGATAGGCTGTCCGTCGCGAATGGTGGCACCCTCTTCGATCACAACTGAAGAATCTCTGCGGTCGGAGTCATTTGCATAGACCAATGTTCCATCCTGTGGGGCGACGATTCTGCAACTGGCAACTTGTTTTGAATAGTCCAGTTCCCGTTGTTGACTTAATTCCAACGTGTACTGGGAGGCTTCAAGGCGAGCGACTTGTTGTTCGATGTCAGCATTGAGTTCGGCGATGATTCGGGCCTTGGAAAACTCTTTGTAGACGCGAAGTTCTTCTTGCGCTAGTTTCAATTCTTCCGCGGCAGTCTCAGCGGCAAAGCGATCGGCTTCCCACTGTGTTTTCGTAACGTATCCCTTTCGATTGAGTTCGAGACTGTGGCGAGCGACCTCGATCGCCCGCTTTTCGCGCTCATTTGCAACCTTGATGGTCGCAACGAGTTTCGCGATCTCCTGATCGAAATTTCCCTCCTTGTACTCATTCAGTTTTCGCTTGGCCGCGTCGAGCATGCTGGTTGCCTGAATCACATCAGCTTTATCCTTGGCGACAGCAATTCTTCGCTCGGTTAGCTCCTCACGTAGCAGCGAGTCGTCGAGTTGGCAGAGGAAATCCCCTTCTTTAACTTTCGTTCCCTCAGGAGTTAGGGAGACAATGGCCGTTCCGGCGCGGCCGCGGGATTTTACCTGACAGCGAATTTCAACATTGCTGGAACTTTCAATGTCACCGACTTCGTTGACGGAGGAGATGAATTCACCTTCAAAGACCTCGAACGTCAGTGCATCGCCCCCGATAGCCGTCACATCGGAATTCATGCGATTCATTACAACCGAGCCAATGATTACTGTCGCGCACAGCAGAACAGCAACCATAACAGTGATTTTGATAAATCCGGAACGAGGTTTCATTTCAATGTCAATGAAGAAAGGGCAACAGGTCGAGGGTCGAACGGCAATGTGCTGGGACTCCAAATTATAGTCGATGATTCGTCGTTTCTTTGTCAAAACATAAACACGTTGGGCCAAATTCAGGTTGAACGACGTATCGGTAGCATTTGATCCGATTTTTGTGCTTAGATTTAGGGAAGAAGTTAGAATTTAAGCGACGTATGCTTCGACCTACTTGCTCGGACTGGCGGCGTGGGGAACCGTCATTTCGCAGAAGGATGTGATTAACCAATCTGAGTTATGAATTACTACTTTACTCGGTCTATACCGATTAGGTTCTAATGACGGCATTGGTCGGCAACACATTTTTTCTGGCATTGGTTATTGATGAGTTCACTTGTTTGGTTTCGCCGAGACTTGAGAGCAACTGACAACAAGGCATTGTTTCAGGCGGCTCTTGAAGCGACTGATGGCCTCATCGGGCTTTTTGTTATTACGCCGCAACAGTGGAAGTCCCACGACGATGCAGACTGCAAGGTTAAGTTTTGGCTTGATAATTTAAGAGAGCTATCTCTGACCTTGGCCAAATACCGCATCCCACTGAGGATTGAAACTTGTGACTCCTACGCCGAAGTGCCCGATGTCATTACGAAGTTTGCTCAAGCGCACCATTGCGATTCCCTCTACTTTAATCGGGAGTACGAAGTCCACGAGGTTAGACGCGACAATCTAGTTTCCCAGGAGTGCGAATCGGGGGGGATTGCCGTTCGACGTTTCCATGATCGTGTTCTCGTCTCACCTCATGAAATCAAAACGAAGGAAGGGAAGTTTTACTCCGTATTCACACCCTACCGCAAAGTTTGGGAGACCAAGGTGCATGATTGGGCCGTATCGGTAGGCAGCCCAAAAAAGCAACCCGAGTCAGGACTCGAGGCCTCAGAGATCCCAACTCAGATCGCCGGCTTTGATTTCAAAGATTGTCACAATGATGCCTGGAAGCCTGGTGAAAAAGCAGCCCTAACGAGACTGAAACAATTTTCCCAGAATAACATCGAGGGCTATAGCGAAGCGCGAAATATTCCTTCGGTTGATGGCACAAGTTTTCTTTCACCCTATTTGGCCGCTGGGGTTATTTCACCACGCCAGTGTTTGAACGAGGCGCTGGCGACCGAGGGCGAAGCTGCAGAGCAGGAGGGGGCAAAGCAATGGATCTCCGAGCTTTGCTGGCGAGATTTTTACACTCATGTGATGGTGGCAGTCCCCCGTGTATCAATGCATCAACCGTTCAAACTTAAAACGAACGCTTTAAATTGGCGAACTGATTCCGCTGACTTTGAAGCGTGGGCAAACGGCCAGACAGGATATCCGATCGTTGACGCTGGAATGCGTCAATTGAATCAAACAGGCTGGATGCATAATCGCTTACGGATGGTGACCGCAATGTTTCTTACCAAGCACCTCTTGATCGATTGGCGCAAGGGCGAGCGATACTTTATGCAAAAACTGATCGACGGTGATTTGAGTGCTAACAATGGGGGGTGGCAATGGTCGGCATCAACCGGCACAGATTCGGTTCCCTACTTTAGGATTTTCAATCCGTTCAGTCAGAGCAAACGCTTCGATGTGGAAGGAGCATTCATCAAACAAATGTGCCCAGAACTCAGGCGTGTTCCGTCTGCTGCCCTTCATGATCCCAAAAAGCTAAGTAAGGTGATTGAGGAAAAAGGTCTCGAGTATCCAGATTTCGTCGTTGACTACAAAGAGGGAAGGGAACGAGCGCTCGCGGCATTCAAGTCGTTAACTTGAGAAAACGTTGACTATCGCTGCTTGCCAGAGTTCTCATACCAGACGAGATTCTTGTTTCCATGTCCGGCGTTGAGCAGATCCAGATCTCCATCTCCATCCATGTCGATTGCCCGCAGGTCGTAACTTCCCTGATGGGTGTCAATTTTGAATTTCTGAAATGAACCTTTGCCAGTATTCTCAAACCAAGCGGCGGTTCCGTTGACGAGAGAACCGCAGGTGGCAATGTCAGTGTCACCATCCCCATCCAAATCAGCCGTTACCAAAGTATGAGGTCGCTCTATTTCGGTATCAATTTCTCGTTGCGTGAATCTTGGGCCTTCAAACCACAAAATGCCTTTGCCATGGCCCCGTGTTGCGGCAATATCCAAATGCTTGTCGCCATTGAGATCGGCCGGTTGAATGTTGGTGGCGCCCAGTTGATGGGTCGCGAGGATATGTTTTTTCCATGGTCCGTCTATTGCTGGCTGTTCCCACCAGGCAAACCAGTTCCCTCCCTCGAACGGATCACCTTTGGCACCACAGGTGATATCGGCTCGACCGTCCCCGTTGAGGTCGCCGAGTCCCATGTAGTGCGAGCCACCGGGAGCGTCTTTGTTCGCGAACACATGACGCTTCCATTGAGTTGAATTGCGTGGGTCAACTGGAATCTCTAGCCACACAATTGATTCGGGGAATTGGGTGGCCGTTTTGTCTCGAAACGAGTTAGCAATTAAATCCATTTTCCCGTCACCATTTACATCTCCCGCAACCACGCAATGAGAGCCAAGAATCTCATCGTCGACGGTTCGATAGGACCACGGCTTTCCTGAAAATGGTTTGTCCGGGCACTCAAGCCAAAATATTGTTTGATTGGAGCCGATGAAATCTTGGTCGCCATCTCCGTCCACGTCGATCAGGCAACTGTGAATGCAGGCTGCCTTGGGTTTGGTTCTGGAAAGACCGCTTACATTCCGATGGATTTCGATGGGGCGGCGATCCGAGCCGCGATGCAAATAGATCCCGTTTTCATACGAAGCGATTACATCCATTTTTCCATCAGCGTCGAAATCGGCTGCCACCGCCGAGTTAATCGCGGTTTTGGATTGTTCAACGATGGAATGCTTGGTCCATTGGATCGGTGATTCGGCAGGGGCTCGAGATTCATGTTCAGACGTGGTTCGCGAGACTGACTGGCCATTCAGCGGCGTGAGTTGTTGTGAGGAAATGGTCAACGCAAGAATCCACAGAAACCTGAATTGCCAAATGCAAACTACCTTTTTGTGTTTTGTCATGAGATTCTTTATGCAGTGGAAGTGAAACGATATGATGAGGTCGTTCGTGTTTGAGTTTACTAAGGATTAACCATGGATGATCAACAAAAATCTATTGCTGCCGAAGCGATTCGTGAAACGATGTTGGGCACCAGGTTCTCGGCGTGGAACCGGGGGATGCTTGGAGCAGTCATTGGCGGCACGATCGGTTGGTTCGTGTATTTTATGCTTTTGGGACAAGGGCTTGATGCGTTGATGCTGCCCGGCACGCTGGTTGGTTTGGGTTTTGGATTGTTATCCAAACGAACGATGATGTCCGCTGGTTGGGTGTGTGCGGTATTGGGATTGGCGTTAATGCTTTGTTGTGAATGGAAATCACTTTTGGCTTTCAAGGATAAGCCGTTGATGGAATTTTTGTCAAATTTGCCTGAGCTCAATACTGGATCGAAAATCATGCTGGGTTTCGGGACACTAATGGCGTTTTGGTTCGGTCGAGGGCGTTGAACCGTGAATTTTTTCCGGGGTTGCACCTTGAGGGAAGAGTGTCCGGTTCAAACCGTCGATTGCCGATTTTAATCGGGTTATCGGCCGACGTGGAAGCCAAAGGTCTTCGCCTCCCTTATCAGGATTTATCGTTTCTCTCAGTCGAGCTTTCCTAATTCAAGCGGATCGCGCGTTGGATCAAGATTTTTGGCTTTAGCGATTGGCCATCTGCCGGTGCAGCATGGATCTTCTTGACGACGTCCATCCCTTGGGTAACTTTGCCAAACACGGCGAACCCCTGCCCATCGGGATTGCGTTTCCCGGCAAAATCAAGTTCGGGTTGGTCGCCAATGCAAATGAAGAAGTGATCTCTACCTGAATCAGGATTGGTGTCTCTGGCCATTGAGATTGAGCCGTTGAGATGTTTCAAGCTCGTGTCACGAGTGCGTTCAAGTGGGATAGGGTTGGGGAACTCAGCCTTCTTCTTCGGATCCGCTGAGGCTTGGATCACAGATATCTTGATCTTCGAAAGAGGCTGATTGTCGGCCATTTGTTTTTCTTCGTCCTCCACCCGAACCGTTCGGTGGAACTCACCGTCGGAGTAAAGGCCTGCGTGAACATAATGTAAGAAGTTGGCAACGGTGAGAGGTGCCTTTTGGTAATTGAGTTCGATTTCGATGTCACCCATTGTCGTTTGAATGAGTGCCTTGGCCGCAGCAGGAATTGCCTCATTTCGCCACTTGAATTTTGGTAAATTTTCAAAGTCGACCTTGGCTAAATGAGCTCGTGCGGCTTCGCTTCGGAGCGTCGGTTTCTTGTAACGCCATTCACGGTCACCGAAGACCTGTTCACAAAGCCGCGCCAGTGCGGGGTCATAAATCTTAAGTTCACTTCTCGTGTTCACGTGATTATGAAGTGCGTCTTTTTCGCGATTGTCATCGAACCAGCTTTGCACCGCCTCTGCCCAGTATTCTTGTCGATTACCTGCCGCGTAGGTATCTTTCCAGAGTCCGGATTTAATTGCCGCTTGATAAGCGGTGGTCAAGCGTTCTTCAAATGTGGGGTCGACGGTCTTCATTCCCATGATATGGATCGCATGGGCGAATTCATGAATACAGATATTCTCCGTTGAATATGGATCACCAGGGTGGCAAAGTAAGTTTTCCTCGGCACAACTGACTGCTGGGGCCGATGGTGTCGCGCCCAGTCCGCGGGCTCGCCGATCCCAAAATACTCGCGATTTTAAATGTCGGTGCTCGGGGATGTCCGTCGTGAATTCGTTATACGCCATGACGGCCAAACGTGTGTTGTTTTCAGCCATCGCTTGAAGGAGATTGGGGCGGTGCCCGATCATTTGGGTGACAATCCAGGCTGCTTCAAGGATGGCCGCATCCGAGACCTTGCCGGAACCGACGATTGGCAATCCTCCCACATCAATGTACTTCTGGTAAAAGCTGTCGAGCTTAAATTTAGCACGGACCTTGTCAGGGATCGGACTGACACTTCGGAGAGAACTCTTCGTTTGAGCTTGCGTCGTTTTAACGGAGTTGGAAGCCCCGATAATCAAGATCAGAAAAATTAATAGATGTTTGGTGGCAACCATGCGAGTTCCCGTCTAGATTTGTGGGGTAATGGTTTTTCGATCTGGCGGTCTACAAACCCGATCGGCATCGAAAACTTTGCACCTCGATTGTGAATCTTGCGGATATGAGGTCGTTTTGCAATTTAGGTCGTTTTGCATTTTAGATCTTTATACGAATTAGACCTTTATACATTTTTGGAGTTAGTCATGACAAAACACTTTGCGCTTTTTTGTTTGACATTCTTGTTTTTTTTCGCGAATCAAGGCCTCGGCAGTGCTCAAGAGCTTGGTTTTCAGGACCTGTTTAACGGAAAAGATCTGACGGGTTGGACGGATGTAAATACTTCTCCCGAGACTTGGTCCGTCAAAGACGGTCTGCTTGTTTGCACGGGAAAGCCAATTGGCGTGATGCGTTCCAACAAGATGTATGAGAACTTCGTGCTTGAAATTGAATGGCGACACATGGAAGCCGGCGGAAATTCGGGTGTCTTCTTATGGTGCGATGCCCAGCCGCAGGCTCGGTCCAGGCTGCCGATGGGAATGGAAGTTCAAATGCTTGAACTTGATTGGGTCAATCAGCATAAAAGGAAAGACGGCACGCTGCCGCCGATTGCCTACGTTCAGGGCGAACTTTTTGGAGCCGGAGGAATGACGGCCACACCAGAGAATCCCCGCGGTTCTCGAAGCAAGTCGGTGGAGCACCGTTGCAAAGGTCAAGGCGAGTGGAACAAGTATGTCGTCGTTGCCGTGGATGGAAACGTGAAACTCTCGATTAACGGAAAGTTTGTTAACGGAATTCGTGACGCTTCAAAACGCAAAGGTTATTTGTGTCTTGAGTCGGAGGGCCGCGAAATCCATTTCCGGACCATCAGGATCATGGAGCTGCCGGGTGGAATGGCTGATGAAAAAACGACGGTTGAAGAAATCGAAAGCAATTGAACGAGAACGCACACCAGCTCATTGGTTGACAAATCGCCATTGGAGTGAGCCTTTTTTAGGAGCTTGATCGGTGGTGGAGTGAATCATTTTATCGCCCAACCTTCGTCTTATTTCTCAGCTTTGCAATCGTTTCGACCGATTCGTTATACTGAGGCTACTGTTGAAACTTATTTCCGAGAAAATATGATGCCCAAGATTTCCCGCCGCCAATTTGTTGCCAGTGGTGCTGCCACTGGTGTCATGATGTCATTGCCCGGAAGCGCCCTTCGTGCCTCTCGTCATCCGATGGCTAACGATTCAGTCAATTTGGGCTTTATCAGTGCGGGGGGACGTGCGAATCAACTGGCTGGCCAATTTTCAAAAGTCGAAGGGATAAACATTACTGGCGTTTGTGATCCTGATTCGTCACGAGTAGGAAAGATGAGGGAAAAATACAACAAGGCGGAAGGCTGGTCTGACCTTCGAGGGTTGCTTGACTCCAGCAATGTTGACATTGCGGTTGTGGCAACTTGCAATCACTGGCATTGCTTGGCCGCGATTTGGGCAATGGAAGCGGGCAAGGATGTCTACGTAGAAAAACCTCTTTCACACAGCCAGTGGGAAGGTGAACAGACGGTCGCCGCCGCCCGTCGTTACAATAAGATTTGCCAGATCGGAACTCAGCAGCGGTCGGACCCCATGCAGACTGAGATCAAAAAATTCTTGCACGAGGACAAAGGGCTGGGCGAGATTAAGGCTTGTCGTGTTAACCGGTTTGGAATTCGCAACTCCATTGGTAAGCGTGAAGCACCGCTCGAAATTGACAAAAATATCGCCTACGACCTCTGGCTTGGCCCGGCACAAGACAAGCCGATCTTCCGCAAGAGCCTGCATTACGATTGGCATTGGGATTGGAATACGGGTTCCGGTGAGATGGGCAACTGGGGTGTTCACGTTCTCGACGACGTCCGAAACAACGTTTTTCAGGATCAAGTCACTATCCCCCAACGCATTTTTGGGGGCGGTGGCCGGATTGTTTACAACGACGCAGGGCAAACCCCCAACGTCCATTTTGTTTACTTTGATACGGGCTCGTACCCAGTAGTCATTGGGTTGTCCAATCTTCCTGCGAAACCAG
This sequence comes from Mariniblastus sp., assembly GCA_029247405.1. Classification (GTDB taxonomy): domain Bacteria; phylum Planctomycetota; class Planctomycetia; order Pirellulales; family Pirellulaceae; genus Mariniblastus. The sequence continues at coordinate 21,132 of JAQWLH010000078.1, forward strand.
GCAGCAAAAAAGCGGCTGCTCATCCAGGGCCTAACAGTGGCTACGTGGTTTACTGTGAAGGCGGAGAGTACCACGGTCAGCGCGGCCGAGGTGCTGCGTTTGACAACGACGGCAAAAAGGTCAAAGAGTTTAAGGGAGGCGGTGATGTCAAACACCAAGCCAACTTTATTGAAGCCGTTCGGAAACGTGACCGTTCCCTCTTAAATGCTGAAGTCGAAGTGGGCCACCACAGTACCGGTTGGTGTAATCTCGCCAACATCGCGTTTCAGGCGGGTGGGAAATTCTCCGCTGATGAGGCCAAAGAAATAAACCTATCGCAATGGCAAACATTGATGAAAGAAATGGAATCCCACACCGCGGCCCATGGGGTCAAACTCGAAAGCGATCAAATTCGCTTAAGCCCCATGTTGGAACTCAACGTGGCTCAGGGCCGGTTTGTTGGTGATAACGCAGCGACCGCCAATAACTTGATCAAGCGAGAATATCGTAAACCGTACGAAGTTCCCAAGTTGGCGTAAGTCATTCTGAACAAATCTTCGTCGGTTGTGTGCGAGCTTGAATTTTCACTGAGTTGTGCTGCACATAGTCAGTTATCGCACTGCGATTCAAACCATAAAACGGAGAGTAGCGTTTCAGCGAACTTGTAGGTTATTCCATTTTAGCCAGGCAATGACTGGCGATTTCACTCGCGATTTTGAAAGACCTGTTATGCACCTGAATCAGAAAATCACTCAACCTTTAATTTTTGCGTCATTAATCGTTTTTAGTTGGGTTGTTTGCTCCCCAGTAGCTGCTCAGGGAAATTTGAAGGGGGAAAATCAAAAATCACAGAACTCCCGGGGCAAGCAAAATCGAAAAAAGAAAAAGCCCCCGGCGGAGTTCAAGTGGGTTAACCCGTTGACCAAGAATGACAAAGAGGTGGGTTCGTTAGTCAAACACGACACTTTTAAAAGCCTCTCTCTGCAAGTTGACGTTGGCTACTGTATCTATCTTCCACCCCAGTACGACTCGGACAATTTCAAAGGCAAGCGATTCCCCGTCGTTTATTACCTTCATGGAGGACGCCCGGGGAGTGAGCGCAAATCAATTCGTTTGGTCTCAGAAATTGACAAGCATATGGCGACAAAAAAAGTCAGCCCCATGATTTATGTTTTTGTGAATGGTGGACCCGTCAGCCACTACAACATGCCCAATGATCCCCAAGCTCAGGGAGCGGACATATTTATCAAGGAATTAATCCCGCATATTGATGCGACCTACCGGACGATTGCCGAGCGGAAAGGCAGGGGACTGGAAGGGTTTTCGCAAGGAGGGCGAGGTACCGCTCGGTTGATGTTTCGATATCCCGAATTGTTTTGCAGCGCGGCGCCGGGTGGAGGTGGGCATGCGACTGAGAAAAAGATCTCTGAAAACAATGGTGCAGAATCCGATAAGCTGAAATTTTCAGCGGGCGACAATACGTGGGATTTAGCTCGAGGCTATGCCGCCGGTCGAGATGGCAAGACTGCGAAGCGCCGTTTGCGGATTTTGGTTTATGTTGGGAGCGAAGGATTTAACTACGAAAACAATCTCCAATGGATGGAGCATTTGACATCGCTGAAAATTGAGCACCAAAAACTCATTGTGCCGGGAGCAAAGCATAGCGCGATGGAAATATATCAAAAACAGGGGTTAGACATCATGAAATTTCACGCCGCCAATTTTCGAGTAGATGAATGAAGCAAGCGTAGTGGATGACTTCTCTAATGATTTGAATGAGGCGAAAGACTGTTATGTTGGTCGCTGATCAAGTGAAGAAGCGTTAGCGTTCATAATGAGAAGATTGTTCACGGTTCGGGAGGCAATCAGTCGGATCGTTGGAGGCGAACTTACATTGTGGCACATCGCTCCAAGCAAACCGTCGACTTTGAGCGATCCATTGGATTTACACATTCTCATAATGATCAGATTCAATGGAAGACTCACTTGGATTCGCTCAAGGGGTAAGAGATCCCCCAGTCGTGTCAGTGATATCGCCTCGATTCTTTATCACCATTATTGGCATTGTTGACCCGCTACGGACGTCTTTAAAGATCACCGCGAGATTGGTGTTTGCGGGTGCGGAGTTAATTTCGACGTTCTTCGCGCAGCGAAGCACGTTTGCGCTGGATGCATGCTGGTGTGTGTCTTTTTTAAAGGGTGAGGCTTTTTGGAGGCGCGCAAAAACAAACGTGACCTGCGAATAAACTTGGTGCAGGCCACGCTTGGTGTATAAATTCGAATGAAGAGGTGAGCGGGCAACGCTTGAGGCGGCGGATGGGATGAGAACGTGAGACGTTCTTGCCCGCTCACGATTAAGCTTCTGAAGCAATAGACGTGCCAAATGTAAGAGAAAAAAATTGAATCGGTAAAACCCTACCTTTCGAGGTCGTGAGTCGTTTGCCAGTAGTTGAAAACTGATTTTTCGTCTCGAATTGAGATACCGATTCTTGTTCCGAGACAAATTTGAATTGTTGAACTCAACCAATTCAGAAATTGTCAAAACGCGAAAATTCTCATCGATACCCAGAAAGCAAGTTATGCTAAAAGTTGAACTGAATTCTGAGATTGCTCTGATCCGCATGGAGCACGGCAAGGTCAATGCAATGGATCTTGAATTCTGCCGTGCTTTGACCAACGAACTTCTGCATCAAGAAGCTAATTCTGAGTGTGTCGCGGCGGTTCTGACAGGAAATGATCGTGTCTTTTCGGCTGGCGTCGATTTGGTCCGGCTGGTTAACGAAAGCCAATCTTACCTCGATGAGTTTCTGCCAGCGTTGTCAGACTGTTTTAAAACCATCTTTCGGTTCTCCAAACCAATCGTTGCTGCGATCAACGGTCACGCGATTGCAGGTGGCTGTATTTTGGCAACGGCTTGTGATCGACGATTGATTCAGCCTCGCGTTCGGATTGGATTGCCGGAGCTTCGGGTGGGAGTCCCACTGCCATCGGTAGCAATTGAGATTATGCGTTTTGCCGTTGCTCGCGAAGCGTTTCAAGCCATGGTAACCATGGGCAGCAACTACCGAGATGATGAGGCCATGGCTGTCGGCTTAGCGGATCGAATTGTTGCGAAGGAAGATCTGCTAGATCAAGCGATCAAGGCTACGTCTGAATTGACAGCCATTCCGGCTTGTGTGTTTTCGCTTTCAAAACGTCAGATACGTTTTCATGCTGAATCAAAAATTCAAGTAAGCGAGG
>JAQWLH010000095.1 GCA_029247405.1 Mariniblastus sp.
GGACGCCAAACAGGACGATCAGCCGCATCGGCGCGGGACGAATCCAGTATTTCTGAACTGAAGTTTGATCCAGAGGATAAACGTATAGCAATGTAAACGCCAAACCAACCGAAGCTGGCATTAACCACCAACGTCCACCGAGCAAAGATGGAAAATTTCGCTCGGCCAGACTTTGATCTTCGCCAGACGGCCTTAGATCAAACTTGCGGAAAAAGCCTAAGTAATACTTATGGATCTCCAAATAACGGAAACTCACCCCCGCAAACGCCAGCAACAACAAAGTGAACAAAATATCTTCAGGGAAGAGAAACTCAAAGGCAAAAAGTTGATTGTATGAAGCTTCGAACGGCTTGAAGAATTTGATCGTCAACAAAACAACGAGCAAGCAGGTCATCGCCCACGCAGAACGCAACCAAACCATCATCGCAAAAAAGAAAACCATCAACCAAAAAGGAAACAGCTTAACCCCTTCGAATTGACTCAGTGCCAGGGCAATCAGCCCACTCAGCACTGCGAGAAGCGACAGCGTCTCAAGTGGACGAAGACGATAGATCGATTGCTTGGCATTCGAAGCTGGATTCGCAACATCTGCTTTTTTTACGGGGTCTATCAATTCCATCAAGCTCTTCCCCTTGAACTTTTGCCACGATGTTTGCCTGATTGAAGCAAGCCAATTTGCATGGCCACGATTTGCATCAAATCAGGATCTTCGATTCTCGCAAATTCTGCCCCCAATGCAGTCAGTCGCCACTGCAATTCACTGTCAGTGCTTGACAACCCCCGATGATCATTCGCAGCCAGGATTCTTTCAGCAACAGGGTCATGAATAACGCTGTTTTGAGCGGGAACCGATGGAGCGACAAAAATCACTCGATGGCGTGCTGCGATCGCCGTTTTGACCGCGTTTTCGACCATTTCGAGCCCCTTATAATCAACCGGTTCAGGTGCGATCAAGACATACAGCTCATTGTCGATGGCTCGGTGACGAGCATCTGTCAAATGATCGCACAGCGACTGCGTGGTCCGATGACAGGCCTCTCGCCAGCGACCAGGATCTTCCCATGGCAGTTCAAACGAAACACTTGTTGCATCAGAGACGACAACAAATCGATTGATGTATTGAAGACACCCCGCTCGCATCGCTTCGTCATCGAACTGCATTCGGGTCGACATCCCCGCCTCAAGGCTAAAAAGATGCTCAAGGACCACTGCTAATGAACGCCGCTGTCGATACTGTACGTTACCACGGAGTCCCAGCCACCTGCCGCGTGCAGGACCATAGTTAAATTGTTCATCAAATAACTGTGGAAAACGTCGAGAGGCATTTTCGAAAACAATTTGGACTAAATTATCAGCATCCAAATGATGCAGTGACGGATTCGGATTTGACGAGGCTAGGAGATATTGAAGGATCCTCGTCAGTTGTCTTTCTCCGGACCCATGGTTCACCCGCATCGCGGATTCAGTTCTCAACAATATCGCCGCGACCGGGTCACGGTCAGCCAACAGAAGCTTGGCGATTGACGCTGCTGCCATGATGGCACGATCAGCGGGAGACGGTCCGGGGCGACCTTGAAATTGATAGGCTGCCAAATCACAAATGATCGTCGCCCGGATGGGAACTTCACTTTCGAATTCACAAGTCATGAGTTTGCCAAGTCGTGCCGTGGGTTTCCAGGCAATGGTCCGCGGTGGGTCGCCGACGCGATAATCGCGGATCCCCAGCAATTCGGAACTAACGCCAGAACTCCTGTTGCGGTGGTGGCCGATGTGACGCTGAAGATTGTTGTGCTTGAGCACAGAAACGGTTGTCTGCGGCCGAATCAGGAATGGCAATACGGTTACTTTCTGACTCACTGGCACGAATTGTTCTGTTCTAAAAAAACCCCAAAAATCTGAAATCTCCAATTGGATGCCTGGGAAGACCATCTTGCCGCAAATGGGAGTTTGGATTTCATAATCAAGTTCGAAATCACTTTTTCGGGAGCAGTCGATGACTTGATATGCCTGGCCCTTGTCGACATTAAAAGTAACAGGCACTGTGTCACGAATGACCAGACGATACCCCACAGCACGAGCCGGAAACTTGCCTCTCAAACGAACCTGATAAGTTCGATCAGCAACCATCGTAATTATTTCTTCCGCGCTGCCGTCAATCGAACGCACGCAATCCAATAGAGACTTGCCAGAAGCAAACATAATCCTTTGAAATAAAATCCATTCGAGCAACACCCAAATCAGAGATGCCAGACAAATCAGGGCCATGGCTTCATGGCGCTGCATGATAGACATGAAAAGCAACCACACTGACGCGGCGACGATAAAACTGCTACGTAGGGTGAGCATGCTCTATCCGACTCCTCGGATGGGCACTGCTTTCATGACCTCATTGATGATCGTCGTAACTGTTTGCCCCGAAAGCTCTGCCTCGGGACGGACGATCACGCGATGCTCAAGGACCGAGTGCGCAATTGCCTGAACATCTTCATGCGAAAAGAAATCCTTACCGTGCAACAACGCCCTTGAGCGGGCAGCGCGAAGCAAATAGATCCCCGCTCGAGGACTGGCTCCCAGCATCACATCTCGATGCTGTCGCGTTTCTCGAATCAGATCGACAACGTACTCTTTCATTTCACGCTTGCCGAAAACCTGGGAAACAGCATTTTGTATGCGTAAAATCTGCTCGGTGTTACACAATCGTGCTAACTCAGTGGGAGCAGCTTCTTGAAGCTCCAATAAATCAATCTCGCTTTCACGATTCGGGTAGCCCACATTGACTCGAAAAATAAATCGATCGAGCTGGGCTTCCGGGAGTCGATAAACGCCCTCTTGTTCAATCGGATTTTGTGTTGCCAACACGATGAATGGCTCAGGCAGCTTTAAAGTCTCACCCTCAATCGTGACCTGACTCTCTTGCATCGCTTCGAGCAAGGCTGACTGCGTCCGCGCTGGAGCACGATTGAGTTCGTCCGCCAGTAGTAGCTGGCAAAAAATGGGCCCAGTCTGCAGCACAAATTTCGACTTTTGCTGATCCAAAATCCGCGTTCCCGTGACGTCCGAAGGCAGCAGATCTGGAGTAAATTGAATCCGGCGAAAATCCAAACCGAGTGCAATCGCCAACGTCCGACAGAGTGTCGTTTTGGCCGTCCCAGGAACGCCTTGAAGCAGCACATGCCCACGAGCCATCGTCGCAATCATTACCTGCTCAATTACGGGTTCCAAATCGACAAGTGTTCGACTGAGACGTTTTAATGCAGCCTCCCGAAGCTCATTGGCTTCTTGGGCAATCGCCTGAAGATTGATCGTATTACTCACACGTTCCTCTATGATTGTTTCGTTTGCGAACCGATTGTATTCAACCGGCAATGAGTTGTCTTTCACCGCGTGCCCATGGCCCCATTAACATCCGTCCGTCTGATATTTTCGTCGGTGGAATGACCACCTCCCGCAGCCACTCTACTTTTAAGGCAATCGCGCCATCGCGACATCGCCGTTTCGACACGCAGCAGCCTTTTTTTCGTCCAAAATGCCCTTGGCCTCATTTTAAAATCATCACCGACCACACGCATTTCATCTCGAATTGCCAACCCTAAAACATCATCTGGAAGGTGAAGTTCATCTGGAAAGGCAGCGAGATCGTTAAATCTTCGATCGATGTGTTCGAGACAAAACGAATCCAGCATTGCCAAAACCGCCATTTGACGTTCAAAGGTTAGCTTGGCCTTACTCGCATCCTTTTTACCAAACCGGTTCTTATCCTTTCGGTTTCGCTCAGCTTTCGCACTGACGATATCGCTAGTCGATTTCCGCAACAGCTTTTTTTGCCAGATGTAGACGACCAAGGCAACGACGCAAGCGACTACAAATGCGAGAAAAATGAAAAAACGATTAACTATTTCAGGCCGGATTTTGTCAACGCTCGCACCAAGGTATTCGTTAACCAGATTCTCATCCTCAACCATCGAGACTACAGAATTAGCAAATTCAAGCAGCGCTGACGGAGGTAGTTCCTTGAGGGCATCAACCACCTCCTCACGAGTTGGTTGAGGAATTTCGACGTTCAAGTCAGACGGACTGACTTTTTGTTGAATTTCTCCGTTTCCAACAAACAAGATGTACTTTCGGTTCAAGCCCGCCAAATACTGGAGACTCAATTTCGCCACGACGGCATTGTCTCCGCACATCAGCATTTGATTTGAGAAAACGGACTGGTCCGAAAAACAAATCAACTTGCCCCCCTCCGCATTCTCTCCCCCCGCGGAAAATAAGAGTTTTCGCTGAGTCTCCATAACTGGAGGAAGATAGGCTAAAGGATCCCATATTGAAGCCGGGTCCTTGTACAAAACACCCGGTCGATTCGTAACCATCCTAAGTCCGTATATATTTGGGATCGGCAATTCGACGTCGGAGATGATTGGGCAATCTGCGAACCCACTGAAGGAATCCAAATCCTCCCGTGCGTTAACTTCACTTCCAATAAAATTAATCCCCAGTCGCCCAAGCGGTCCTGACGTGTCAGATGCCACTAACATTGCGCCACCCCTCTTTAGATAGCCATCAACATTCAACCAACCCGCCAATCTGAGATTTGGTCGCAAGTCACCGAGGAGCACAACAATCTTTTCTTTTTCAGGAATCGCTTGCCACGCACGGATCGATTGATGTTCGAGGCCGATCCCCTCAACGATCATGTTAAATCCGTGGTAACCACGTTTCCAATTCGATTCTGACACTTGCTGAGAGAGGAGGTTTGAAGTCAACGTTAACCACGTGACAACGACACACAGCAAAAACTTTGAACCTAATCTGGTTGACGATTTGTCAACAAAACCCTGATCAACAAATTTAAGATCGCGATCTTTCAGCGGCATTGGTCACTCAACCTTTGCACCTTGGGCCAACGTCGGCAGTTCACCCCTCTTTTCGGGCGACACAACGGTCTCCACCGACTGTTCAGGGGCGGTGTGATTCAAATCCTGTTTTGAGAGTTCCTGTAAAATCGCTTTGTAGGATTGCTGCGCTTCATTCGGAAGAGGAGCATCTGATCTCGTATACCGAGCTCGCACATAGTCCTTTAGTAGGTTCGATATTTTTGCACTGTAACCCGGTGCCCCAGCACAGAGCATTTCTTGAGCGTGTTTGGCATTCCACCAGCGTGAATCGGATCCAAATTTGTTTACGATAAAATAATCAACCGCTTCGACTAAATCTTTGGGAGACCGAATCTTGGCGGAACGAAACGACTTGCCAAATTTACGAGACGGAATCAAACCAGCTTCACCAACATAGTTTCGAATCAAGAAAAACAAAAATCCGAAAAACCCAATCACTCCCAAGACAGACAACAACAGCGGCACGTCCACTTTTGGAACACCGGAAAGATTTTCAAGAATTGCGAAACCTGAATCCGAATCGTCACCCAAGGAACGAGGGACGTCGTCAAAGCCCGAATCCCCATTCGACCCAGACTCTCGATTATTTACATCTGAAGCGGAAGAGCCAGATTTTCCGCTACGCTCATCTTCAGATCGATCGCCTGATCGGCCTCGCCGGGCTTCTCGCTCCCGTTTCGAGCGTGCATCGCGGTCACTTTTGCGTCGATTGACGGACTCATGCATCCGATCAAGAAACCCATCAATTGCGTTGTTCAATGAGCCTGTGATTCCCGATTCAGCTTCATTTGCCTGTGAATCAATTCCACCGGTAGACGCTTTGAGTAAAACCCGGTCAATCTTGTCTCTCAGCTCTCGCTTTGAAACCCCTTCAGCCGTGCCTTCGCCGAGAGTGTCCTTGAGGGAGTTGCCAAGGCCCTTGAACCCTTTTTTAATTGCGGCTTCCAATTTTTGATTTTGAAGCTGCGAAGCGCCGGCAGAACTCTTCCAATCTCGAAAACGTTTTTCAATTGCTTGACTTTTTAACCACGATTGAAACTGCTCCTCAAACTGATTATTGAACCCTGGAGCTCTCGCTGGCATCTCCGGAGACATCCCCCCCGTTTCCCCGTTGCCTTTGCCTTTGCCTTTGCTTTTGTTTTTGTTTTTGTTTTTGTTTTTTGCTGGCGACTGCCGATCTGATCCCTTGGCTCGCACGCTTTTCTCTCGCTCAGCTTTCAATCGTTTCGCGAGATCGTTAAGCATCCCAAGATTGGGCTGACCAGGCTGTCCCACACCGGTAGGCTTCCCATCGGGAGGGACAAGTTGGTCATCCGCATCGTCAGCCCCATCACGTGGAGGGAGTTTCACACCGTCGGTGTTTGGCTGATTTAAATTGTTAAGACCTGACGAAGCCTCCGCCCCGGAAGGTTGCCCTTTCTGAGCCAGTCGAGACTTCACTGGCTCCTCCCCCGGTTTGCCTCCCACCGCATCTGCTCCCTCTCGGCCTTGGCGTTTTGCAAACTCATTAGCGTCGAAAGGATTCGTTGAGCCCTTCGTCGTTCCGGGGGCCTCACCGGGGCCCTGATTCGCCCTCACGCCAGCACCCGCTGAATCTTGACTGGACTCCTCACTCGCCGATTTTTCGGAATCCAAACCCGGATCCCCTTTTCTCGGCGGCAGCCCCCCCCCCAATCCTGCTCCCGGTCCGCGCCGGCTAATTAGCTCACGAAATTTTTTCAAATCAGCCGAACTGAGTTCCTCAAACTCTTGGGCAAGCTGCTTCTGGATTTCTGGAGACACACCAAACTGATCCATCAATGCCTTGCCCTCGGGTGAACTCAAACCCTTTTCACGAAGGAATTTTTCAGCGAACTCTTGTGCCTTCTTCTTCTGACCATCGTCCAAGTTTTCAATAAACTGCTTACCAAGGTTGTTAAGTTTCTTAATTGTTTCAGGATCTAAATCGGCCAGTGGGTTATCCCGTTCTTGTGTTATTAACTTGGACAGATCGCGAAACATCTCTTGGGGAGAATGGACCATCGTCCGATCGAACTCTCGAAACTGGCGGTCTGATCTCTGCGCGTAAGTGGGTTGGAGCGTACAAGCCGCCATCGAACTCAAGTAAACGACAAGCGAAAGCATCACTCGACTGAACCAGGTCTGACGCAATTCAAAATTGAGAACGAAATTAAACACTTACTTTTAATCCAAGATCTACTTTTTCACCGTACTACTACTCGCTGACCGAACTGAACTGCCAGCAGTTAACTCGCTATACCTCATTGGCAAAATGTTTCGTTCCCGTCAAACAGAATTCAGACTGAATCAAAATAATCACACCAACCTCTCAACCAAAAACCAGTTTCAGGCGACTGGTTTCCAAGCTCCGCCGGAATTTGGCATGACCATCACTTTAATCGTTCACCACTTGAACATCCTTCGGGGCCTTGGATCGCAGCGAAATATTCAACACCTCGACAATTAACGCAAAGAACATCGCGAAGTAAATGTAACCTTTATCCATGTGGGCTCCGACTCCCTCGGCAATCAGCATCACACCGATCAAGATCAAAAAGCTCAAAGCCAGAACTTTCAACGTTGGGTGCGTCTCGACGAACCGACTTACGGGCTCTGCGAAAATTAGCATCACAACGACAGCCATCACAATCGACGCTACCATTATCCAAACGTCGTCGACCATTCCAACTGCAGTAATTACGCTGTCCAAAGAAAACACGACATCTAACAAAGCAATTTGGATCAAAACACTCGCGAACATTTGGCTGCTACCGGAGACCTCGTGCTCCTGTTTATGTCCGAATTCGTCGTGAATTTCGTAGACACTTTTTCCGACCAAAAATAACCCGCCCAAAAATAGAATCAAGTCCTTCCAAGATATCCCATTGGATTCGTCGTAGTGTCCGCGATTGATTTCAGCCATCACCTCAGCGGGCACCTGAATATGATCGGAGGTGTCGGTGACGCTCATCCGCTCTACTAGAGATTGCGGTACGCCAAGGTCCGTGAGCTTAAAAATTGGCTCCTGAAGCGATTGACTGTGAACCATAAAAAAAAGCGCAAACAACAAACCAAGCCGAGTCAGCAAAGCGAGCGCCAATCCCAGTCGCCGAGCGAGCGGTTGTTGGTCCTTCGGCAGTTTGCCTGAAACGATCGTGATAAAGACAATGTTGTCGATACCAAGAACGATTTCCATCGCCGTCAATGCGAGCAATGCAATTACCAATTCCATTAATTCAATCCTTCAGCATGATCATTCATCACGGTCTTGCATGAAGCCATCGACCATTGGATTTTGACTGACTACTGACTCTAAATATACGCAAGGTTGCAATCGGTTTCCACCTTGCTTGCCAAATGCCCCGACTCAAAAACTTTGTCCTTTCTCATTTGCTCGGTTACGTTGCGACCATTAAAACTTGCAGCTAAGTTCATGGATAATACTTCACATTCAGGCACCACGATGACAGTAAGAATTCAACTCACACTGGACTCGACTAACCCACCCCGGTTTCGTAGAGAAATTGTTCCAAGTCCATCGTTGGCCGAGGTGAAACATCAATCGTTCCCAATGGGTGACTGTCGGCTGCACCGCGGTTCAAGCGCGGGCATCGGTATGGAAAAATCAAATCATGCGTCGAAAAGACCCATCTGCTTAAAACTAACATTTTCTCTTCTTCTTTTTTATTCATATTTATCCCCAACATTCGCTCAGGACAATTTACCCAATCAAACCCGAGGTCAATTGACAGGAATCATTGGTCACTCCCAAACCACAGCGAGCGCCCTCGGGTTTAAAACCAAATTACTAAACTCAAAAAGAGTTGTCTTTCTCGGCGACTCCAACACCTACGCTGGTGAGTGGATCAACCAAATGGAAGCGACCTTGCTCGCAACTCAAGATTCGGTACCCGAGTTCATCAACTTGGGTCTTCCGAGTGAAACGTGTTCCGGCTTTTCAGAGCCTGCCCATCCCTTTCCACGCCCCAACGTGCAAGAGCGACTTTTGCGGGCGCTCAAGAAAACTAAACCCGATCTTGTTTTCGCCTGCTACGGCATGAACGATGGCATTTACCATCCGTTTGCAGAAGAAAGATTCGAGGGATTTAAAACCGGCATTCAGAAAATCGTTGATTCCGCATCCGCCGCAAACATCCCTCTAATCTTAATAACTCCGCCCCCTTTCGATGCCTTACCAATGCGAAAAGCCGGTGGGCTGGTTCCCCTTGATTCAAAACAATTCCTCTGGACGAAAATTTACGAAAACTATGACTCCGAAGTAATTGAGAGGTACGCCCAGTGGATGCTTGAAATCAACAATGCCAACTGCTTCGTCATCGATGTGCACTCTCCCATTAAGAATTTCCTAAACGAGAAACGGAAAGCGAAGCCTGAGTTTTCATTTTCAAAAGATGGCGTGCATTTTGACAATGCGGGTCACCGAGTCTTTGCGAAAATTGTTTTGCAAAGACTCAACTTGGATAAATCTTTGCCAAACACGTCCCCCCAACAGAACGAGCTTCTCCAATTGGTTCGGCAACGCCAAAAAATCAACCAGCTGGCTTGGCTCGCTGATGTCGGTCATTTACGACCGGGGGTTCCGGCGGGCTTGCCGCTAGGGGAGGCAAGTCAAAAGACAAAGTCAATCTCGGATAAGATTCGCCAATTGTCGAAATAACTACACGTCGACATTCGACTAGGCGTTGCCTCGATGCCGCAATTGATCCAATGCAACCGCCGCAATGATGATCCCGCCGATCACCATTTCTTGAACCCATTTGGGCCATCCCGCTTGCTGCCCTCCCATGTAGAGTATGGTAATCATCAACGCGCCGATCACACTGCCCATGATTGTGCCTTCTCCACCCATCAGGCTTGCCCCCCCAATGACCACTGCAGCAATAACAAATAGCTCATAAGAGATTCCCGTTGTCGGTTGTCCGATTCCGCTGATGAACGAAAACTGCATCAGCCCAGCCAGACCACCGAACATTCCCGCCAACATGTACACGATAATTTTCGTCCGCCCGACCGGTACGCCGCAGAGCCTGGCTGTCTCTTCATTTGACCCAACCGCGTAGATGTGTCGGCCCAGTCGGGTGTATCTCAGCAGGAATGCCCCGGCCAGCGCCGAGACCAACAGCAACCAGACGCCTGGAGGTAGCAGCATCCAGTCACGGTCCGGATTCGTCAAAGTTGGTTCCATGATCGTGCTGATCCAAGTATCGACTTCTGGATAGATATCTTTCTCCTGCGAGATACCTTTCGCCAGACCTCGAAACACGCCCATCGTTCCCAAAGTCACAATAAAGGGTGAAATCCGGAGCCAGACCACCATCACTCCGTTAGCTAAACCGGCGAGCGTCGCCAAAACGACTCCCCCGATCACCGCTAAAATCGGCAGGCCAACGGGATAGCGGTTAATCAAAATATCGTTAGCACCCGCTGGTAGATTCAACATCCAAGCGACACCGACCACCGTTAAGGCGATGACCGATCCGATTGAGAGGTCGATTCCAGCCGTGATAATGACCAGAGTCATCCCGAGGGCTGCGGTTGCATAAACTGCACTTTGGCGGGCAATGTTTTCTAAATTACGCGGCGTATAAAATTTCCCGTCTTCGACTTTCCAAGCGAAAAAGCCAAACACGACGATCAATACACCAAAACGGCCAAGCGTATTGACCCAATTCGATTGCCAGATTGATGTTTTAGGTGGGGAATGTAATTCAGTCATAAATTTCTCGGATCGCGTCCTTTTTCTGTTTTCAGATTACCCGTCGCAACCATCATCAACTTGTGCTCGTCCCATTGTGAAACCGGTAGAGCTTTACTTAGCCTGCCACGATCCATCACCGCAATTTCATCGCAGACGCCGAGCAGCTCGGGAAGATAACTGCTGATTAATAAAATTGCCTTTGGCTTTCGCCCACTGCCTTGATCACCTGCAGCCAATTCATTGATCAACTCATAGATTTGAGCCTTCGATCCGACGTCGATTCCACGCGTCGGCTCATCGAGTAACCACACGTCAACGTCGGCGTGAAAGAGCCTCGCGATCGCAACCTTTTGCTGATTGCCACCCGATAGCGAAGCAACGGATGCTGCCGGTCCCGAACATTTTATGTTTACTTTATTGATCCACTGGAGTGAGCATTTTTTTTGCCGAGACGGTAAGACGAGCCGTCGAAACCATCCAGTAAGTCCCAGCCCCGACAATTTTGGAAGTGTGATGTTGTCCGCGATGGAGAGATTGAGGGCCAAGCCCTCATGCTTGCGGTCCTCGCTAACCATTCCCATTCCACGAGACCATTGCGTGACAGGTTTTGCCGCCCCTCGAAAAACTCCGAATTTGATTTCCCCGTCTTTTATTTGATCCAAGCCGAAAATCGCCCGCATCAATTCCGTTCTGCCTGCCCCAATTAAACCCGAAATACCCGTTACCGTTCCACGTTTGATTTCCAAGCTCGCCGCTGTTGGCTTGTCCATCCCAGAGAGTTTGTTAACTTCCAGCAAAACCTCGCCATCAAGTTTCCGAGGGGAACGAGGGTAAAGCTGTTCGACTTCACGGCCCACCATCATGGAGACGATCTCACTCGCCTTCGCTCCCATGGTTGCGGCGGTTCCCACGGATGCGCCATCGCGAAGAACTAGAATTCGATCACTGATCTCCTTAACCTCCTCAAGGAAATGAGAAATATAAATGACTGAAATCCCTCGATCTTTCAGTCGACGAATCAATGCAAACAGGTGCTTAATATCGCTGCTTGTCAAACTGCTCGTTGGCTCGTCGAACACCAAAACTCGGCAGTCAAACGCAATTGCACGGGCAATTTCAACCATTTGTTGACGAGCAAGAGAGAGCCTGCGGACCTTCATCCCTGGATCAATATCTCCAAGTCCAATTTCATGCAGGGCCTCGGAAGCACGTCGATAAACCTCGCCCCATTTAACAAGTGGCCCAACCGTTGGCTCGACACCAAGAACAATATTTTCCATGACTGAGAGGTGCGGAGCAAGCGAAAGCTCTTGGTAGATCATCGCGATCCCAGCCTGTCGGGCCGCTTGGGGGGTCTTCGGATTGTACGAATTTCCATCCACCCACATTTGCCCGGAATCCGGCAGATGCGCGCCCGAGAGTATTTTCTTCAGCGTGCTTTTACCAGCACCATTCTCACCTACCAAAGCCAACACTTCGCCCGGAAAGGCCTCTAACCCCACATCAACTAAAGCGCGAGTTGCACCAAAGCTCTTGGAGATATTCGCCATCTTTAAACGAGCTATCAATTTTGCCTCTGAAGTTGTTGGCACGAGGAGAACCCGCATTCAAGATTAGATTCCGTCAGGGAATGGGCTCCGCTGCAGCCGAATGCGGTAAGCCCGGTTACTCTAATCCAACCAATACGCGAACCGCCGGTTCCTTCTCAAGTCGCTCAGCCGTTACCAACTCGACCCCCGTATCCACAATCTTTTCAATCGGCTCTCCCCGAAGATGTTTGACGGTCGTTGCAACAGCCAAGTATCCCATTTTTTTGGGGTCTTGAGAAACAAGTGCTGCGATATCTCCAGCTTGGAGGCCCTTGATCAGCTTGGGGGAAGTGTCAAAGCCAACAAAAGTTACATCCACTTTCACGTTGCTTTTACGGAGGTCGTCGAGCGCGGCCGCCATTCCAATGGCCGAGTTCAGATTGCAGGCAAAAATCCCATCAAGTCCAAGCTTGCCTTCATTAATAAATCTCTCGAGCGTATTAGACGCCGTCTTTTTGCAACCCGCGACTGTTCCGTCTTCTGGATAAGGATCTCCGACGACTTTCATGCCGCTCGCAGTTACCGTTTCAATAAATCCCTTGGCTCGATTTTCCGTGCTCGCCGTTCCTTGAACGTAGCGCAGGATGAGAATCTTTTTTTCGCCCTCACCCAGCTTTTGGAGCATGTGGTTAGCGCCTAAAGCACCACCGGCCACGTTATCGGTGGCAACAAATGCGACATGGGCATCGCCATCAAGTGAGGAATCAAAGACAACAGCTGGAATGCCAGCCGAAACTGCAGCTGCCACTGACTTGGAGGTCGCCTTGTTGTTGAGTGGTGCGATCGCCATTCCATCGACCCCCAGATTAATCATACTCTCAATGATTTTGTTTTGTTCAGCGATCTCGGTTTCCGTCAGCGTTCCTTGCCACTTTAATTCAACGCCAAACTCTTCCGCAGCATCACGGGCCCCCACCTCCACAGTTTCCCAGAACTCCCCCCCGGTGCTTTTAGGAATTGCTGCAATCACAAGTTTTTTCTTACCGTTGGCAGAACCGTCAATTGTTTTGTTCGTGGAGTTCCTTTGTGAGTCGGACTTGTTACAGCCCGTGCTCAAGATACCAATGGCCAATATCAACGTTGAAAATAAAAGAGGATGCTTTATCGAAAATCCATTCACGTCAATAATTCCCTTTAATTACTTGGTTGAGTCAGTTTGCTGGTGAGCTCGACAGGTGCTCTCAGCCCGTCCGTTGCGAACATGCCATCTCAAAATTCATTGTGGTCGAGCGTTTGCCCAACCCTGCCGCCAACAGCAACTAAAAAGCAATTTAACTTGCCGGTCTCAATCTATAAATCAAGGCAGCGAATTTAAAGGTAATTTGGTGGTCGAGCCACGATTTACCCCAAAGATTCCGTTAAGCTCCAAAATTTAACTGCATCCTAGGGCCCCCTCGGGGCAGTCCAACACGCTTATTTCTTCTCGGAATCAACCGACTTCTCACCGCCACCAAGCAGACTTCCAAACCCTTTAAAGACGTCGTCGAATGCTGGAAGTGGTGATTTGGCGGGCATCCGCTCGATATCCAAGAACCCCTGAACCATAAAAAAGGTTTGGCCTTTGCTGACATTTAACTCAAGCCCTCGAAACCATTTCAAAAATGGGGCAGTGTGCCCCTCCGGAAGTTCGGGGCGCGTAAAACTTGGCCACGCATCGGAGTGCCAAATCTTGCGACCGGAAGGAAGCGTTACCAATTGGTAATTCCCCCTCAAAGAACAGACCAATTCGACATCGAGCATCCGTTCGACGATCGTCCGTGCTGATTCCGGCGGGATGCGAAACTGTTGCTCTAATAAATTGAACAAACGCACGTTGGCGACAGAAGTCTGCCAGCTTCTGCGATAATTTAACGAGTTGGCCCAACCTCGTAATTTAGAATTTGCCAAATCACCAACGACCAAACGAATTTGAGATTTCATCGGTTCGTCAATTGGCTTGTTGTTCGGTTTGTCAATGATCGTCAAACTTGACTTGAGCGATTCCAAACGCTGTTGATCAAACGAGAGAACTGAAATCCCCTGCCATTGCAGCTTCCACAGTTTTAAAATTCGTGAGTACGTATAACCGAACTCGTCGGGATCTCGACCCAACGCAGGCATCCAGTCGGTGAGACCGGGACTCGGCCAGGCCCCGAGATAGCCCGGAACTTCTCGCAACGCCTGAAGCATTTTAACGGTCGAAACCGGCTGCAAACTTACTGACAAATCCACTTGATCCTGTACCGCAGCAAAAACTTGGTAGATCAGCGGTGATTTCCGACCATCTCGCCCGCGCATGCTTGCCTGTAAACGCACGATATCATCAGGTCCACTCGCGACTTCTTTGGTCAGCGGTGGACCTAGCATCGACATCAGCCATCCATATTTCTCTCCGCCAAACAGAGCAAGCTTGGAATCAAAAACAACTCGCTCAATATTGTTCTTGTATTTGGTTCGCTTGATTGCGGCAAACATTGGGTCAAGAGAAGGGATGGCTTGTGTAAAAAAGGTGGATCTTTCCGTGTACCAATCCGACTCATCTTGCGTGACAGTCAATAATGGCGTGTCAAGAATTGGTTTAAAGAAACCACGCTGGCCACGAATCGAATCGCTCAACCGTCCGTTTTCCTTGGTGTATCTACCGCCATCAGGGCGGTAACCAAAACCTTGCGGCAAGTACCCTTTAGCGACCAATTCGGGAGTATCCAAATCCAATTGGCCCTCACTCTTGGCCGCAAGATTCGCTAGTTCCAACAGATTCATATCTGTGACGATTCGATTCCGACGGCGAAGTTCGATTTGATATTGCGGTGTCAACAACTGCTGAAAAAAACCAGTCGGGAGATACACAAAAACGGTATCCTCACGCGCCAGCGGCATCTTGTACCTCGCATATAGATACTCCGGCGATTCGCCGAGCGAACCAATCCCACGCCCCGACTCAAGGAACCGCTCTGCAATCACTTTCGACGTTGTCATCAAATGGCAGTCACCACTAATGGCGTAATAAGAACGATATCGGTTATCAGGCGTCGACAGAAATTCAATTGTGGCACTACCGTTAAGAACAGGAACTTCCTCGATCGTCACACCAATCTTCGTATTTTCCCGTGCAAATTGTCGGCGTTTTGCCCGAAGATTTTTCTCCAGCTTTTTTGAATTCTTGGCGTGCAGCAAAACACCAACGGCCGATCCACTAGCGAAATAAGTATCAGTGCCAATGACAGCAACGTCATTAATCCAAGCACCGCCAAAGTACTGATCCAACTTTGTTGATCGAATCGCTAACTGATTTAAAAATTTAGATTGGACCCGATGTTTGAATCCACGTATTCGAATCATCCGACTTAAGTCACCACCGAATTCCTCGAGAAGCCGCTGAAGCCACAACTGGTTTTCCCAAGAACCGAACCTCAGATAAAAGCATTCCTTGGGAACGCATTTTGCAATCGGTTCAATGTCGATATTGTTTAAAATACTCTCATCGACCTCAACCGAAGTCCACTCGATGTTGGGAGGAACCGGTTGATCTGCGGCCTCCTCTCTCACTCCCGATTGCATCAACTTTCGAATGGTATCGTTACGCAACGTTTCCACATCGAACATCAACTCAAAGGTCTTAATTAGAGGATCTCTCTCGCCTCGATAAGGTTCCGAGATCGGCAAGCCCATTCTTTTCGAAATCAATGACTGCAAGTAGGTTTCCACCATGGGCGTGTAGTCATTATTTTCAATCTGCATCCGAATTGAACGATTGAAATTTTGCCACCACTCTTTTGCAAAACGATTAAATTGTCTTTCGCGTTTGACGGGATTGACCTGCACTTGAAATGCGATGCCATCACTGCCTTGCAACTTTAATTGTAAAGGTTGGTCGCCTTTGAATAAAAACCACGCCGTCCGTGCCTGTCCCGTGTCACTCCCGCCGTTTCCATTGGCCAATTGCCCAAACAATTCAACGAATGCTGAGCGATTAATTACAGGATACAAAATCCGATTATCAGCTTCGGTCAGAAGCGTCGCTCCGACTCTCTGAATCATTTCGTCGCCTGGTCGCAAACGAAATTTGACTCGCCCAATCCCATAGGGCCGCCCGATAAAGGCTTCGGGCTTTCCCACAATCATCGGCTGGTTTTTCGCAGCCAAATCAGCTGAGGCTGCAGTTTGAGGCGCTGACACAATTTCTTGAGAATTTGCCGACCCGATAAATGGACCACCCATTCCGCCTGCAAAGAGAACGCAAAGCAAAGTGAGCAATAGGCAGAACGACAACATTTGATTTCGTAGCATGGGACGCTTCATAGTTTACAAATCAAGTTTATGACGTTCGGTTCAATCCAAGCCAACAACGATCAAAAACCAGATCAACCGAACCGTGAAAAAGCGACAAAAGGACCGTTATTGTCGTGGATTGCCCACTGAAATCAACAGGCTAACGACTGTTTCTTGTTTACCAAAATTATACGGTCCCCCTGATGACTCTGAACTTTTACTTCCCTCGCTGCTTACCGTGGCGGTTGAGTCGTTGCGACAAGCAAACATCTCCACTCAATGGGCTCAAAATCAACAACGGTCATACGAAAGATTGAGCTGACCGAGGCACTCGAACTCGCCTCATCAGATGCGGGGGCCATGGAAATCGAGTCCGCTCCAAATCGTCAAACCAGCCGCGCGAGACTGCCAATGATCGAGCCGGAGTCCAAAATTGTTCCCCACCAACGAGCCTGACTTGAACGACTAAGTTGAGTCGAGCTACTTATAAAATTCTTGCCATTCTGATCGCAAATAATCACGCAGAACAGGAAACGTCGTCAGCCCGTCAGCGTCGAGATAATTGGGACTGTCAGTTGAATTCCGGTTAAACAATGACTTCGCTTCGATTGCGGTTTTCAAAGCCTCCAGCTCATCTACCGTATCAAGACTACTACCCTTGATTGCAGAGTCAATCGCGCGAAGGGCAGCTTGTTGGTGACGCTTAACACTTCTCTCAAGCCCATCCACCTTGGACTTAGCAGATCGCACCTCAACCTCGGCAGTCAGAAGAGCAGGGGACTTTTCCTTCGCGTCCTCATCTTCTTCTTCATCCGCCTTCGAGTCCTGCTTTGCATCGCCCGAATCATCAAAACCTTCCCTGACTTTCAATGCCTCGAGAATCTGGTCGGCTTCTTCAAATGCAATTTTTGCTTCGGCAAGTTCGGCTGTTTCAGCCATTGC
The DNA here is from genome assembly GCA_029247405.1 of Mariniblastus sp. Lineage (GTDB taxonomy): Bacteria > Planctomycetota > Planctomycetia > Pirellulales > Pirellulaceae > Mariniblastus. Next base: position 17,394 of record JAQWLH010000095.1, read on the forward strand.
GTCAGTTGACCGGACCAGTGCACTCAATCGCTGGTCAATCCAAATCGCCCCAGATCCTATTGGCGTGTTAAGCTTGGATTGGTCATCATATTTTTGCACGAAGGCACTTCTCGCCTCCAAATCCCGTTCGGGGTCACTCATTTCATTCCAAAGAAACCTCGCCGCAGCGACTTGAAATCGGTCGTAAGTTTGTTCGGAGGCCTCCGTTTGAAGAATCTCAACGGGTACGTTTTCCAATTCGTCAAAAGCAATCGAATATTGTTGTTGAGCAGAGACTCGGTCGCCTTTCCGATCTGCAATATCTCCTAAGTACGGTGCAGCTTGAAGCTCCGGCACGCCCAACGCGACTGATTTTAAAATATGCAATTGAGCCGCGGAGAGCAGCTCATCATCGGCACCCGCAACTTCCAATTCGGCCAAACCCAGAAACAGCCACCCATACCCATCGCTGGGGTGGTCTTTTGTTTCCTCTTGATAATGTGCGACTAGAGCTTGAGCATCCCCCAATGGTGGAACCGCATCCCATTTCGTTACCTGCAGATTGGAAAACTTGATTTTGCTACGCATCTCACCGTAGCCGTTGAGCCCCAAACCAACTTTTGAATCGGCTTGAATCCGTGATGAAGTTGAGCGAACGATCAATTGATCATTGATAAATATCTCCGCAAATCCATCAGCAATATTGGCTCGAACCTTCATTATTTCTCGATCATCATTGAATTGAAATCGAGCAATATTTCCGTCGAAAGCAGTGCTGCCAAAACCAACGCGTTTGCCAGGACCATTGATGACAATCACACCGCTTACGCCATAACCTCGCCAACCACCAAAAATAATCTCGGCATCGCATGGGTTGGTTTTCCCCAAGAACTCCAAATCAACTTCGATCGTTTTTGGACCAGGCGTGTAATAGCTCGACATCACCACCGCGTGATCCTCCCCTCCCAAGGTGCTAATCTCCAATGATGTTGGTGAATCCGTCTTCACTTGACTTTCTACCGGCGAATCCCATAACACCATGTCACCAAATTGCAATTGCGTCTCGTCGCCAACCGCATAACTCTTGTTTGTCTCTGTAAATATTTTTGCCCTAGCTAAAAAGCTGGAGTCGGCAACCTCGGCTGAAACTTGCCCGACTTCCTTAATTGCTTTTTCAAACTCCGTCGTCACGTCTTTTCCATCTCGCATCTGCTCATAAAGGCCTTCGATCCGAGTCACGGCGTCAGCGGGTAAAAGCGAATAGGCGTCAGCACGAGCTCTTGCCTTTGCCAAACTTCCGATACCAGGAAACGCATCGACAACGGACAGCACGAAATCATCTCCAACGGCATCAAACGCAGAGGACGCAACTTGATGATCGCCGTTTTTCGCAGCAATCACCGCTTGAGCAGACCTAAACCATTCTGGCGCCACCTTTTTTCGGCCGACGTATTTTGGTGTTAAGTCATCAGCCAAGCTGCCCAAGCATCGCACCACCTCGCGAACCAATTCGGGGTCGGTCACTTCCTGCTGTGATCTTTGGTAGGCTCCAACTAAAGCAAACGGAATGATCGTGTCGTACTTGCCGGAGTCAGCACATGATTTGCCGAATGCCATCATGGATTCGGCAGTGTCGCAAGTTTCGATCATCGTCTTCAAAATCGCGTAATCATCGAACCCCTTTTCTCTGGCCTGATTAACCCAGTGCTCTGAGCCCTCGGCGTCACCCGACAAATCAGCCAGGTAGACCATTTCGAGCATTGGATCAGGAAAATACGGGTTGATCTCCATCGCAGAAGTCAGTGATTTCTTGGCTAAATCAATATTGTTCGACCAATCTTTCGAACCTTCCTCCGCCGATTGAGCCAATAAAGTGTGATATCGTGCCGCCATCATTGCTGACAGCCACGCAGGAGCGAATGGTTCCTCCTCATTCAAATCGATTATCTTTTTGACGTAGTCCAGCTTGTTATCGCTATCGAGTAAATCGATCGACTTTTTCAGAATCGCCCAAACATTTCGATGGTGACTGGGAGACTCCGCAAAATCGTATTTTAGCCAGCAGACAATAGCGTCACCAAAACGCTCATGGATTTTGCTGTGAACCACGCGTT
>JAQWLH010000098.1 GCA_029247405.1 Mariniblastus sp.
AGCAATGAGATTTGATGGTGAGACCTATGGGATGTCAAATGAGTGTTTGTTCTATCGCTTAGAAGAGCAGGCCAAAGCGTCAGGAAATCCGGATCGGTTTAAGCAGGAAGACATTAAGGTTACAGAAGATTTCAAAATCGTTGGCGATCCGGAAAAACTTTCTCTGCAAGGGACACTTTCTATCACGTCAGAAGAAAAAATTGTGGAGAGACTCTTCACCCCCGATATCAAACGCGAGCTCGAAGAGGATTGGAAATACGAAATTGAACTTTCAATGACTGTTGAGGACGACATGGGCAAGCCCCTCAAACTAAGGTTGAATGACAATGACAAGATGAACTTTGAATTTAAGCTTGACACAGAAAAGTGATAATGAAACGAGCCATTTACCGCTCAGCACTTCGCAGGATTTCCCGCTCAATCGACTAGGCGGTGGTCCAACAGGTTTTTTAGTTTTAGACGTTGGAAGCGTTTCACGCTGCCGAAGAAATTAGACACTCATGAATCATTTTGAATTTTTAGATGAAATCGAGGATGCGTTAAACGCGCCCGATACAGCCGACCGTGATCTGTTATTGGATGTCTCCGCGCATTACAGCGAAGCGGTTGCAGAGGTAAACCGACGCCTACGCAAAATATGTCAATTAATCGATCAGGGTTTTCGCAGCGAAGCCTTGGATATCGCGAATGAGAATCCTGATGTTCTTTCTCAAATTGCAACCCTCGATTTCCCTCGTTTAGAAGAGTGGTGCTATCTATTGTCCTTGCTGGAACTGCAGACGCCGCCCAAGCTAAATTTCGAGTTGGCTGAGCAATTGGATGTTGCATTTGCCGAACAGGAACCCCTGAATGATCTTTTAAGGAGACATCGGGCACTGGCCATTGGTAAGGCACCACTCAAATCACGAATCACTGTTTTACGACAATTGATAGCCAAAGATCCGTCTAATCTTGGGTGGCAGGACGATCTGAAAGAATGGGAAAAAGCCAGGTTGAAAGAAATCAGGGGGGATTTCAACCGCTACAAAGCTTCAAAGAATCAGGAAAAAATACTTGCGCTCTCCCATGAAATCTCAGGCCCTTGGTCGGTAGCGATCCCAGGTGCCATCGCCGCGGAAATTGAAACATTAAAACGAGATAACCAAACGAAACAAGCAAGGGAATCTCTGCAGGATACGGTGAATGAACTCAATGACGCGTTATCTGCCTTTGATGCTGTGCAAGGCAAAATTTTGCGTGAAAAATGGGAAATCCAACTGCCGCTTGCCGAGTTGGATGCCAATGATCCTCTATGGGATCAGGTATCGGAAGCGTTGGCGTGGTTGTCGGAATGCGATCAACAGGAAGCGGCAGATATTCAATTCAACGAGGCTGTTCACAATCTTGAAAACGCTCTCGATCGCGAAGTTTCTCTGGAAAAATTAAATCGATTGGTGCATGCCATCGATCGGTTCGAAAAACCATGGCCTGCGGCTTTAGAACGAAGATTGAAGCGATATGAAAACAGTGTTCAACAAAAACAAAGTAGACGATTTCGATTGATCGTTGCTGTGACACTTTTTTTAGTGGCGTCGGTTGCTGGCGGCATTTTCTGGGTGTTACAAGCTAACCGCTTCCAACGTAATTTAAGCGAAGCCACTGAAGAGCTAAATACTTTTTACGAAGCCGAAGATTTGCAAGCAGCACGAAGTTTTCATGACTCTTTATCGGAATCGATCAAGAACCAAACGCCCATCAAAACACTATGGAGCCAAATCGAAAGTAAAACGGTCGAACGGGAAGCTCAGCAAAAAAGTTTCGAAAGTGCATTATCGTCTGCCGAAGGTATGGATTTTGCGCAGCCCAATTACGACCTAATCGATTATGCTCGGAAAGCAATATACGATGAAGATGGAAAACGCAGGGTCGATTCCCTAGAAGACCGGGTTCGGAAAAAACAGAAAGAAATGCTTCAGGTAAGGCATGACGTATTTCTTGAAAAACTTGCTGATTTTGAACAACGCATTGCTACGCTAGTAACGCTTCCAGACACGGAGGACACCGCAAAAAAAGTCAAAGCCTTGTCAAAGGAAATGGTTGCATATCGTACAGAATGCAAGGGTAGAATTGGGCGACTGCCAAAGATCGACAATAAATTCCGGGAGAAATTGGCTCCGCTCTTTAAACGCCTAGACCGAAAGGAAAACGAGGTCGCAGCGACTTTAAAGCGGGACTACCTTCTGGCCAGAATCACAAACGAAGTAGAAAACACTTCTGTTTTTTATATCCGGCTAAACGAATTTTGCCAGAAAAATCCCGAGCATCATTTAACGGGTGATTTCAAGCGAGCAGCCGAGGAATGGAAAACTCAAAAACCGCTGGAAGCATATACCGCTTGGTCCGATTTCTTTAACAAACCTACTTGGGCGCGATTGAAAAAAGCCCCTTCGGAAGCAGAGGGATTATTAAAAAAGGGCAAGGAGTTATATGCAAAGTACCCGGAAATCTGGTTAGCCGACAAATTCAATAATTACTCACCAGAGTTAGAAACCCTGAAATTCGGTAACACCGGTGAGAGCGCCCTGCCAACCTTGGAAAGTGTATTCAAAGCGGATTTTCCAAATGAAACAGGGTGTATCATTACCGATAGACCGGGACGTGAGAGCCCTGCTTCTGCAGACCTAAATTCTAGCGATATCAATATCTATTACATCGATTACGCTCTGAACAAGCTAGACGATGCCAAAATAAAAGAATTACCCCAAGAAAGACCGCGCTCCTACACCTACCGATTGAATCGAAGAGAAGAAGACAAATCCAAACCCTTCAAGAAAAGCAGATGTCGTTACATCGGTGCAACCGGCCAGACAAAATTATTAAGAGAATTACGCAGTTTGACGGAGACCAGCGAGGATGGCAGTGACCGGGCTCCAACGATAGAAATCGAAACGCAGGTTCTTTTGAAAATGATTCAGGGAGTGGTTTCTTCGAAATTGAATAACCAACCTGAAGAGTACTGCGACCCATTAGTACGAATCGTGTTGTTAAAAGGCATCTTGGATTATGGCGTCAGTACTGGGGTCGGTGGTGCGGACGATTTTCCTAAATGGATTAATCAAATTCAACGCCTGCAAAATGAGATTGCAGACGAAAGCGTCGACTTCATAGCAGTCCGTAATAAAAACCAGGCGGATTTTGACGAATCAGAATGGAAACGCTACGAGGATGCCTGCGGCAAAGCACTCGCTATCATCCAAACAGTTAACTCGGAATACGAAAGATTTGCCGGCGAGATTAAAAGCAGCAGAAAGCGTTTGGCTTCCATCACCCAAACTGCAGAAAACCAGGAATTCGACCTCCGCCCCATCGGGTGGATTTCTCGAACGGCTGACGACGTTTGGAATGTGCAGGCTACAGGACAGCAGAGCTTGCAAGATCAAACGGTTTATTGCATTTACAAAGACAAAGGCGAAAAGAATATCGGGCTTCACCCGGTTGGACAGCTGCAGAAGGGGGTGATCACCATTGCTCCCGAATTTCAGGGAACTGCCGGCCGTTTGGTGTTTGCTTTCAAGTAAAAAATCTGTAGAGGTCAAAAATTAATGTCACAGCTGCTATACGTTCGAATCAAGGGCCGAGTTCAGGGCCCCTTTCCGATGGACAAATTGAAGCAACTGGTTCGTCGAGGACAACTAAGCCGTATCCATCAAGTTTCCGAAGATGGGCAAGCCTGGCGAAAAGCTTCCGAAATAGAAGAACTGTTCACTGTGACTCACGAGAGACCGTCAGAAATTGCGTCGGCTTCTGTGGATTTAGCCACAGTAGGTGAAATGCCGCAAGCGGAGCAACCATCCTCTCCCAATATTTCGAACTCAGAATGGTGGGTCGATCAGGGAGGGACGCCTCAGGGGCCGTTTCAATTTTCAACGCTCAAAGACATGTTCAGGAATGGCAAATACTCAAGCAACAATTTGGTTTGGTGTACCGGCATGGAGAATTGGGTAGCCGCCTCTACCGTGGAAGGGTTGGGTGATTCCACTGCATCCTCTTTTAATCTGGAACCCGCCATTGCTCGGCCGCCCCAGCAACAGCAATTTGCGTCAACGATGCAGACGCCCCAAGGGGGGGGCTTTCAACCCTCGGGTCAGAATCAATTCGCTGGCGGGCACATGCAAACCCAGAATTATCAAAGGTATGAAAGTCAGTTACAACAACCCGCTTATGTCGCGACAGCCCCAACAAAGGTTCCCGATAAAACAATTGCGATTGTCTTGGCACTTTTCGTGGGTGGATTGGGCATTCACAAATTTTACCTCGGACAAACGGGAGAGGGCGTTGCTTTCCTGTTACTCAACCTATTTCTTTTTTGGACGATTATCGTGCCTTTGATCATCGGCGTTGTTTGCCTCGTCAATGTAATACAATATGCCTGCACCTCGGAAGAACGCTGGGCAGAACAGTATGGATCTTAGAACTTGGATTTGTTAATTCCCATGCAGCATCTGGATACTGAGCACAGCTACTTCATTCGAGTTAAAGGGAGGGTGCAGGGACCCTATGAGTGGGGAAAACTAAAGCAGCTCGTAAGGCGTCGACATTTAAGTCGTATAAATTACATTTCGGCTGACCGAGAAAGCTGGACCAGGGCTGGCAATTTCCAAAATTTATTCGAAACCGAAAATTCTGCGGCAGAAAAGATTGAATCGCGGGTTAGCGAAGGATCCGCCAGATCTGTCGCGCCCGATTTGGATTCCGAGTGGTATGTTGAACAGCAAGGTCAGTCCACTGGCCCGCTCTCTTTTAACGCGCTAAAAAACGGATTAGAAAGTGGACAATACAACGCAAATAATCTGGTTTGGTGTGAGGGCATGCAGGATTGGACCGCTGCAGCATCAATACCTGATTTCAATCTGACTCGTGACGATCAAGCAGCCGCGGCAATAAGTGATTCCGGGACTGTTCAAAACGAGGGCGTGATATCGAATGATTTGGCGAACCTGATTTTCCGAAGCCGCATCTGGATACTTATCTCAGGATTTCTTTTGGGATTATTATCTGCTGCAAGTTTAATCGCAGGCTTTTATGAATTTATTAACGGGATCAAAAATGAAAACAGTGCTGAGGTTCTTCGAGCCGTCCTACTGCTGATACTTTTCATCAGCTTACTCACACTATCTGTTTCTAGTTTTTATTTGCAAGGCAGCGTCGTAAGGCTTAAACATACAACGACATTTTCTCAATTGCGTTCTGTCTTTACGAGAACGCGGCGTTTGGCAATGTTAGCCACTGTGGTGCTTTTGATATTGACAGTGGCTATTGCATTTCTTCCATTTCTTTTTTAATGCGATTGGACACTAGAATTCAGGCAATGAATAATTTGCAGTCATTCGAATCTAACCAAAATGCCCGGCTTGAAATTGCTTGGGGAGCGCAGGATATCGAAAATCGGATAGGTGTCACGGGCGGTCGTTTCACCAAGGTCAACACCTTTTTCTCTTTTGCTTTAGCGGCCATTTTATCGACCGTTTTTTACGCAAGCCTGATGTTATTTGAAGGTAGTCGGTTTGCCGAAATGTTCACCAGTCGCGGGTTTACACCTTACGTGATTGTCTTGTTGACGGCTTGGTGCCTCACAATCATTGGCCTCAAACATCGAAAACTAAGCTTGCAACGCAAAGCACTTGATTTGCAGCTAGTACCCCAAACATCCGATTTTGTATTGTCGGTAAGTACCGTAGGGCAGATCTTTGAAAATATGCTGGTTAAAGTTGACGACCCAAAGCGTTTTGTTTTGCTGAACCGCATTCAAATTGCGTTGTCCAATTTGAAGAACCTTGGAAATGTATCAGATATTGACGAGATATTCCGATCTCAATCTGAAACCGACGAATCAACAATGGAGACCAGTTACTCACTGTTACGGGGGTTTGTTTGGGCAATCCCAATCCTCGGATTCATTGGAACAGTGATGGGACTTTCCACAGCGATTGGTGGATTTGGTGAAGTCCTCGGAAACAAAAGCGACGTCAGTGAAATTGCATCAAGCTTAAAAGTCGTGACCGGCGGATTGTCCACCGCCTTCGAGACCACGCTTCTTGCTTTAATCTGCGCTTTATGTATCCAGTTACTGGTTACCTTTTTGAAAAAAGGGGAAGAGGAGTTTTTGGACGATTGCGCGGAGTACTGCCAACGAAACATTGTATCGAAATTAAGAATCATGCCGTTCGAACCCAGCGAGCATGACTATGGGACGTAGGACACAAACCAGTAACCCTTTTACCCTTTTTGCGTTTCAAGACATCATCACGTCGGTAACAGGGATTCTCATTTTAATCACCTTAATTCTGGCACTGACGATGGTCGTCCAACCGGAAAATTTTGACGCATCAAGTGGCGAGTCAGTGGAAACACTGCGAGCCAATTTGCAACAATTGGAGGATACGATCAATGCAATTGAAACCCAGTCGCAGGTAGATCAAATGATACTGGATTTGCTTGTTGAGTTTGATGCAGATTCCATGGAACAACTCGACACCCTACTGACGCGTTCATCCAAAGAGACTAAAGAAAAAATCACCAGGCTGAAGCGGCAATACTGGGATGACAAAACCAAGGCTCAATCCACCAAGAAAGAACTCGAAAAGAAACGCCAGCAGCTTTCCGAAATTGAAAATCAAAACAAAAAAAAATCAGAAGCATTAAAAAAACTACAGCAATCCGAACGGGTTGAATATGGGTATGACAGTACAGGGGGAGAGGAGCCGTGGCTGATAGATCTTAGTGAAAAGCAATGGATGTGCGCGCGGGTCAATCAAAAACAACCGCCCATAATTTTTTCCGAATCAGACCTGTCTAAACGTTTATCGCGGTTTGAGAACTGGCAGCATGGCATCACGCTGCAAAAAAGTTATTTCGTTTTGTTCGTTCGTCCCGATGGAGTACCATCCTACGATTTAATTCGAGGCTCTGTACGCTTGAGCGGCGTGGAGTTTGGGGTTGAGTTACTAAACGAAAAGGTCGTGATTATTGACCCTCAAACCGGAACGGTGATCCAATGAGGCGGAAACGAAATGATGACGACAGCCTTGATATGTTGTTGGACACTATCACCAATACGTTTGGGGGAATAGTATTTTTGGCATTGTTGATTGTGATTCTTACTCAAAACCAGAAAACCGATTCAGGCACGACGAATCATGAAGCAGAATTGGATGCAATTTCGGCCAAAATTGAACAATTAGAAATGCGTGAAATTGAGTTAAGACAACTTCAAAGTGCTCAGAGCATTGTTACCGGAATGGATGGATTGAATGACAATGCTGAAAGCATGGAGCGGCTTAAAGAAATTGCTTCCGAATATCGAGAGAACCAGAAAGCAGTGGGTGATTTACTATCACAACAACTAACTGAAAATAAACAAACAGTTCTCCGTCTGGCAGAAGTCGACCAAGTGCAACGGGAAATGCAATCCGAAAAAAGCCGCGGAAACCAACTCGCTAAAAAATACGATGCCGAGGTTGAGTCGCGAAAAAAACAAATTGCAACGCCCAAAGAGAAGGAGACAAACAACGCCCCGGTTACGGTTATCGTAAGTAAGGGACGTTTGTATTTCCTTCAAAAAGATCTGAATCGGACAGTTAATGAGGTGAATCTCCGCGATTTTGAAAACTGCAGTGAACCCGAGGCGATGGTATTACTCGGTCAAGGAAATTACCGACCCAAGCCAAGTGGCGGGATTTTGTTAACTGATTCCAATAGCATCAGCAAAAAACTGGCTCCCATGAATCGGCAAAATTACTTCCTGCAGATTGCAATATGGGATGATTCGTTTTCAAATTTTGAATCGCTGCAAAAGGTTTGTAGAAACATAGGTTTGGAATACCAATTGATTCTCATGTCGGACGGAAAAAGGATTGTTGAATCCGCTAATGTACCTCCTCCCAGGGTTCAGGTTCCATGACACCACCGCCATTGAACTCACGCCCTCCCGCCCCACCGGATTCGCAAGTTGATCTTGGGTGTATTGGAGAAGGCGAGCCGCGGTATTGGGTTTTCGTTATCGTGCTGGTTGGCTTAATAACGCTGTTTTTATTTTTGACGGCTCTGTTCTTGACGCTGGGATTCGATTCAGGAGGTGGGTCAGCAGACAACCGACCTGGCTCAGAAAACGCCGACGGGCAGGCCCAGTCAGCAAAGTCGAAAAGCCACAATGTTGCTGAAAATGAAGAAGGGTATTCGAGTAAAAGCTCGAAACGAAAGACCGACAATAAATCCAATCCCACAGAAAATAAGAAGCAGGAGCAAGCTTCCGTAGCAGATACATCTCACGAAAAGAACTCTTCTAAATCTAATCCGCAAGCATCGAGTACATCTGAAAAAAATTCTGGAACGCATTCGAGCACCAGAGACGCCGCGGGTATACGAAATCAAAACGCAGCGAATTCCGGCGGCACACTCGTGCCCATTGGTAATTTTTCAGGCGGGACCACGTTTTTTGGAGTGAAAAGTAAATTTGGACCGGTGAGTTTTGTCATTGATCACTCGGGAAGCATGGCCGACGACAGGCGATTCGATAAGACACGCCGCCAATTGATTCAAAGCATCGCGTCAATGGGCCCTCATCAAAAATTCAATGTCTTTGTTTACAATTCGGTAACAACTGCCTTTAAAGAGGGGCGGTTGGTTGAGGCCACGAACGCCACTAAGAGTGAGTTTGGCCAATGGATTGCTAAAATTTCTCCTAGGGGTAGTACTAATCCATTACCGGCTTTTGAGATGGCCGCGAATTCATCGACGAAGACAATTTTCATATTGTCTGATGGGCAATTTAATGGAGCCGATAGGATTATTCAATTAAGTAAAAAACATAATCTGATTGTCCACACGTTTTCGTTAAGTCGAAATGATTCGACAATGAAAAATATCGCTGGCGCATGTGGCGGGCAGTTCACTTTAATTCAGTGAGTTCGCTTGCTTTGAATAGAAGTATTCCTTTGGCTTTTTTTACCGGAGCTGAAACACTCAATTGCATACAACGCATGGACTAGCAACCTCAACCGGTCCTCGGAGGGGGTGCGGCGACATCCCATTGCCCCAAAATTCTGGAAATCTTTCTAATTTCGAGACTTCTCCGATCTCGAAACCGCACGTTTGAGAGAGGACACTTTCTGCTGTTTTGATTTTTCGACGCGTGAGTTTTATTCAAACGACAGTTAACTAAAAGAAGCGAGCATTACGTTAACGCAATAAAGTCTCGGCAACTCAACCCCGCTGCGGTTTAATCTTTCTTGCAGAATTCCAGTCCAAGTCTTGGGCGGCACCAAATTGCCCGATTTAGGTAACGCTCACAATGACTGAATCACCG
>JAQWLH010000119.1 GCA_029247405.1 Mariniblastus sp.
GAATGATGGCAAAAAACAGTTCCTTCAAAAGTGGGGTGTCAGTGCATCCAACTTCAATAAGAATGTTTTGAAACTTGGTTCAGATTACACCGGACCATTGCCCGATTCTAAAATCAATCCCTCAGTCAAAGATCGATTGAAGCGGTAAAATTCTCTTGCAGTTGGGCTCAGGTTACTTGCGAGTGGGTACTGGAGAATCTCGCTTGAACCTGCCAACAAGCTTTTTGGTCAGGATTGGAAACAGTCCCAACAGCGCCAAGGCAATCGCGAGTTGGGTTAATTGGGTGGGGGTCAGAACCGCCTGAATGCCTTCAGTTTTAAGTGTTTGAAGATCTGGAATTCTTGAGCCAGCGTAGATGTAAACAGCGGTTCCCGCCAACATGCCAATCTGGCTGACCCACCAGAAATTGATGGCTTTGATTCGTGTCAAACCCATCACCAGATTAACCACGAAAAAAGGAAATGCTGGAATCAGTCGCATAAGAAAGAGGTAGAAATTGCCTTCGCGATCAAACGCTTCGTTGACGACTCTGAGGCGTTCGCCAAACCGCTTCTGGATGAAGTCTCGAAGTAGGTAACGGCTGGAAAGAAATGCCAACGTAGCGCCAGCGGTTGAGGCAAAGCTGACGAGGATAATTGCGGTGGTAAATCCAAAAAACCAGGCATAAACCAGTGAGAAAATGGTCGCGCCAGGGATTGATAGTCCGGCCATGGCGACATAGACCACAAATGCAGTTACCAGAATCAGTAACGGGTGACTCGTGTAATAATCCTTGAGCCGTGACTCCTGCTCCGCCAAAGTTTCTAGGTTTAAATAGCTTTTGGACAACCAAGCCATTGCCAAAAAAGCAACGATCAAACCCGCAAAAAACCAAACTTTGCGTTTGTTCTTTGGTTGACCGTCGCCTTCGGTTGTGTCTGGTGAAATTGCGTTATCTTCCGGAGTTTGGAACGGGTTGGAAGGAGGCATCAAAGAACCCAGATTTTTGAATTAAATGCACTTATGATTAATCAAAAGAATAGCATGAACGTTGATCTCTCCTCTACCGCACTCGTTAGAAAAGACAAACCCCTGACTCAGTTCGATTTTGGATTGCTGAAACAATGCTCCGTTGCCTTGGCGTTGATGTCATTTGCCTTGGCTCCAGTTACTGTGGTACAGGCTCAAACTTCAAATCGAGATAAGGCTCAACGGTCCAAGACGTCCCCGGCAGTCTCGCCCCTTTTAGGTGGGGGAGAATCCGAAGCGCCAGCAAAGATCCGCAAAACAGAGCAGGAGTGGCGGCGGCAATTGACTGCGGAGGAGTTCTATGTGACACGGCAAAAGGGAACTGAGCGAGCGTATTCCGGCAAGTTTTGGGATAACAAAGTTGACGGGATTTACTCCTGCAAGTGTTGCGGCCAAAAGCTATTCGACGCCAAGGCAAAGTTTGAGTCAGGCACCGGCTGGCCGAGTTATTTCCAACCGATTAATCGCACGGCGGTGAGCAATGTTCAAGACCTGTCTGCTGGGATGGTTCGCACTGAAACGGTTTGCAGTCGGTGCAACGCTCACCTGGGGCATGTGTTTTCTGACGGTCCCCGACCAACCGGGCTTCGTTATTGCATGAATTCAGTATCGCTTCGGTTTTCTCCTCGCGTCAAACGAACTCCCCAATCGAGCGTTGATCCTACATCTGGCAATCCAGCAGGTGCGCCGGGGCACGAGACGCCTCAAAAGCTAGTCGCAGCGTTGCAGACCGCAATGAGAGAGAATTCATTAGACAAATTTATCCAATGCAATTGCTGGGAGCGGCTTTCTCAGGAAAAGCGAGAAACATTGATGAACTCGAAGGTGAATCTTCCTGCGGACGTTGTATCGACGGCCTTGGAAAGTAGGGTGCCCACGCTTCCTGCTGAGCTTGAGTTTAACATCAAGGCTGAAGGTGTAATTGAAATTGGTTTCGCCGACCCAAGTAGGAATTTTTCGTTACCTTACGGTAGGTACAAAGGGAAGTTTTACTTGGCGACCCCAATCAAACAGGGTGTTCAGGATTCGGTGATCAGGAACTGAAGCAAGTTGGGTTGTCGCGTTGACTTTCACTTTCAGGGCAGACTTTCGCCTGCATTTGTAAAGGGTCGCGAAACGAATTGGTTCAGCCGCCACTTGTTGTGATAGTTTTTTCCTGCCATGACAACCTCAGCGGTGAAGCGTTTGCCGGGGTCGATCTGCACTACCTCGCTAACCTGTCATTGGCACGGATTATCTTCCGACGTGCCGCCTACGGGTAACGAAGGGCTTGGGCTGAGCTTGAGTTTTATTCAGGCCCAAGTTTTACCGCTGTCCCATAAGCCAGCATCTCCGCGGCTCCGGACATAACTTGAGAAGTCATAAAGCGAAGATTGATCACCGCGTCGGCCCCAATTTTCTCGGCGTGTGATTCCATCCGACGCATGCTTTCGTTGCGGGCTTCGGCAAGCATCTCGGTGTATTCTTTGACTTCACCACCGACCAACATCCGCAACCCGGCCATGATGTCTTTCCCAATGTGTTTGGCCCGAATGGTATTACCCCGAACAACGCCTAGTGTTTCTGTGATTTCCCGGCCTGAAATGAAGTCTGTCGTTGCAGTAATCATGTTTTTCCTTTTTGTTTGAATTACAGATAATTTCTATGCGGAGATGAACCGAGCCCCGCCGATTTGCATGTGTCGTTGGCAGTCGCCCAAATCGGTAGACACATTGCCTTGCTCAATCGTCGTCGAGCAGACTACCTTCTTGTTTTGCGTCTTCGATTCTTTCCCACAGGATGGAACTGAACAGAAGAACAAGGCCAACGGTTGCAACCAGCAAACCGATTTGGATTGCGATGGGCATCGCTCGAAACGCATCGTATAAGCTAGGTAGTAAATCGCGGATTGGTTTGATCAGCCAAGCGAGGATGACAAAAAAACCAATTGCAATCAAAACTGAACCAATGATTCGTACCAACCGGATCATTCTTTTAAGACTCCTTCGTTTCGAGCATCGACGACTCGCTCCATGACTAACGAGGCCATGAAAATGACTGCCCCAGAAAAAATAAGTCCAATTCCAATTTCCAGTTGGAGTGGCAAGTCAATGTAGCTCAGTAAGAACTTTGAAGTTTGGTGCAAACTCGCTGCAGTTGCCAGTGCTAATCCAAACCGCCATAACAAAAGACCCACAAGTTGGGCCACTTGATTACGCTTTTGAGTCAGTTTGAGATTTGGTTTTAGATTGGTCAAGTTGGGATAGTCTGAGTGAGAAAGCGATTGTTGGGGTAAGGAAATGGACTCGCCGTCAATTTGCTGAATCACAAGGGTGCAGATCACATGCTTTTTATACTCGCTATTTTCATTGCATGTCCCAATCGTTGGGGATTAAATCTAATCGTTGGGGATTAAATCAGGCGGATTGGGTTCTAGAGTCAATTTCTTTGTGATTGGGGAAGATCGCGTTGGCGATTAGTAGCCCTGCCACAATCGAAACGGCGATCAGCATCATCGAAGAAACAATTTTGACTCCGCCCGGCATGTCGTCGTTAATCATGATCTCGGTGAGGCCCCCAAACCCGAGGCTTCCGGGGACCAGCAATAAAATTCCTGGCATTAGAACGATGGCTGCTGGTCGATTCAAATACCTAGAAAATAAATTGCTGAACGTTCCAACCACAAGGGCGGCGGTCCAGACCGCTGCCAGTGGCCCCAAATACGCGCCGGCTAATTTGACGGTCCCGAACGCGATACAAGTCGAGAGCAGGATCCACGGAATGTCACGGAATTGGGAGCGGAACAAAACGCAAAAGGTAAATGCGATGGGTAACAAAGCGGCAATCGACCAGCCAAGGCCAAGCGGAGTCAGTTTCTGCTCTGGCTGAAGTGAGATAAACCAGTCGGTAAATCCGTATCCCATCACGACGCCGAAAACCAATGTCAAAAAGGTTGTGATCGCACCTGCCATTCTCGCAGTACCTGAGGCAAGATTTTGAGTAGCTAACTCGTTGACGCTGAGCGTGATTTGCAAGCCAGGTAGCAGGATGATCAAACCGGCGATGAGTGTGAGTTCAACGCTTCCGCCGGGAAAATAAAAGTGGGCAACGCTCGCCATGATTGTGGCAAAGAATCCAGCGGCCACGTTAGTCAGGTGTTCGGGTAGCTTAAGTTTTTCAAATCCACGCACCAGCAGACCAATTAAGAGACCGACAATACCTGCGGTATACACAACCGTTAAATTCCCGCCAAGAAAAATTGCGACTCCGGCACTGATGACTCCATAGCAAATAACATTAACGACGGTCCCATAGTCGTAGTTCGTTGACTCAAGTTTTTGTAGTTTGTCCCAGGCCTCTAAAATTCCCAGTTCACGGGTTTCGACTTTGTAATATAGATCGTAAAGCTGCGCCAGTTTGGCGAGGTTGGTTTCGCTCGGCAAGACTCGAATCAGTCGAGTCCATTCTGTTTCGTTTTCGAATGTTACGAACAAGGATGTAGAGGTTGAGAAAAAGTTAGCTGGAACTCCCAGGGTCATCGCGGCGCGTTCCATTCGGTGCTCAAGTTCGTAAGCTGGCGCACCGCTGGTGTGTAGGCTTCTTGCCAATTCGACGATCAGCTTGTTTGCGCAAATTTTACCTGGGCTGACTCCAGCTTTTGTATTCGGACTGTGCCCAGTTAATGCAGGTGGCTCAACTCTTGGGTTGTTGGCTTTTTGTTTTTCTCCTTTACACACTTCGTCAACCTCGTTGCCTTTTGCTAAACGCGTCTATCGGGAAAGTATCGCGGTTTTGAACCCCAGTCCAATGAACAAAAGTTCATGACCGCTGTGAATTCCCGCCAAATGAAGCGTGGCATCTTATCATTTGTGCCTCGAATGTTCGCGGGCCAATATCGCTTAAATATCAGAATATCTCAGCAATCATTTGGGTTGATTCCACCCTGTGGAAAGCTCTGTTTCGACGGGCTTGCTGGAGGCTTTGTGTTTAAGAGCTAAGCTGGAACTGGACGAACCCTTCAGAGAAGAAGGGCGGTGTGGAAATTCCTCACCGCTGGCACAACAGACCCGTTTCCCTGACAGGTTTAACGAAGGGTCTGCCCGTATCGGGATTTTTGTGCCTGCAAATAATCGTGGCCGCGACCGTCCAAGATCGGCCCCAGACGCTTCTCTAACTCAAGGTGTCGGTCGAGTTTGTAACGCTCACTCCGAATGCGCTGAGAAAAATTCGGATCGTCAGAGAATTTCTCCGCCAAGTCGTTCACCAATGCCACGGCTTTGAGGTCTTCAAAAGGAATGCGGTTGTCCAAGAGGCCCAAGTCATAGGCGTACTCCGCCGAGAAGCCGGGCAAGAGGACTTTCCAGTCATAGAGAATCTTGTCCGTACTGACTTGATTGACGTGGCCCGCAATGTTGGTTGTGCAATTGTTGCGGAGGGAATTGTAAAACTCCGGCTTGGTTGCCAGTTTATTCGCACGTTTGATAACATCAGTGAAAAGCATCTGAGCTTGCTGCGGATTGGCGACGGTTGGATAAACGAATACATCCGAATTGCGATGTTGGGTTCGCAGACGAATGACGTCTCGCTCGTCGCTAAGGACGTAGATTAATTCAAACTTCTTGCCAATTCCCAGAAGCGGATTAAACTTCTCGCCGAGCTCTTTGCGAACTTCCACTGAAAGCGCGATGTAGCTTCCGTCACTAAGCCCAAAGCTGAGCATGGTGTGCGCTAAGCGATGCGTTTTGGGAAATGGGACCACAATGAAGTCGACGGACTGAACTTGGTCGAGCAAGATTTGCCGGTCATAGTAGTCGACGACAAAGTTCTCTGCTGAGATGTAATTGCAGTTGCGGATGTTTCGGACGGTGTACTCAGCGCCGTTAATTTCTGCGAACGGGATGGTTGCCAGTTCGGGCATCCAATCACGATGGTTAGACGCCGTAAGTTTATTTTTGAGCGGTGAGCTGAGATTGAATGTGGCGCAGCCGCTTAAAAGGCAGCTGGATACTACCAGACCTGAAAACAAATTGATTAAGGATGCTGGGAATCGCATGACCGTTCAGCAGGATCAAGTGATAGGGAAAATAGTTTGGACAGATTCGTGCATGACTTGTAGATTGCCGGCGAATTATGGGCAAGATGGAAAGCGTGATAGCAAAGCGAAGCGACAAATAGGGTCCGTTCAGCAGTAATAAAACACCTAAGAAAACGTAATCAGGCGGACTGCTGGTCAAGTCTTGATGGATTTAATTTGACATCGGAAAGACGGTTGATCCGGTCGGGGGTTGTTTGTGTTCCGAGGCGCCAAGACGTCTCAATCAGGCAGGTGTGCCCAGGGGGGATGAGCCGCCAGGGCGTCGAGCTTGCTATTTTCGCGAGCTGTTAAGGTTTTTAACGCCTTGGACCTGCGTCCATTGATCCGTGATGCGGAACTTGATTTTTTCAGCGATCAAGTGAGTTGGATTATTGTCATTGGGTGTTTGTTTGAACCAGAGATTGGCGTCGGTTCGTGAGGTTCCTTCAATGGTAAGCATGTCGGTGCCCTGATTGAAGCTGACTCGATCACCTGTTGATTCGAAAGTTTCACTGAACAAATGCGTATTTTCACTCGCAATCATTTCGCTGACCGGTTCTTTTGCTGAGCGTGGTTGCCATTGGGCGAGTTGAAGTTTTTGGCATGATAAGTTGACGCTTCCTTGGGGCGCGAGCTGTCGGGCGGTGGCCGGATCAAAAGTTTGGTTCCAAGATCCAACGGGCGCAAAAATGGCGCGAACGTTGCCATTGACCAGCATTTGTTTTGGTTCTGAATCAACGTTTAGCTCGCCATCAAAATTGACTCGAACAAATGAGAGTCCTTCCTTATTCTGATTCGTGGACAGTTTGCTTAGTGGATTTTTGGAATCGCCCCCGCCCAGACGATGAGTTGAAATAAATCCAGGACCTTTGGCAAGCAAGGCACCGGTTTCAGCTTCGACCGTCACGTGGGGGACAGAAATGAGTTGCTGCTCCGCGAGATTTCCGTTGAGATCGAATTTGCGATTTTCAACAACGACCAATGGTTGTTGTGTCGGGTTGGTAGGGGCAGCATGCCCGGCAAGCTGGAAAATACGTTTTGATTCAGAAATTGAGTTTGTGAATACGAGCTCACGCACTTTCGTTTCGCCACGCGGTGTACTCGCAGAGAGGTTCCGAAAGTCAACGGGGTTTTCAAGTGCAATACTTAGACCCTCGCTGGAAGACTTAAGGACAGAGCGTCCCGACTTTTCTGGCATCTTCACTGACATCAAAACATCATGTTCAAAATAGATCCGTTTCCCATCGAAACTCATTCCGCCGGCCCAAGAAACGTTCAAGTCGTCTGGGAGCGGTGAATTGCCCTTCGCTTTTGGTCCCAGTTCACTGCTGGAGGTTTGAGCTGCCGCTGTTGATCGGTTGTTCGGGTTGGATTCCGCTTTTTCCAATTTCATTGAGCCGTTGCCCGTCGCCCACAGCTTGTTTGATTTTTGATCAAGGTTGATGGTCTCGCCGAGAAGTTTCAGGTCTTTTGTGGTGATCGAAGCCAATTGGCTTGATTGGTCTTCGGATGAAACAAACACGCGATACATTTCCTTACCTTGAGGGACGAGCCGAAGCCGATCCCCCTGGATGATAAATGGCTGATGATCGGGTGTTGAATGAAGGGGTTCAAGCGTCGAGTCGGTAATCAAGACGTTGCCCATTATTGTCAAGTCTCGAATGTCCGTGTCTCCCCCCAATCCACCCAGCAGAATGACGACCTCTTCACCTTTAAATTTAATCTTTCTGGGGGGGGGGGCTTGTTTGCCGTCGAGCGGTGTTTTCTCTTCAAAATTTGCCAGTTCGACAGTTCCAGTTCGTACCTGTTCCCGTCGGCCCGCGTCAAGCATCGAGGAGGCATTGTGGTTTGATGTGGGGAGAGAGGCGAGTGATACTAAACTCGTTTTAGTGGGGGGGCGATCGAAAACAGGTGAGGAATTCTCTTGGGCCAAAGGGGTGGCCGTTAGCTCAGACTCTGATCTCGGCAACGGATTGAATCTTAATTGATTGTTGGGCCGGTTTGGCTTAACTTGCAAAGCACCGCGATAGCCGACTTGGTGGACGGGGTCCCGAGTCGGTTGGTTTTTATCTGCGCCTGGTTGAGACCAGAATGCGGTGATTGTATCGGCGGTTCCTTCAAATTTGGGAGAGTCAATTTTGACCTGGTGTTTGGCTAATAACTTGTATGGCTGATAGTCCCAGCCCTGTTTGCGATTGCCAGCTTTGTCTACTTTTGTGACTGGTAGTTGCCAGACAAACATTTCAACTTGGTCAGCTTTTGTGGTGGTATCAGTTCCAATTCGAATCTCTGTTTGGCCATCGAGAACAATTCGTTGAAGACCGGTTTGCCCGGCTACGTCTTTCGATGTCAGGCTTGTTTGCCATGAGGCGAAGAATTGTTTTTGATCCTTGGACGCTACTTTCAATAGTCGCCCCGGTCCTGACGCCGTGATCGGTCCCAGTGAATCATCTTCAGTAAGTGAGTACTCAAGTTCTTTGGTTACCAATTGGTACTCGGGACTGACCAGCGTGACCATTAACTGATTGGCCGGATGGCATTGGCCGGTGATATGGTTCGTTGGAATATCATATTTCAATACTTCCCCGGTGACTTGTGTTGAGCTTGACCGGGAAATTACAGTCGCAGGCGACCCTTGAGCAAGAAACGTTTTCAATTGCAAGTCAACCATCCCTTTCCCGGGTTGTGCTTGCGGAGCGTCTTCAATTTTCTTTTCCTGAAATTCCAAAGAGAGTTTGTCGCATTTAATCGTGTCTCGAAATGCGTCGATTTGGCTGGCAACGACTTGGTCTTCGAAAGAGGCAGTATTGGTCTCAAAGTCAAATACAAAGGGGCCCTGACACGAGACATCAATCGGGCTTCTGTTGTTGGAAAATAGCTTTCCATCGCTTGTTAAAGTTTTTTGAGATTTACTGTTGGGGCTTCGAGACAAGGGGGTCTCTCGCTGAGGAGGTTCAAATCTCAGCCGATGGAGAAACGCGAGTTCGAGTCGACGAATGCCGTTAACGTTGGAAAAGTCAGCACCGAGAGGACTTGCTTCATGTGACAATTCAATCACAAGGTTCCGCCCAGTCCCCGAGTTAGAGCCAAATGCAAATTGGACGTTGTCGAGCGTGAAGATTCGGTCTTTGTTGAGTTGTACATTGCTGGTGAGCACTTGCAGAGCGTCATTGGCCTGGGCGCTTGATGGCGGTCGGTAAATGTCGACGTTGCCAACCAGTCGCGCGGATTCCAGTTTTGCTTTACCACCAAAAAGTTTGTTCATCGGTTGATCGAATTGAAGGCTTGCGCCTTCAACGCACCTGAGAACCGTTGGATGTTTTTGCTTGTCTGGCTTGCTTTTGACCTGCTTGGCCTGACTTGATTTGTTATCCAGGCCGAGGAAGAGAGTGAACGGAGTGACTTGGATTGTTCCGTCTGGCTGTTCTAGGAATTCTTTAAACAGAATGGTTCCAGAAGCCGTTAAGAGTGTTTTGCAATTCGAGAGTTCCCATGCGTCCTCCGGAAGATAGGGGATTAGCTCGGATTTAGTATCTGAGGCAGGGGGCAGATCTTCGAGGGCAACGACCGGCACCTTCTTGGCAACGTTGGGGGGGCCCTCAAGTAGCGGAACGGCGTGCTTGGCGTAAAGGGAGTAAGTTCCAATCACTGCCGAGAGTGCCAACAAGTACTGAGCCAACGCATTGATGCGCGGCTTGAGCTTGATTGACTGAATCGGTGGATTGGACAACGTCTGAATTCCCTTTCAATTTCTTAGGCTGACTGCTTCCTGCAGTCAGGCATTCCGGGTTATGAATCCCGATAAGTTTGCATTAACTCGTCCCATCGGTTTTGGCTTTTCAAAATCAGCTCAACCAGTTCCCGCAATGCCCCCGTTCCACCTGCAAGTTTAGTGGTCACGTGGGCAACGGATTTGACCTCGTCAACTCCATCAGCCACCGTCGCTGCCAAGCCAACTTTGGAAAGCAAACCCAAGTCCGAAAGGTCATCTCCAACGTAGCATACCTGCGCAGGCTGTAACTCAAACTCTTCAATCAGCTGCATCCCTACTTGAAGTTTATTGTCAGAGCCCTGGCGAATGGTATCGATGCCAAGTTCCGTCATTCGGATTTTCACCACGTGTGAAGATCGCGCTGTTATGATGCCGAAATTGTGTCCCGCAAGTTGCCAAAGCTTGATCCCAAGGCCGTCTCGGACATGAAAAGTCTTGGATTCAATTCCTTGGTTGTCGTAGGTGATGCTTCCATCAGTCAATACTCCATCGACGTCAGAGAGAATCAATTGGACTTGTTGCATCCGCTGATCGAGTTTCATTTACGTGAGCCGGTTATTTGGTTTCATCTGGTTCAATAAATTGCGACTCCAGATCTTAGTTGCCAGCAGTTTTTTCGGCAATGTTGAGCGCGGCGAACAGACCGCTAGCGTTTTCAAAAATAGAGCAGGTTAAAAGGGCAGCAACGCCGGCCCAACCGGCTAGACCCGGCATGAGGCAAAAATGCACTCAAAAGTTAGCTTGAGACGGTGATCATGAGTTAGTTGCTGTTCGAGAAATGCC
Source organism: Mariniblastus sp. (assembly GCA_029247405.1). Taxonomy (GTDB): domain Bacteria; phylum Planctomycetota; class Planctomycetia; order Pirellulales; family Pirellulaceae; genus Mariniblastus. The sequence continues at coordinate 10,618 of JAQWLH010000119.1, forward strand.
CGAAAATCACGATATCGACCTGTCCCCAGCAAACCAGTGGGGCGAGTTGATGAGGCATTGGTCGCCCCTAGTTTTTTGATGCTTGCCAGCAAATCGTCGACTGAATGAAAAGTCAGCTGATGAGTATGTGAACGAACATGGGGGGATTGAAGGCCTACCTGATTGATTGCGGACTCAACCGCTTGGGCTGATTCGAATTCGTGAACACGATTCGGGCGAGTCTCAACGGCTCGCCACGCGGTCCGGATTTCTTTGAGTGTTTCAGGCCCAAATGTTGAAAACAAAATCAGTCCGCCGGGTCGACAGAGACGCTTGAACTCCGAGATGGCCGATGTGAGGTCACACCATTGAATAGCGGCATTGGAAAAAACGAGATCCGCAGAATCGTTTTCCAAGGGAGTAGATTCCAGGTCGCCGCAATGAAAAACTGCACCGGGGACGCGTGTTTTAGCGATTTCGATCATGCCCGGTGCCAGATCGATCGCGGTTAGTTCGAATCGATTTAACTTGGCAATTTGTTGGAGAGCCCAACCCGTTCCGCAGCCGAGATCAACCAGTTTGCCAATTCGCTGAGCGGGGATTTCTTCGATTAACCTCTGAGCCATTTCATTCTGTAATTGCGCAGCGTGATCGTAAGTTTTTGCGGCTCGACTGAATTGACGAGCGACCTGGTCTTTAGCGAATTTCATTGGGGCGTATCTTGGGTGAATGAAATCAGCGTTTCAATGTACTCGCTGGGTGATTGAAGAAAAGGCAAGTGACCGGCATGAAATTCACGAAAGGAGTGAGGGTTGGGAAGTTGCTCAAACAAAAAGCGACTTGCTTCCGGGGGCACAATTTGATCGTCAGTACCAACGATGACTTGGGTTGGAACCTTTAGGTCTGTTAAATGGTCTCGTAAGTCCGTATCGCGGAGGATTTCCAATCCAGATTGTAACGTCTGATGACTCGGTGTTTTTTCTTGTCGAATCAAGGCCGCCACTTTGCGAACTAGTTTTGTGGCTGGCAGTCTTTGCGAACGATCATTGGAGAACGCTGAAAGGAGCAAGAACTTCCTCAGTCCGCTCAGGAAATCAGCCTCGAAGTCGGCAGCCAATTGTAGAAAACGAGTCGACTCGCTCCCCAGCTCCCAGGTTTCATTGCTCAGGAATTTCGGAGTGGGTGAGATGAGCTGTAGTTTTTCAAACCGCTCAGGATATTCAATGGCAGCAGCGATAGCGATTGTGGCTCCGAGCGACCAGGCGACCCATGTGGCTTTTTCGGGAGCTCGAGCGAGAGTTTCGTTGACGATTGAATTCAGCAAATACTCTCCCTCGAAATCGGTGTCCGACCCATAGCCGGGTAGGTCGACTTGCGTGACTTCGAATTCGGATTGCAGGTCAGCCAGGATCGGGTCCCAGATTCTCGAATTAACTGCCCATCCGTGAAGCATGACTAAGCGAGGCTTCATGGATTAACCTCGCGATCAGGCTCTGTCGCCTCGAGTTTCTTTTGGTTTGATTCTGCGATGATTCGCTTCATCGGATCAGAATTAAGAACGTCAACGAGTTGTTGGATGTCCTCGCTATCATGGTCAGCGGTCAGTGTGATCCGTAATCGCGCACCGCCCTTGGGGACCGTGGGGGGGCGAATGGCGGAGACCCAGATGCCTTGCTCCCAAAGCAGTTGACTTGCTTTGAACGCCGCTAACGACGATCCAAAAACAAGCGGTTGAATCGGGGTTGTTGAATTGAGAATTCGCTTTCCAAGTTCCGCATGACCTTGGATTCGTTCACGAAACTGCTTGATGTTCCTGTGCAAATGTTTACGTCGATCAGACTCTGTTTGGATCAACTCGATGGCAGTTCGAGTTGCTGCGATCACCGAAGGGGGCAGGGCAGTGGTATAGATATAAGTCCGGGCAAATTGAACTAGCGATTCAATGTAGACTTCATCACCCGCGATAAAGGCCCCAAAACTTCCGGCAGCTTTTCCGAGTGTTCCCATCATCAGAACGTTTCCACTGACCGCAACGTTATTGGCCGAAAGTGTTCCCGCGCCCGATTTGCCAAGTACGCCAAATCCATGGGCATCATCGACCAGAAGTACTGCCTCGTGGTTTTTGCATTGTTCTCTCAACGCATGGACAGGAGCAATGTCGCCATCCATGCTAAATACGCCGTCGGTTTCGACCAGTGTTCTGCGAGCTTGAGACTCGGTCAATAACTTTTCCAAGGCGTTCTGATCGAGGTGCGGATAACGTTTCATTTTGGCTTCGCAATAACGCCCGGCGTCGATCAGCGATGCGTGATTCAAGCGATCTTGGAGGATCAGGTCGCCGCGTCCAAGTAGTGTTTGAGGGATCGCAAGATTGGCCATGTAGCCAGTTGAAAAAACAACTGCCTTCTCAGCGCCAACGAATTTGGCGATTTCCATCTCAAGTAAATGGTGCTCATCGGAATGACCACAAACCAAATGCGAAGCACCAGAGCTAGTCCCACGAGTTTTGATTGCAGCGACAGATGCGTTGGCAACGTGCGGATGATTGGCGAGGCCAAGATAGTCGTTACTGCAAAAATTCAAATAGGTTCTTCCATCGACAACCAGTCGTGTCCCCTGTGGGCTTTCGATGGTTACTCGTTGACGCCACTGCGAATCATTTTTTCGTTGGGCGTGCTGGAAAAGAAGTTCGTCTCGCCAAGGCATCAGTTCGATCCGCAGCCACAGCCATGTCCTTGTTCATCTTTGCCGCCAGAACAGGTCGAGGGTTGTTTTTGAATTTGTTGATCCGCGTTGATGCCAAGACGTTGAAACAGATGTTGATCATGATTGACCGTAGCGTTGCCGGTGGTGAGGAGCTGCTCACCATAAAAAAGTGAATTCGCCCCTGCCATAAAGCACATCGCCTGCATTTCGTCATTCATCTCTTCACGTCCCGCTGACAAACGCACATAGGATTTCGGCATCAAGATTCGTGCAACGGCGATGGTTCGAATGAAATCGAAAGAGTCAATGTTTTCGATATCGGCCAGCGGGGTTCCCGGGATTTTGACCAAGTTATTGATCGGCACGCTTTCGGGCGCCGGCTCGAGGTTTGCGAGTGTTGTCAGCAAGCCAACGCGATCTTGTTCTGTTTCCCCCATGCCCACGATTCCACCACAGCAGACCTTCATGCCTGACTTGCGGACGTTTTGCAACGTTTCGAGCCGGTCATCATAGGTTCGTGTCGTGATTACCTCGCTGTAATATTCTGGAGATGTGTCGAGATTGTGGTTGTAGTAATCCAGACCAGCCTCGTTAAGTTTCTCAGCATGGTCCTCGTTGAGCATGCCAAGAGTTGCACAGGTTTCCAGACCAAGCTCTTTGACTGCGGCAACCGCTTCAGCGACTGCCTCGATGTCGCCATCTTTGGGGCTTCGCCATGCGGCTCCCATGCAAAACCTGCCTGCTCCATTGGCTTTGGCGGTTTTGGCAGCCTCGACAATTTTATCCAGTGGCATCAATCGTTCGGTCTTTAAACCTGTTTTGTACCTGGCGCTCTGAGGGCAGTACGCGCAGTCTTCTGGGCAGGCACCCGTTTTGATGCTAAGCAAGCTGCTCAGTTGGACTTTGTTAGGGTCGTGGTTTTCGCGATGAACCGATTGTGCGCGAAACAGTAGGTCCATTAAGGGGAGATTAAACAGTTCTTCAACTTCGTCTCGAGTCCAGTTCTGAGTGGGAGTTGAAGTTGCACTTTGCTGAGACATGATTGGGTTCCAAGGTTTTCGCAGGCCAGATGTTTCCACAGATCCAAGCCATCAATTTGATTGATCAGTATAACCAAGGTCGTTGATTCACCAAGGTCGTTGATTCGCGGGATACCAGCGATGGGGTATAAATCGCGACAAATTTTGCACCATTCTGTACCCAAGTGGATGGCCCGGAAGGGTAAACTGGAGTTGGCAGCTAAACACCTCGATGCGGTCAAATCCCAGATGACATTGGAATAACCAACGGGTTGCGAATATGCAGAATCGAATTACCAATTTAATTGTGCTCGAAATGGCCATTTGCGGATTGCTGTGCGGGTTTTCATTCGCCCAAAGCTCTCCCAGCTCAAGCAGTTCGACTTCGCTAAAATCTCAACAACAGAACGAGATCGAAGCGTTTGAGAAGAAGTATGCGGTTGATTTAGTCGTCTCCGGATTCAATTTCTCGACTGAGCCAAAGGTCACTGGAGCGGACTCTGAGCAGGTGGGCCGCTATCTGCCGTTATTCTTTTCTGAATTTAATCTCTATCCGACTGAGCTCGTTAAAAAAAGCGGCGTGACCAAAATTGTTTTGTGCAGCGATTTAAAATATGCAGGGCAAAAACGCGCTGCTTATCCGGGGCTCGTTTCCGGTGTCATGTGCTACGACGTCGAACAAGGTTCTTTCAGCGAGGTTTACCAACGTTCGGTTATTCATCACGAATATTTTCATTTGCTCGACTATCGAGATGACCAGCGATTGTATGTCGACAAGCAATGGGAAACGCTGAACCCTGAGGGATTCACTTACGGCATTGGAGGTAAGAACGTTCAAGACGACAAAACCCAAAGCGTGACTTTCGACAAGCTTGGGTTCGTGAATAAATATTCGACTCAAGGTGTGGAGGAAGATAAGGCAGAGATTTTTGCCTATTTGATGACACGCCCTGAGTTGATGGCCCAACGTCTTCAAACTGATTCAGTGGTCGCGGCAAAGTCGCGCATGTTGAAAAACCTGCTCTATTCATTTTCTGATTCGGCCAACGAGGAATTTTGGAAGTCAGCCGCAAAAATTGACCGACCTCGGGATTTTCAACGCTCGTCTGAGTCAGTGGTCTCACCCAAGCCGAAGCCCGGATCCAGTTCGATCAAATCGGGGAATCTCGGTACGGGGACGACCGAGACGCCATGGTATGTCATCAATAGCGGGGTGGCTGGACCTACGGTTTTGGTTGTGGGAGGGGTTCACGGCAACGAGCCTGCCGGCTACCGAGCGGCCGAGCAAATCCGTCGATGGCCAATCGTTAAAGGCAAAATGGTTGTCATTCCTCAATTGAACCGTCTTGGATTAGCCGCGAATATTCGCTGGCTTCCAGATTTCAGAAATGATCAAAAACTGCGAGACCTCAACCGAAATTTCCCCCGAGAAGATGATGAAAGTCCGCGATCACCTCTGGCAATTGACACGTGGGAATTCGTAAAGAAGCATCAACCGGACTGGGTGTTCGATCTACACGAAGGGTTTGATTTCCATCGGATCAATTCAAAATCGGTTGGTTCAAGTGTGATTGCGATGCCTTGGGATGAACGTTTCGCAAAAGAAATGGTAACTGTCGTTAATTCGCGGATTGAACCCCAACGTCATTTTGATTTGTTGGCAGCGAAGGGGCCTGCCGTTGGAAGTCTGGCCCGCGCCTGTAGCGAGGTTTTGGACGCCAAAAGTTTTATTTTGGAAACAACTTTTAAGGACCAGCCGATTTCGACTCGAACGCGGCAACATCGTCAGATGGTCTCGGCAATATTGCAACGTATCGGGATGGTTGAGCGGGACTTGACCGATCAACTTTCGCCCTCACGCAGCAAAACATTGACGCGAGTGGGGGTTTTCGATGCTGATGGGGCTAATGAGAAAAAGGTATTCCGCGTGCTCGATCGTGCAGAAAATTATTTTGCTTGCCATTTAGGGCCTGATGATATCCAGCCCGAGGTGCTTTCCCAATTCGATGTTCTCATGTTTCCCGGAGGTTCGGGCAGTCGGCAAGGGAAGACCATGGGGGAGCAAGGCCGCGAACATATTCGACAATTTGCGAGAGAGGGTGGGGGAGTGGTCGGGATTTGCGCGGGCGCGTATTTATGCTCGTCTCACTACACTTGGTCACTCGACCTGGTGAATGCCTCGGTATTTAACAAAATGGTGGAGGTCCCTGGCAAAGGGAAAAAGTCGGTTTGGTTTCGCGGTCCGGCAGCCGACGTAGACGTTGAATTGACTCCCATGGGCAAGCAAGCCATCGGGCTAAGCGGGCTTCATTCGATTCGGTATCAAAATGGCCCCATTCTTTCTCCGGGGGATCACAAAATGCTGCCGGAGTATCAGGTGTTGGCTTATTTTCGATCCGAGAATGGGATTTATCCTCAGCAAAAAAACTCGATGATCGATTCGCCCGCGATTGTATTCGCAGAGTACGGTCAAGGCCGCGTGCTGGCGATTAGCCCTCACTTTGAATCAACTCAGGGCAAAGAAGAGGCTGTGCTCAGGGCGATTGACTATGTGCACTCAGACACTGATTAATGCTCTGGTCAAGCTTGGCAACTGAACTCTAACGCGTCGCGATTTCAATTCCTTCGGTCGCAACTTTTGCCAAGTGTTGAATTTGCTCTGGCGTGATGACATACGGTGGCATGATATAAACCACATTCCCCAAAGGCCGGAGCAGGCACTCGTTTTCTAATCCGTGCAGGTAAACTTTGAGTCCGCGTCGCTCTTGCCATGGGTAAGGAGTTCGAGATTTCCTGTCTTGGATCATTTCCACCGCCAAAACCATCCCCGTTTGGCGGACCTCAGCAACATTTGGATGGTCGGCCAAGTGGGCAAAGGCATTCGTCATGCATTGAGATAGTGTTTTATTCGTTTCAATGGTGTTTTCGGTCTCGAAAATATCCAGTGTCGCGTTGGCCACCGCACAGGCAAGCGGGTTTCCGGTATAGCTGTGCGAGTGAAGAAACGCGCGGAGTGTTTCATAGTCGTCGTAGAAGGCTTGGTACATTTTGTCGGTGGTCAGAACCGCTGAAAGAGGCAGATAGCCCGCAGTCAAGCCTTTGCCAACACACATAATGTCGGGGGATACCGAGGCTTGCTCGCATCCAAACATCGTTCCCGTCCGCCCGAATCCAACTGCAATTTCATCTGCAATTAAATGTACGTCGAGCTTGGTGCAAAGTTCTCTGAGCTTGGTCAGGTAAACCGGGTGATACATCCGCAGATGGCCAGCACATTGAATCAATGGTTCAACAACAACTGCCGCAATGGTCTGATGGTGCTCTTCGAGCTCACGCTCCATGTGTTCGAATTGGCGAATTGAGTAGGATTCCCATGATTCACCTGCATCCCGATAAAAACAGTCTGGTGATGCTACCGTGCGCGGTTTGAGTAAAAGTGGTTCGTAGGTGTCTTTGTAAAGTGGTACGTCGCCGACTGCCAAGGCGCCCAACGTTTCGCCGTGGTAGCTATTGGCGAGATTCACGAATTCGGTTTTCTCCGGCCGCCCTGAGTTCTTCCAATAATGAAAGCTCATTTTGAGCGCGATCTCAACGGCGGAAGATCCGTTATCACCAAAAAATACACGCTCAAGGCCTTCTGGCGTGATCGCGACTAGCCGCTCCGCTAAGCGAATCCCGGGCTCGTGGCTGAAGCCAGCAAAAATGACGTGTTCAAGTGTGTTCGCTTGTTGGGTGAGAGCCGAATTGATGGTTGGATTGGCGTGGCCAAAGGTATTGACCCACCACGAGCTAATAGCATCGATGTAGCGGTTGCCATCGAAGTCATGGAGCCAAACGCCTTCGCCCCGCTCAATCGGAATCAGAGGGTAGTGCTCATGATCCTTCATTTGAGTGCATGGGTGCCAGAGCACATCGAGGTCACGCTGGACCATTTCGGCCGAATCAGTAAACGGCAAATTGGGGTTGGGCATTGAGGGAGCGTTAAACAAAAAAGTAAAAATTTGGCCAGTTTAATCCACGGCTCGACAACTCATCGAAGACCCATTTCGCTGCATGTGGCTACCTACATGGCAGGCGGGTGTCACCGCAAAACTCACTGGGATAAACAGGTAATCAAAGATCAAGTTAACTGATGAATTTCAGCTTCCAACGGGTTCGAAACGATCTTGTAGTGCTTGGACTTCCATTTCTTCAACACGCAGCGCTTGAAGGGCCTGAACGACTGCTTCGGCTGCCTGAATCGTCGTGATACAGGGGATGCCGTGTTGGACCGAGGTGGCTCGAATGGTTCCTTCGTCGGTTCGAGCGCCTTTGCCTGAGGGAGTATTCAAAATCAAGTCGACGCCTTCGTTTTTCATGTGGTCGATCAAGTTGGGATGACCTTCAATGATTTTCTTGACACGCTGAACGGGGATTTCGGCTTCTTCGATTCGTCGCGCGGTCCCGCTGGTCGCCAGAATCGTGTAACCCATCTCGTGCAGGTCGCGGGCAATCCCAACCACTCGGTCTTTATGTCGGGCACTCACGCTGACAAAGACCCTTCCTGTTTCCGGAAGCGTAACCCCTGAGGCAAGCTGACTTTTGGCAAACGCAATTGGGAAGCGATTGGCGATTCCCATGACTTCGCCGGTCGAGCGCATCTCAGGCCCGAGAACAATGTCAACGCCGGCAAACTTGCGGAACGGGAACACGCTTTCTTTGACTGAGACGTGTGAGGGGATGGGTTCTTCATGGCAACCAAGTTCCATTAGTTTTGCCCCCGCCATGACTTTGGCGGCAATATTAGCCACCGGAACTCCGGTGGCTTTGGCAACAAACGGTACGGTTCGGCTGGCGCGAGGATTTACTTCCAAGACATAAACGACCATCTTGTCGTCTTCTTTTTTGACGGCAAACTGAACATTCATCAGGCCAACTACGTTGAGGTGTTTT
>JAQWLH010000126.1 GCA_029247405.1 Mariniblastus sp.
TGCCGCCTGCATTTACCCAATCATTCAATTCGCCAAGTTCGCTGGCTGTCCACTTTAAGTCCTCAGTGTATCCGTCAAACAGAATGTCTCCTTGCGCGAGATAAGCCGAGTCAATATTCCCAGTTGAAACGGCGACCGATATTGAGGAAGGATAAATTCCGCTTGCGCCAAAATTATTTGCATCAGCCAGGATTGAATCCGTCTCAGGTAGTGAACCCCCGTTGAGGGTAAACGGAGATGACTCGCCGGATAAGACGCTGATGAAATTGTTTCCATTATTGACGTAAAAGTTGAACGATGCGTAACTATCTCCATAGTCGTTGTTGTTAGGGAGGAATTCAAATAGTCCTGCCGTAATTTGCTCTTCCGTAATCATCTGATTGGTGACAATTGGCACACCGTTCACCATTAATGTTCCATGAATGGGAAGATCAATAATTGTTAAAGACCTGAACGAGGAAGCGATGGTGCCAGTAAATTCGAAGTCGTCTAACGAAAAAATGTGAGCTGAATCTTCCATCGTGGAAACTAATCCGCCCCCCGCATTGCCGACGATAACATTCACTGTTGCGATTGAGCTGGTATCAAAACCGCCGTTTTCGGTTCCATCGCCGTCATTGATGGTAAAGTCGACAGTTCTTAAGCCAAGAATTTCTGAGGTTGTTTGGAATGTGACGGCATGAATCAATGACTCGGTACGGTCGACTGTCGCATTGTTGTTGAGGCTTACAAGCACCGCGTTGGAAGCGACTCCGGACAAGGAACCAATATTGACACCACCGACGCTGATGACAGAGCCATCTGTAAACCCGGCGGAGAGTGTGATAATTCCTGTGGTATCAAGGCCAATGGAATCCAACGCCTCGAATGAGTTGCCCGAAATCTGAAGCCAACCCCCGTCTAAATCCTCGGTGGCGTCATATGGGTCGTTGAAGATGGCTGGCAGCGAGGAGTCAAGAAGTTTTTCTGTACCATCATTAAAAGCAGAAATTGCATCGCCACTCAACGCGGAAATCTCGGGAGCGTCATTGACTGAGATACTCTCAGTATTGAATGCTGCAACTAAAACATTGCCGCCGTTGCCCACCCCAGTATTTCCTGAATCGTTCACCTCTACCGTAATTTCATCGATATTAATTCCAAACGCATTACTTGCCGAAGTGAAATTCACATTTCCGGAGACGTTTAAAAATGCATTGAGGCTGGTCAACGAGCCTACGAGTTCCAAAGAATTTGTACCATTGCCTGAAACCGAAACTCCAGCACTCGAGGTGCTGCTGAGTGACCCGCCTGATGTGGTCTTAATTGTTACGACAAGACTTCCACCATTTTCATCCAAATCAACCAGGTCAATTTCACTGAGGTCCAGACCGGTTGGAGTGTCTTCAATCACGACTGCATTTCCGTCTGTCGTTCCCGAGTTTGACGGATCATCATTGATCGAAGTAACCTCAATATCGCGAGTCAGCGGACTTGAGTTAAGCGAGCCATCATTCACCGTAAAAGCAACCGTGCGCGTCTGGGTTGACGGCAATTCACTCATATTTTGATAGGTGATCGAACGAATCGCTTTCTCGTAGTTAGCCAACGTATCACGACCCGAGAGCGACAGCTTGCCGAGTTCGGCATCCCAAATGCCGGAGATCAAACTCATGCTTGTAAATGCCAAGACGTCCTCGCCACTAACAAAATTTCCGGTGATATCGACGTTTGCCGAGTCAATGTAGATGTCATCAACATCGGTTAGAGTGAGAGTGTTGGTGATCTGTGTCGCAGCATCATTTTCAATGTACTCAAGGTTGGGAGTCTCGATCGTGGACAAGACCGGAGCGTCATTGCTCTGGAGGATGTTTATATTTCGGGTCAAGGTGTTCGAATCAACATCTCCATCGTTGACCGTAAAACTGACGGTTCGTCCCAGAGTCGATGGGGAATCACTGATGTTTTGGTACGTGATTGATCGAAGTGCTAATTCATAGTTAGCGAGCGAGTCACTTCCTGTTAAGTTCAATGTTCCGAGATTCGCATCCCAAACACCATTGATTGAGCTTGTGTTTGTGAACGTCAGGGTGTCTTCGGCGATCGCGTAATTGCTGCTTATCGTGATGACTGCTGATTCAAGATTAGTATCGTTTGGGTCTTCGATTGCAATCGTATTGGTGATCTGAGTGGCCGCGTCATTTTCGTTATAAGTGAGATCCGTGATTTCGATTCCAGATTGATTGGGGGGGATGACGTCACGATAGTTGAACAATTCGTCGATGTCAGAGTTGCTCAAAGCGCGATCGTAGACTCGGACATCGTCAAGTAAACCATCTGCAACAAGAGAAAGATTTGAATCGTACCAGTTTGCGCCAATCGTCATCGTATCAAGACGGGAGACGTTGCTGAAGAAATCTGATCTGCCTGGATTTCCATCGTAATAAGTCAGGCTGGTGGCCTGTACTCCGTCAATGAATAGACGGTTCCCCGTTGGACCGACCGCAACCGCAACATGATGCCATGCGTTGTCGTTGATATTTGCTTGCGTTACGACGTCAAGTAAATATTCGTTTCTGTGACCTTCGGAAACGGAAAAAGCAAGCTTACCTTCATAAAGATAAATCAGAGCAGAACTATTTGTGTCACCTGAATCGCTGACTGCGAAAATGGTCCCATCAGTGGTGGTTGTCTTTACCCACGCGGAAATAGTTCCTTGAGTCAGATCTTGAAAATTGTTGATATGAGGGGAGAGGTCCACATAATCATTGACTCCGTCCAAATTTAATTTCCCCGGACCGATTTGGTTTGTCGCGGGATTGGTACCGATGTAGGCGCCATTGTTTAGAGTTCCGTCGTAGTTGTTGCCGCTGCTGTCATTTGCATTGGTGTCAAATGTTTGATGGAGGACCAAATTGCTAGTGATGTCCAGCATCCCTATCCAGCTTGCTTGGGCGTTTGCCGAAAAAGCGACACTGGATTCAATAACACCGGCGACGTACTCAAGTTCCCAGTCGCCGCCATATTTCGCGTGGCCGGTCAAGTCATCACTGGCAGCAATATCTGCTCCAGTCCAATCTGCAATTTGATTAACGAAATCTTGGCCCAAATTCGTTTGAGCAAGATCGCATCCATAAAGGAGGATGTCAGCTCCAAGTGCCATGCCGGTTGTCCAGCTTGACAATTCGGTTTTGTAGACCTCTAAGTTGTGGTGGTCGAGGGTCGTGGCGCCGAGTTGGAGTTTTGCGTCCGATCCATGGGCGACAATATGAACTGCATCATATTGGTTCAAACTCTTCGATAGTGCTGCGGATATTTCTTCGACTCCATTCGCAGATTCATCCAGTCGGACGATATCAAAGTTAGCTTCTGCACCCGCGGTTGCGTAGACATCCTCAATTAATGAATCGAGGTCATCAACGCGTTCATCAATGACGATCAACTGCCGAGCTTGGTTAAAAACTGCGTCACTATCACCAAAAATGAAAGAATTATTTTCCTCTGCCGGAGGAACGTGGTTGGATTCGGAACTGGTCGTCGCTAACTGGTCTATTTGCTGGTCAATATCCTCAAGGGTTTCCAGCGATGAATCGAGATCAACGGCGATCGCAGTCAATGGAGATGCGTCGTAAAGAATTCTGTCTTCAAGAGTTTGTAGCTGGACGCTTGGCACATCGGTTTGAAGCGGCAGCGTTGCGCGGGCTCCATGGGCAATGCTTTGCCACGAATGCTGAACGAACTTAAGTGGATTCTTCATTTCAAAATTTGCAAAGAAATGGCGACCGAGAGGGATGAGCGGTCATCGAATTTGACGCGGGAACTAACGGCGTGGCTTCGTTTGAGCTCGAAAGTTACCCACCAGAGCTTACGTCACGAATCGTTTTCAAAACGGAAGCATTGGAGAAGATGCTCTGAAAAAGTAGAGTTTTCGGTTGTTTTGCTTTGTCTGGCATGAATACGCGCTTTCGACCAAATCAACTCAAGTCGGGTTAGTTCGCGAGTGCTTTCACTACGTCTTAATCTATACCGATTATGTGGTTTGTGACGGTTTTCTGTGAGAAACCTTAACGGCGGCGCCGATCCTAGTGATCACCCTAGTGGAGAAGCGGCGAAACTTACCCTATCTGTTTCATAATTTGCACTGGGCAATATTTGCCCGATGTTTGGAGTTTCAACGTGACGCCATTTGGTTCCTTTCGGCAATTCATTTCATTCAATTTATCAATCATTTTGGTCGGTTTACTGTTTCAGCTTTGTTATGCACAGCAGGCATACCCACTGCATTCAGAGAAATCAAATGCCGAGTTTTCGAAGCCTATTCAGACCATGCGTGTTGCTGATCGGACGGCTGCCGAGCCGGAAGGTAAGGGTATCGCTCGAAACGAATATGTTGCTCGGAAGTTTGGGGAAGTAAAAGCATCTCGTTCAAACCTCGCGCTCGATACGGACGGGACGCAAATTAACGATGCGAATAACCCTTTTTCAAAAAGCTTCGCGGCTGCCTACCAATCGCTCAATGCAAAGTCGCTGGACACCCAGTTACTTCCGAAATTTCCCTCGGGAAACAGAAACCGAGTGGCAAGAAACAGCGACTCTGTTTTATCTGCTGCCTTAGACACCAACCAGTTTAAGCCACTCCCGGGCGGTCGATACGACTTGTCACCCAATTCGGGAAAAGTGGTTGTTGGAGGTTCAAACTCACAGGAAGCAAGGCGAAACGATTTTGAATCTGGTTTGAATTCAGCTGCAAAACCCTCCTCGATTTTGTCGTTGAATTCGTCTAATGATTTTGTGATTTCGGGAAAGTCGACGACTAAGATTAACGAGCCATCCGGGACAGGAAATGGACCTGCCAAATCTGCTTTTTCTCTCGCCAAACAACCGTCAAAAATTAGCGGTTCTCAGGAAGAGGAAAATCCTGAATTGAATTCGAGTTGGGAAATTAACATCGGTGGTAATTCTGTATGGTGGAAAGATTTGATTCTCAAACCGATTCATTCCCCTGCCGACCCGCAAGGTATCGACTCAAACTCATTGGTTTACGAAACACTCAAACGTTCCCCCCGGATTTACGCCTTGAGTCAAGATCCTTTGATTCGCGAACTTCAAATCGTGGAAGCCAGCGCCGATTTTGATCCAGTTCGATTCATGAGAAGTCAGTTTCAAGATCGTGTCGATCCGGTGGGTGATCTTTTGTCAGTGACCGATGACGGCTCTGCCTTTATGCAAGATCACATTTGGAATGCGGATATTGGAATTAGGAAAAAAGCGACCAATGGTGCTTTGGTCGAGGTGGATCAAAAACTTGGATTTAAAAATAGTAATTCTGAGGTCTTTAAACCGGAGGACCAAGGGACAGCAACTCTCGCCATTAACGTTACCCAGCCATTGCTACGTGGGCGTGGAAAGTTGATTAATCAGAGCCAAATTTTAATTGCACAATCTGCAAGCGGTGGTGCTTGGAATACATTTGTAGGTGAGCTACAGGATGAGATTCAGTCAACGGTGGATGGATATTGGCGGCTCTATTATGATCGCAGCGTTTACCTCCAAAAACGTCGCAACGTGGATCGTGGCGAAGCGATTCTTCGAACGCTCGAAGGTCGTCGTGAACTGGATTCGTTACCCAGCCAGATTGCGAGGGCCCGATCCGCAGTTCAGTCTCGCAAAACTGATTTGGCAAACGCTCTGAGAGACATCCGCGATTCAGAGACGGAATTAAGAAGATTGACAGCCGATCGAAATTGGCAAGCTAATCAAAACGTTGAGATGATTCCGACGGAGACGCCGAATTCAAATGCACCCCAATTGGAGCTCGAACAGGTTGTATTTACTGCCTTGGAGAACCGGCCTGAAATCAAAGAAGCGATTTCTCGATCAAAGATTGCCGGAGTGCAGGAAAATATCAGTGAGAACGAACTGTTACCAGAGTTGTCGTTGTTGATGGGAACTTATGTCAGTGCATTGGAGGGCGAAAGCCGATTAGGTGACGCATGGGTTGATCAATTCGGTGGTGTCAAACCAGGGTATTCGGTGGGCGTTGAATTCGAACTCCCAATGCAAAATCGAGCGGCAAGAAGTCGGCACGCACAACGGCAATTGCAGTTGGCGAAAATCAAGGCCGAAGTTGACGAGGTGATGCAAAACGTGATTGCGGAATCTCAAGTATCGTTAAGGCGGGTCGACTCTGCAAAAGAAACCACGCAAGCCGCTTATCAGGCAATATTCGCAGCGCGGGCTGATCTTGAACAAAACTTTCGTCGGTGGGAGTCATTTGCTTTGGTGGAAGGTGATCTCGCGGATGGCCAAACTCCGACGACGATACTTGATCAGTTGCTCGATTCGCAGGAGCGATTGACAGCGGCCGAGTTGGTTTATTCACAAGCTGAACTAGAGCTCAAATCGGCTGAAGTCGGATTACTTCGCAGCATGGGAACGTTGCTGATTCATCGGAACGTCTGTTTAACTAAAGAAAATGACGGTTACCTTCCGTCCATTCAAATAGAACAAAAACATAGTGTGAATGAAGAAGCTCCCCAAGAAATACCCGCCAGTGTTTCCCCCAGCTTCGGATTCCTGCAGACGGATAGCAAGAATTCAGTGTCCCCGCTTAAAGAAAAATTCCAAGCTCAGAGAGGGGTACTCAAACGAATTTTTAAGTAGCTTCAATCACGTCGTGATATAGGAGTTTTGCTGATAAAGACAATAAAACTGGTATTGAATGTTTCAATTGCGAAAATTTGATCCAACGATGCTTGATCGTGTAATCGGTAAGCTACGTTTCACTCAAATGCCGAGTGACGGCGTGCAAAACGACACAATTTACCTAGATGCCATGAACACGATCAACATTTCTCGCCACCCCAATAACATTGACGGCTTGGTAAAAATCTTCATTGGATTTTGTATCGCGATGCTGTTTTTAACTGCTGTTGCAGAAGCTCAAATCGACGGTTTTACGGAGCCGTTCCGAAGTATTCAGTTGTCGAGTGACGAATCTGGATCCATCGCCGAGTTAAATATCGAAGAGGGCGAATTTGTACCTTCAGGGCAAGTCATCGCTCGCTTGGATGTTCGCGTGCAGGAAATGCAATTGGAAATAGCGACTCATTTGGCCAATACCCAGAGCCAATTGATTGCTGCCGAAGAAACATTGAGAAAACGACAAGCAATTGCGAAACGGCTCGTGGAATTAAAAGCCAAGGGGCATGCCAGCCAAAGCGAGATCATTCGCGCCGAGATGGAGCTTTCAATCGCCAAGGCAAAATTCCTTGCGGCAGGTGAAGAGCAGGCGGTTCGTGCCATCGAGCAACGACGTGCTCAGGTTCAGCTCGACCGGCGGAAAATTGTTTCTCCCATAGATGGTCTGGTCGCAGAGATTCATCGTCGAGAAGGTGAATTTCTTTCTCCGCTTCATCCCGAAGTAGCCACGATCATTCAGGTCGATCGACTATTGGCGACGTTTGCGATTCCTAGTTCGCAAATTTCCTCATTTGAAATCGGGAAAGATTTCAATCTACAACTAGAAGGTGGACGGACGATATCAGGAAAGGTTTTCCGAATTGGAGTTCAAACGGACGCCCAAAGTGGCACTGTTGAAGTGAAAATCGTGATTGAAAATCCGTCAAGAGAACTGAGAGCTGGCGAGATTTGCACGCTCAATATCTAGCAACACGGGCGAGAACTGCATCGCGAAATTTTGTTGGAAACAACTCAGATTTAAAACTGACTGAAATAGATGCGAACTGATTTGCACGATGACTGAAATCTTTGACAATCCATCATTTGGCGAATCAAAACCAACGCGAATCAATATTCCGGTCGGTAGGCGCGCAGCGAACAAGAAGCACGACATCAACTCTCGTATTGATTCTGCGAACTATCGTTTCTCTGATCAACGGATGATTCAGCATCTTGAGTTTGCGGTTAGCACAAGTCAAACAATTGAGACGCTCCTAACGAACATCAGTCGTGTCGTGAGTGATCAGAGCGATTGCCTTGCGTTTTGGGTGTGTCAACAGAACAAAATGGGTCAAATCGCTAGTCCCCATCTATTGACCGAAGAGGGGGGTGAGCTTTGGGTAGTGGCCGAAGATCTAGCTGAGCAAATGATTGAGCGTATCGCAAAGACTCGCCAAGTTTGTTCGTCGCCACTCAATTGCTCGACAGGAACCGAGTTGGTTGCTGCACCGGTCGCGGCAGACACTAATCCGGAAACACCCATTTCAATGATTCTCATTGGATGTTTTTCGTCGGTGAAACAAAGTGTCCTCCGCCAACAATGGCTTCTGGGTTTGGTCTCCCAGACGATTGTTCGATGGCAGCAAAAACGGTCCTTGGAACATCTTGAGCTCAAAACAAAGAGTCTGAACGATACCGTTGGAATCATTCATGCTCTCGACCGAACAAGCAGTGTAGGTGAAGCGGCGATGGTCGTCGCCAATCATCTTCGCAGGTCCTGCAATGCTGAGCAGGTTTCTGTTGCCCTTGGCGAGTCAAATCAGTTTTGCCTGAAGGCGATCTCTGACGTCGAAAAGGTGGACGAGAATTCTGAAGTAAGCAAGGTTGTTTTAAACGCTTGCCAACAAGTTGGGTTGTTGAGAGAGACGATTGGTTTTCCGGCGTCTGGAGACCAACATGCAGTTCATCAATTGGCTTTAGGTAAATATTGCAAGTCAAAAGGATTCGAGGCATGTCTTGGTTTGCCGTTAATCACCGCCGAAGGGGAATTGATTGGGACTATCTTGGTAGGTTTGAACCAAGCTCAATACAGCGATAAAAATTTCAGAGAGTATTTGGATCGGTTTGTCAGTTTGATGACCGGACATTTGGCGATCGTGATTCGCGCAAATCAAGGTCTCTGCGATCTATTAAAATCACGTTGGCAGGCGTTTCGAAAATCAAGGCTCACCTTAACTATCCTGCTTACCGTTGGCTTTTTATCTGCATTGATGTTGGTTCCACTCCCTTATCGGATTGGGTGCGATTGTGAAATCCAACCGGTACTACGACGTTTTGTAGCGTCACCTCACGACGGAATTCTTGAAAAGACGTTTGTGGAGAGCGGGCAGATTGTGGCGAAGGATCAAGTCGTTGCTCATCTCGATGGGGCACAACTTAGAATCGAACTGGCTGGTCTCAAAGCTGAATATGAGGGGGCGAAAAAGGCTCGGTCATCTGCCTTAGGAAAAGGTGAAGTGGCGGTATCTCAGATCGCGGGTAGTGAAATGAAGCGTCACCAAGCCAAAATCAACCTTCTTGAGGACCAGCTAAAGAATCTTGAGGTAAAAGCGCCCATCAGTGGGATGGTTGTCAGTGGTGACCTGGAAAAGGTCGAGGGTGCCCCCCTGGAAATGGGTAAAACACTTTTTGAAATTGCCCCACTTGATAACATGCTCGCGGAAATTGGGATCCCTGAATCAGAAATTCATTACGCGAAGCCCGGAATGACTGTGGCGATTAAGCTAAATGCCTTTCCATACAAGACTTGGTCCGGGACGATTGAAAGAATTCATCCTCGGACTGAGGTTGTCGAAGATGATAGTGTTTTTATTGCGGAAGTTCGCTTGCCCAACCTGGGGCAACAACTTCGACCTGGGATGAAGGGGTCAGCTAAAGTCAAGTCAGAACTCTCCCCAATCGGTTGGAATTTATTCCATCAATCTTGGGAATCGGTTCGATATTGGATGATCTGGTAAGCCCATGAACATGCCAATCAATGATTTAGAAAAAAACAGAACGGATGATTCTTCCCCGCCTGAAATCACCTTGGGCGGCGCAGAGGCATCGGATCGTTGGCTCGATGACATATTTAAATTGCGATCTGACCTGAAGTTTGACGCGCGTAATAACGAGACGAACTCATTTGTTGTGATCGAGGATCCTGTCCGCAGCAAATATTTTCAGGTGGGCTCACGTGAGTATCATTTCATCGCGCTTTTGGATGGTGAAAAATCAGGTCATGAAATCGTTCAATCTTTAAACGGCCGACTCAAGCCGGGACAACAGCCTTACGATGAACAGTCTGCGCGAGTTATCTTTCAATGGTTGGTGCAGTCCAATCTTGTCTACGGTGAGGCGATCGACAACGCAAAAAGATTAAGCCAACAAGCAGATGCGATGAAGCGATCAAAGTTAGTCGGCCTGCTAAACCCGATCAGCTTTAAGATCCCATTATTCAATCCAAATTCACTTTTGACCCAAGTCCAGCCCTACGTTCAGTGGTGGTTCTCAACATGGTTTGCCATCATTTGGTGCATCGTCGCGGTCTATGCGTGTAGTCTAATGTTGTCCCATTGGGATAAAATGGGTGCCGCTTCAGCTGGAATTCTGTCTGAATTTAGTTGGGTTTGGTTATTAGGGATGTGGTTTGTTTTAAAAATCATCCATGAAACTGCACACGGCATCGCTTGCCGTCGATATGGTGGCGAGGTTCCTGAGGCAGGCGTTCTGCTGTTGTTATTTACGCCGATGGCCTTCGTCAACGTGACTTCGATGTGGAGATTTTCCAATCCATGGCATCGTATGGTTGTAGCGGCTGCTGGAATGTACGTTGAACTATTTGTCTCCTTTATTGCTCTGATTACTTGGACACGAACAAGCGGTGTGGTGGCCGATGTGAGTTTTAATATTTTTCTCATGTCGAGTGTGACCACGATTTTGTTTAACGCAAATCCATTGATGCGATTCGATGGATACTTTTTATTGTCAGATGCACTCGGGATTCCCAACCTGTATACCAAGGGGACTCACTGGTTCGGTGATCGGCTCAAGTCCGTTTTGTTTGGCGTGCCTAAAACTGCAAATCTTTGCCCTCCGAATGAACTTCGAACGGTGGCGGTTTATGGTTGCTTGGCTTTCTTTTGGAAGATCTCCATCAGTCTCAGTTTGACCATTGGTGCTGGAGTTCTTTTTCACGGAGCCGGATTAATCTTGAGCGCCGTTGGGATTGGACTTTTTTTTGGTTATCCCATTTACCGACAACTCAGAACCCTGTTTGGTCCGCAGGCAAAACACGCAGTGAATCAACAACGGATGGCGGTCAGTTTTGGGATGTTGCTTCTTGCCGGGGTTTTCCTGTTTTCAATACTTAAAGCGCCGGCAACAAAATCAGCACCGGCAATTATTCAGTTTGGTGATGAAACCTTGATACGCGCCGACGCAGACGGGTTTATTTCAACGGTCCTCGTCGAGGATGGTGATGAGGTCATGAAGGGGCAGCGGTTGATCGTTCTCGACAATCCGACGCTTTCCAATGAAGTTGTTGAACTTGAACGATTTGCCCACGAGGCTTTGACTCAGTCCCGCATCTATCAAAAACAAAAAGAGTTGTCACTTTCGCTATCCGAGCTCGAAAAACACAAGCAGCTAAGGGAGCAAATTAGGGAAAAACGTTTGCAAGCGTCTGGGCTCGTTATTGTCGCGCCATTTGATGGATTTGTTTTTCAGCGGGGACTTGAGAATCAGACAGGTAGTTTTGCCAAACGAGGTGATACGCTTTTGACGATTGCTAAACGTGACAGAAAAGAGGTCGTTGTTTCGATTGACCAAAGAGATTTGGATTCAATCGAGGGGACGGAGGGTGAAGAGATGCGAGTTGTTTTTCCCGGACTGAGTGTTTTTGAAACAACACTTGACCGAATTGAAACCAAGGCCTCTCAGACGCCCATGCATCCCTCTTTGTGTGCCCATGCTGGTGGAGCTTTGACGGTTCGTCCTATCACCAATTCTGGAGAATCGCAGGATCCGACGGTCGAGTTGCTTTCTCCGCGGTTTAACGTGTTTTTGTGCCTCGACCCAATCAGTAGCCGCCAACTTCAGTCGGGCCAGCGAGGCAAAGCATTCTTCTCAACGAAGAGGCAGTCTTTGGGAAGTTACTTTTATCTCGCCGCTTGCGATTGGCTTGAGAGCAAAATTGAGCTCGCGACCCAAACGGCAGTTTTCTAAATCTTGGTTGTCCTGGTAGGTAGCCTCGCGGATGAAGCATTTGCGTACCCAACTTCGGTCTGGGAACCCATATCCGGCAGAATTTGAATAACCGGTACAGTCGCTTTAGATCGGTAAAGTTTGCCGAAAGTGCAGCTCTTCACAGCTCAGCGACGATAGCACTTGTACGATAGCAACCTCAAGGCAAGTGAATACATCTATGAATAAAGACGAATCTGTAGAAGTCGAGAGCGAACTTGACGATCTTAAAAAAGCCCGAAAGAAAAAGAGGGGTTCGAACCTCCAGTCCCCTTTGGAGACGTACCTTCGTGAGATCAATGAAACCGCGCTGCTAACTGCCGACGAGGAAAAGATGCTCGCTCGGGCCATCGCAGTGGGTGACGTGCGAGCTCGCGATCGAATGGTTCGAGCGAACCTTCGATTAGTCGTCAACATAGCGCGGGGTTACACCGGCAAGGGGTTGGGTCTGCAAGATTTGATTGAGGAGGGGAACCTCGGTCTGTTGCGAGCTGTGGAAGGTTTCGATCCCGACATGGGGACGAGGTTCAGCACTTACGCTAGTTACTGGATTAAGCAGTCCATTAAGCGAGCTTTGATTAACTCGGCCAAAACGATTCGTATTCCCGCGTATATGGTCGAGTTGCTTTCGAAGTGGCGTCGAGCGAGCGTTCGGTTGACCGACGAACTCAAGCGAAATCCGACACCTGAAGAAGTTGCGCGTCTCTTGGGGCTGCCGAAGAGGAAATTGCCAATAATTAAGAAGGCAATTCAAATCTACAATTCGACGCCCCAAACGGATCAACCTGATTCGGGTTGGTCATTGGGCGAAATTGTGATGGACGAGCGAATGAGGAGGCCAGAAGACGAGCTCCTCGAAAATGACATCATGAAACAAATCAAGACGATGATGCATGATCTTGATGAGCGTGAATTCAATGTTTTGAAAATGCGATTTGGTTTGGAGAATACGGAACCGCACACACTGAAAGAGATCGGTGAACTGCTCGGATTAACCCGAGAGCGTGTCCGTCAAATCGAAACCGAAGCATTGAAAAGACTAGGAGACGGGCTTCGCGATCCATTTGATATGGAAATGATCATGCCTTTCTAACCATGACGATGGCCGCTTGAGGGCGGATCATAGTTATGACAAAAACAGGGTGGGAAATTATTCCTGCCCTATTTTTTTGCGCTTCAAGAACGATGGCAACATTCATCCGCGTGGCGCGTTGTTATCAAGATACTTGTTTTGCTGCCCGCGATGCTCTTACACCGAAGCTCGATGTAAAACTGCAATGAAAGCTGTTTTGATTATGAGCTTGAGGTCAAACAGAAAACTGCGTTTGCGGATGTATTCGAGATCCATTCTCATCCACTGCGAAAACTGCAGATCGCGGCCGCCATGTATTTGCCAAGTACAAGTTAGTCCAGGCAAGACGGTCAACCTTAAACGTTGCCAAGCCTGACAGGCATGTGACTCTTGAACTGGCAAAGGTCGAGGCCCCACCAACGACATGTGGCCTACCAAAACATTGAACAGTTGTGGTAATTCATCGAGACACGATTTGCGAAGGTATTTACCGATCGGAGTGACGCGAGGGTCATTTTTAAGTTTGAAAGCTGGACCATCTTGTTCGCTCTGGAGGCGAAGTTCATCCTGTTTCTCTGCAGCACCGATCACCATGGTTCTAAATTTCAAAATTCCGAACGGTTTTCCATTTTTTCCTTCTCGCTGTTGCACAAACAAGAGTGGACCCTTCGAAGTTATTTTGATGGTGATTGCGATGAGGAGGAAAAGCGGCGCAAGGAGTACGAGGCCGCCAAGAGAGCCGACGATATCGACGATCCGTTTGGATCGAGGAGTCGGGACGGTTTTTACAAATGCGTGGAGAGACCGGGAGACCCGTGAGTTTTGATGGGTATTGAATGATCTTGGGCTTGGCGGGTGTGCCGTCCCGGGTTTGTCCACGCGAATAGTTTTATTCGTTGACGCCGAGTCGCGAAATTCGGAAGGGTCGATCTGAGGATCTAATTCAGCGGTTTCACGAAGTGTTTTGAGATGTTCAGATAGCGCGATTAACTCATCGTCCCACGGGTAAACTGAAACCTCAGTGTCGACCGAAAATCCACTTTCATGAGCAGTTTTTGCGAGCACATTGGCAAGTGCTAAGGAATCCTGTTTTCCAGTTTCTGGCAGAAGAAAGCCGAGGTTGTTTTCGTAAAACCCAATGGAATCTGTCATCCGCAACTGTTTTGATAAATCCGCCAAGAGTTGCGACTGCTGCGAAAGCTGATTCTGGACGTTGGTCGGGAAAATTATTTGGATTAACCCAAATTCCAGATTCGTTGTTCTTCGGTTTGAACGATAAACCTCTTTCGTCAGCTCGTGTTTAAACTGCTCATCGCTTAGAAGCTGCCCGGGACCACGCCATTGGCTGGGTGCCGCGTCTGTCATTCGGCGAAACCATGATTCTGGTTTTTGCTGTGTGGGAATGATCATCCGAATTTCACTAGGTCAAGTTGGAAATCTTCACGAGGCTGAGGATTGGTTGCGTTGTCAATGCTTTGATTAAAAGGTCAACTCGCCGCGTGGCATTAGAGAAGTTCCGGCCTTCATTGGTCTAGGGGGGGAGTTTGGAAAAGGTTCGAGCAAATGTCACCGCTAGTGATTTGCGCTGGTGGATTGGGTTTTCGCAAAGTCAAGTTTGAATCCTAGTCTATTTAGGAGAAACTCTATGTTTAGTCTCAATATGTCAATTTTTCATGTTTTTCGCGCAGAATCCTCGGAAGTCTAGGCGTGAACCGCGATTTCTAAAGGGCAATCGCTTGTTAATTGAAATTTCAAATGCCGCAGTCTGGTTTTTTTTAAGGTAGGAATGAGCTTCGTTGGCGTTGCCTTGGTCGTTGCTGGAAGAGGAATCTCTCGATCTTTATTCACTTAAGGAGGGGATTGGCGTCCAAAATCAGGAGACGGGGGAACGATTTGCTTCCGATAAAATTACGCTAAAACGAGACGGATGCACAATTGTTTGCCCTCAAGCGGAGCACCCTGTTTTCCCGGCTTGATGAAATGTTTTCTCTGGCGATTGAAGCGAGCCTGGCGATATATTTGGGACTTGAGGGTTATGCTAATTAGACGTCCCAAGATGGATTTTGAGGGCTCAAAGTCGCGCTAATGTCTACGGAACGATGATTTAATCATAGATAAATACGTTCGCTCGAATGAGAATTGCAGGATTCATTTGAATCCTTTTGCTTCAATCCTCTTGCAGTTATCGAATGCATTCAGAGCTATTTAAACAATTTCACGGGCGACGAATTTTGTTGACCGGTCACACCGGATTCAAAGGTTCATGGCTAGCTCTTTGGTTGCGGCAATTAGGTGCCGAGGTTGTTGGCGTCGCTGAGGATCCCCCAACAACTCCAAGCCACTTTGAAGTTGCGTCGGTCGGAAGCCAGATTGAAAAAAGTATTATTGGTGATATCCGTGACTATGAATGGCTGGCTGATATCGTCTCTGACACCCGGCCCGAATTGGTGATGCACCTGGCTGCACAATCAGTCGTGCGCACTGGATACGATGATCCCTTACTTACGTTTTCTACAAATGTCATGGGGACCGCAAATATCCTTGAGGCAGTCCGTAAGTCGCAACGTCCATGTGCTGTGTTGGTCGTTACAAGTGACAAGTGTTACGAAAACAACGAACAGATATGGGGCTATCGTGAATGTGATTCGATGGGGGATCACGACCCCTACGGGGGTAGTAAAGGCGCCGCCGAGCTGGTTCTCAGGACTTATCGCCACTCCTATTTTCCGAACAATCATTTAGATGATCATGGTGTTTGGCTGGCAAGTGCCAGAGCGGGCAATGTAATCGGCGGAGGAGATTGGACAGCAAATGCTTTAATCGTCGACACGGTTGACGCATTATTGAATCACCGGCCCGTGGAAATTCGTAGTCCTATGGCAGTTCGACCATGGCAGCATGTTCTTCAATGCTTGAGCGGTTATTTGACCATCTCAGCAAATCTTCTTTTGGGCAAAGATCCGAAGATCTGCAGCGGCTGGAATATTGGGCCGAGCCCGGGTGGCGAAAAAACGGTAGCGCAAATCGTTGATTTTTTCATCGGGCAATGGGGCAGTGGTGATTGGAAAGATTGTAGTAATGAAAAACAGCAGCGGGAGGCCGGCATCCTCCGACTCTCGATCGACAAAGCTTTGACACATCTTGGCTGGCAGCCGTGCTGGGATGTCCATACGACGCTTGAAAAAACGGCAGATTGGTACCGCTCCTATTCGCAGTCTCCGGACGAGATTCAAAACGTCAGCCACTTGCAGATCGAAGAATTTCAAAATCGCATGTTTGAAATCGGTGCATCAAAAAGTCGTGTGCACCTAAATCTTATTTGACCTAATCAATTCCCTTGCATCGATAATCATGACTGGTTCAAGTTTGCATAACGAAACCCATCGGCAATCGCGTTTCGAGCGTTCACGCGAATTGCAGCGCCGCGCCCACCAGATCATTCCTGGTGGGTGTCATACCTATGCCAAGGGTGACGACCAGTTTCCATTCATGGCTCCGGGCTTTATTCAAAAAGGGAGTGGTTGCCATGTCTGGGATGTCGATGGGAATAAGTACATCGAATATGGGATGGGTTGCCGAGCAGTCTCACTTGGACATGCGTTTGAACCTGTCGTTGCAGCGGTAAAAGCCGAACTAGGCAACGGAGCAAACTTTACCCGTCCAGCCGCGATCGAAATTGAGTGTGCTGAAGAACTGTTGGCAATGATTCCCGGTTCGGAGATGTGTAAATTTGCCAAAGACGGCTCAAGTGTAACCACGGCTGCTCTGAAGCTGGCACGGGCAAAGACAGGGCGAGATAAAGTTGCGCTTTGCAGTGACCATCCATTTTTTTCGGTTAACGATTGGTTTATTGGGACGACCGCCATCAACGCTGGGATCCCGCAAGGAATCAAGGAACTTTCGGTAACCTTTCGATATAACGATCCCGATAGTTTGCGGCATGTGTTTGAGCAAAACCCGGATCAAATCGCTGCTGTGATTCTTGAACCGGCGAAGTATTCAGATCCGGAAGACTTCTTTCTCCATCGGGTAAAAGAAATCTGTGAGGAATTTGGTGCGGTATTTATCCTCGATGAAATGATCACTGGTTTTCGTTGGGCCAATGGGGGGGCTCAACAATACTATGATATTCAACCACATCTTTCGACTTTCGGAAAAGCGTTGGCGAACGGATTTTCAGTTTCAGCCATGGTTGGAAATCGCGACCTCATGGAGTTCGGCGGACTTTACCACAACAAACAAAGAGTCTTTTTGTTGTCGACGACTCATGGTGCAGAGTCTCATGCATTGGCAGCAGCGATTGCAACGATACGGTTTTATCAGGATCATCCCGTGATTGAGACGCTTGCCGCACAGGGATCTAAATTGAAAACGGGTCTTGAGGAGGTAATAGAAAAGAATGGTGTCGCCGGGTTCGTCGAGGTCATCGGCAAACCGTGCAACCTTGTCTTTGCGACTCGTGATACCGAATACAAGCCTTCTCAGGGGTTTCGCACACTGCTGATGCAAGAACTGATTCAACGCGGGGTCTTGGGTCCTTCGTTAGTCATTAGTTACTCACACGCGGACCAAGACATAAGTGAGACCGTTGAGGCGTTTGATGCCGCGCTATCAGTTTACCGTCAGGCCCTCAATGAGGGGTATGAAAAATATCTGGTGGGTCGAACAACTCAAGTCGTTTATCGTGATCGAAACGCTCCTGAATTTCAGCAGATGGAGTGGTAGTCACTTGGCAAATTCTTTAGACCAGAAATACGTGCCTGGCAGTGAAAACCATGTCGGGCAGCAGATGCATCGCTGCATCACTCAATTGTTTCCTTACCACCGTTCCAATGCCGGCGTAGGGTTGCGGCAAACCCTATCAGATCTGCAAGATATTCTTCCGATCAAGGTCCATGAAGTTCCAACGGGGACTAAGGTTTTTGATTGGGAAGTTCCCCAAGAATGGCGAATCAAAGATGCCTTTATTGCTGATGAGGCGGGGCAGCGGATTGTTGATTATTGTGATTCGAACCTTGCCGTGATGTCAGGCAGTCTTCCCATTCGGGCGCGGATGCGGGCAGCGGAATTGCGACCCAATTTGCTGACACTGAAGGAAGAATTGAATCCGGATTGGGTGCCCTACCGAACGGCATTTTTTCGTGACGCGTGGGCATTTTGCGTGAGTCATAAACAATGGGCTCGGTTAAATCAGGACGACCAAGAAGTCTTCAATGTAGTCATTGATAGTGAGTTCATCGACGGTAGTCTTACGTACGGCGAAGTCACAATCGAGGGGCAAACCAAAGAGACAATTCTTGTTTACGCTCATTGCTGCCATCCATCCTTGGCCAATGATAATCTCTCCGGCGTTGCGGTGGCGGCCTTTTTGGGTAAGCAATTGCTGGAGCGCGTCGCTCGAGGTGACATTCCCTTCAAGACGTACAAAATTGTGTTTGCTCCGGCGACGATCGGTGCAATCACGTGGTTGGCTCAAAACGAGAAGATGACGGCTAACATTACCGGTGGCTTGATCCTCTCTTTATTAGGGGATGCTGGAGGTTTTACGTTTAAACAATCGCGTGTTGAATCCAGCGTGAATCGAGCCGTCGAGTTGGTGATGCACAACCGTAACACACCATTTGAGATGCGGCCGTTTTCTCCATTTGGTTATGACGAACGTCAATTTTGCTCACCCGGGATTAATTTACCCATGGGATGTTTCATGCGTACGCCCAACGGTGAATTTCCGGAATACCATACGTCGGCTGATAATCTCGAGTTTGTTTCACCGGAAGCGCTGGCAGATTCTTTGGATGTGGTGACGGAGATTTTGGCAACGCTGGAACAAAATTTTAAGCCGGTTAACCTGCATCCGTTCTGTGAACCACAGTTAGGGAACCGAGGTCTCTATCGTGCATTTGGTGAGCACGATGATCGTGGACGGTTTCAAGAGGCGGTGATGTGGATATTGAATCAGGCCGATGGAACCAAAGATTTATTGGCGATTGCGAAACACTGCGAGTTGCCGATGAAGTTGGTTCGCGAAGCTGCAGACGTTTTGGTGGAACATGAGCTCTTGGGTTTTTCAGAAGCTTGAGAGATAAAAAGAGAAAACCGATGAACACGATATATTTTGACTCCCCCCATGACGACACGACAAGGCGGATGAACTTGTATGCGGGGCAGGTCTACGTCTTTTCACCCACTCTAGCCGGTAAAGCTTTGTGTGCGTTTGCTGCTGAAATGTGTGAAGACGCTTTTGCTCCCCACGCTCCCCAAAAAGCCCAGCATCATTTAGGTGTTGAAGAATATGTTCAGATTTTAGCGAAGCTTAAACCCGCTTTCATTCACCACCCAGAATGCAAAGTTTTGATTCCGAAGTTGCTTGATGAACTCCGCTGTGACCTGGAACAAATTTATTTTGATGTGCCGCGTTTAAGAACTGCCTGTGCGGGCGACTACTTATCGAGTGGGTTGGCCTACGCCTTCAAGCCGCACCGGGATACCTGGTATTCTCCGCCACTCTGCCAATTAAATTGGTGGTTGCCTGTTTTTCCAATTGAATCAGACAATGTAATGGCCTTTCATCCGCATTATTGGGATACCCCGGTAAGAAATAGTTCCCATCAATTCAATTATCAAGATTGGAACCTATCTGGTCGGAAGGATGCGGCGAAGCAGGTCGGGAAAGACACTCGCGTTCAGAGCGAAGCTTTGGAGCCGATGGATCTGCAACCTGAGGTTCGTGTCGTCTGCGAGCCAGGCGGACTGGTACTTTTTTCTGCCCAGCAGATGCATTCGACGGTACCCAATACGACCGACTTGACGCGAATCAGTATCGATTTTCGCACCGTGCACCGAGGTGATCTGGAGGAAGGGCGAGAGGCTCCCAACATCGATAGCGAGTCGTCTGGCACGACGTTGATGGATTATTTGCGTGGGACGGATCAGCAAAAATTTCCAGATGAAATGATCGAGGCCCTGAAATCTAGCAAGCAAACACCGGTGCATCCCAATTCGGTTATGTAAAACACTGTTACTTGCAAACGAAAAATATTGCGTTGTAAATACATTAGATGAGTTTTTAAATTTCGAAAGCTACTCCCATGTCTTCAATTGACGAAAACAAACAATCTCTCGTCCACAGAACTTCTGCCCAGCGAAGCACTGATACGCGTGGATGTCGATTCTGCGACCAACCGCTTCAGCATTTAGCCGTCGACTTGGGGATGTCGCCACTCTGCCAAAGCCAGGTTGAAGTCGAAAATCTAAACAAACACGAGATCTTCTACCCACTGCGGGCCTTCGTGTGTGATCAATGCTGGTTGATTCAGGTTCATGAACATGTTCACGGAGAGGAGATTTTTAGCCATTACGCGTATTTTTCTTCATACTCTGATTCATGGTTAGCCCACGCGAAATCCTATGTGGACATGATTACCGAACGCCTCGAGTTGAATGGGGAATCGTTGGTAGTCGAGCTGGCCAGCAACGATGGCTATTTGCTGCAGAATTTCGTTGGAAAAAGTGTGCCATGTTTGGGGGTTGAACCGGCGACCAATGTCGCACAAGTTGCAATCGATAAAGGAATTGACGTTTGTAACAAGTTTTTTGGCGTCAAGACTGCGGAAGAAGTCGTTGCTGAGAACAGGCAAGCCAATCTGGTAATTGCCAACAACGTTTTGGCTCATGTGCCGGACTTGAACGACTTCACAGCCGGTATCAAGATCCTTTTGGCTCCAGGGGGAACGCTGACCGTCGAGTTTCCGCACGCACAAAACATGATTGAGCTAAATCAGTTCGACACGATTTATCAGGAGCACTATTGCTACTTCCTGCTGTCTGCCCTTGAAAAGGTTTTCGAACACCACGGAATGACGATCTTTGATCTGGACGTTATTCCAACTCACGGTGGTTCGCTTCGGATCTACGTTCGTCACACGGAAGACATTGACCGACCGGTGGCTGAGATCGTGAATCGAGTTCGTGAGGGCGAGATAGCTGGCGGCATGATGGAACTGGAAACATATAAACAGTTCGCAAAACGAGCCGAGCAGACGAAGTGGAACCTCTTGGAGTTTTTAATTGACGCGCGACGTCAGGGAAAAGCAGTTGTCGGGTATGGGGCACCGGGGAAAGGGAACACGATGATCAATTATTGTGGTATTCGAGAAGACTTGCTCGATTACACGGTGGATCGAAATCCTTTTAAGCAAGGAAGTTTTTTAGTCGGCTCGCGAATTCCGGTTTACCCGACTGAGATGATTGCCGAGACCAAGCCGGATTACGTTTTGATCATGCCATGGAATCTAAAAACTGAACTGGTCAAACAGTTGGACTACGTTCGTGAATGGGGAGGCAAGCTTGTTGTTGCAATTCCCGAATTGGAAGTCATTTAAGATGTAGCGGAACGTCAGTTTTTGCAGTGAAAAGATAAATTATGAAAGTTGTTTTGTTTTGTGGTGGATTCGGAATGCGACTCAGAGAGTACTCCGAATCAATTCCTAAACCCATGGTCAAGATCGGGTACCGTCCGATCCTGTGGCATGTGATGAAATACTATGCGCATTTTGGGCACAAAGATTTTATTTTATGCCTGGGCTGGAAAGCGAATGTCATCAAGGAATTCTTTCTCGGTTATGACGAATGCATTTCAAACGATTTTGTAATGACCGGTGGTGGTGAGGAAGTCAAGCTACTTCATCGGGATATCGATGATTGGAATATTACCTTTGTGGATACAGGTACTAAATCCAATATTGGTGAACGACTGAAGGCGGTGCAGCCTCACTTGGAAGGCGAGACTACCTTTCTCGCGAATTATACTGACGGTTTGAGTGATGTGAACCTTGACGAACTCGTGGACTATCATCACCGGCAAAATTCCGTCGCAACGTTTTTGTCAGTTCCCCCATCGCAATCATTTCACACTGTCAACGCTGACGAAAATGGGGTCGTACAAAATATACAAGCTATTGCGAGTTCGGGCACTTGGATGAACGGCGGCTTCTTCGTGTTTTCAACTGAGTTTTTTGGCCGCCCCATTGTTACATTGATTGACACCCCTGGAGCCTTCCCCGGACTTGTCGCAGAAGAACGCGGTCAAGGAGAAGCCATTGCCCGAAACAT
>JAQWLH010000128.1 GCA_029247405.1 Mariniblastus sp.
TCTCGACGTGGCAGAAATTGCTGACAAGTATGGCTTGGTCGTCAAGGAGACTGGTTTAGTTGACGACGTTGAACTTCTTTCTGATCCCATTGGCGCTTTGGGCGTTCCCATGGAAGTCATGTCGGGTGGTCAACGCCAACGCACTCTCGTCCCAGTCGGACAAATGGTCTTCAACAGGTTTACAGAACTGAAACCATATGATCCGCAAACCGTTCAGGATATGTGGGGCTCACAATCGTCCTACCTGTTTTGGATGACCGACAAATCGGACACACGCGTGCCTTCTTTTGAAGAGTGCGAGGACAAGGTCGATAATTTCATCAAACAAGAATCTGCTTACCAATTGGCAATAGCCGATGCGGAAAAGGCGAAAGCCGAAGTCAACCAAGCCGATAATAAAACACTCAGCGAATTATTCGGGACACGCGCCGTCCCAACTGGGGCGTTTACCTGGTTCACAAGCTTTGGCTCGGCACAATACTCAGTACCCAATGGCGTGACTTCCGCGGGTGAGGACTTCATGAGCACGGCGTTTGCACTTGGCAAGAACGAAGCTGGTGTCGCTCCCAACGCGTCGAAGGATACGGTTTACTTGATTCAGGCAATTCAACCGACACGTTCGGTTGCCGAGGTCGGCGAAGATTTCTTGGCCAATCAGTACTTCAAGTTCAAGCGTATTCCCAACGAGGCCTTTCAAGTCGGCCAACGTTATACCCGGGATTTAAGCTTGGTATGGAACGAGGAACTTCAAAAGTCAATGAACTTTAAGTTTGTTGACCGGTAGTCGAACTTTCGCGAACCAAGCATAAATGAGGCAACTTCCATTTGCATGACGGCCTCTACGCAGAGCGAATTACCTGCGTCGTTTTCATGCCAGCGAAATGCTGCAGAAGAATAAACAAGAAGGCTGGGGCCAACGAACATGTCTTTCGTTCGAAGGCCACCCGTCTAGTCACTGATCATTGATCTTGCCGTCAATCACGCGTGCATCTGGTTGCAGGTCTGCCCCGGTGTCCTGAGGTAAAACTTCGCCATCGACCGTGTTGGGGTCTTCGTGCGATCTCCCCATCGGCATTTCAACTACATTAAATTTGAAACTTCGCTTTGCCCAATTCAAAATCCTTGCCTTGTACCATTTGCGACACGGTGGAATAAGCAAGCTAAACCCGCAAGCATCAGTAATGAAACCAGGCGTCAAAAGTAAGCCAGCAGCAAAAAAGATCATCGCTCCATCGGTCAGCAAATCCGCACTCATTTGTCCCTGCCCGACTTTTCCGCGGATCTTCGCAACGACTCCACGGTAGGAAAGTTTCGCTAGCCAAGCGCCTACAATTCCCGAAAGAATGACCATCCCGACCGAGAATTTCCAACCAGTAAATTCTGACATGACCATCAACAAAAGCAGGTCAGCCAAGGGGACGAAGATAAACAGAAAGAGTAATCGAGCGAACAAAGGTCTCTCTTTTTAAGTGATGGGGCAAACCGTGATCTTACGATGTTTGACGGTCGGCGAAAGGTGTAAATCAGACGTTCAACGCAATGCTTTGTTTTTCCGTTATGAATTTGTCAAACGGAAGATTACTACGCTATCCCCGGGTGATTCAATTCGGCTTTCTTTTGCGAGCAAACCCGTCAAAACTTTAAAATTGAGCAACGGATAAGCGTGGATTTTCTACTTGATTCGCCTTTAACTCGAAAGCTCAACGGGCAACCCCCAACCTTATCTTAGCTGGGTATTGCCGGCACTTGTTTCCTAACTCTCTCGTCTGACTCTCCGCTTCAAAAGAGTTTCACCGATGATCCCCCAAAACAGCAAAACGTTCGCTCGGACTATTTATAACACGCCATCTCGCGCAAAAAAAAGGTGAGAGCCCATTGCCCTCACCTTTGTAGTTCATCAAAAATCTTCCCCGTCTGACATCACTAATCACTAGGCGTGCCAAAGAGCATCAGTCAGCTTCTGTATACTTCGTTGTATACAAAGCCGGTTCATCAACCCCATCGCCGTCCCAGTCACCCACAACGGGCTGATCTAATGCACCGCCCATTTCAAAAGTCTTGTCAGTCGCGTTCAATTCCCGGTTTCCATCGGTGTCAATCATCCAGGTTCCACTGCGGTAAACTGCGATCTCCTCAATGCCGTCACCATCAAAGTCTCCCACCACTGGCACATCGCCGGTTTGACCGAATCGAGCGGTGACATCCTCGGAGTCAAAACGACCATCACCGTTGATGTCGAGATGCCAAGTACCATCCTGGAAAGTACCAATGGATCGAATCCCGTTACCATTCCAATCTCCAGTCACTGGAATCTCTTGGCTTTCACCCACCCCGAACACATGATCCACCACATCCGCTCGCTGCTTTCCATAACTAGTCAGCTTCATCACGCGAGCGCCGCTTGTCGCCTCGTGCCCTGACGGGGGAACATTTTTTGGCTGGGTATAGGGACTGTTTTCAGGATTAGGGAGCCCTGGTTCTCGATCAATTGCCTCTCGATCATGCTCCCAAATTGGACCATAGATACCGATATCGTCTTTACCATCTCCATCCCAGTCACCAACAACTGGGCGGTCGTCACCATCGCCAAGTTTCACGAGTAAATCGGACTGGTCCCAGCGACCATCTCGATTGATGTCGATCATCCAAAATCCATCTTTGAAAACAGCCAGTTCATCAATGCCGTCACCGTCAAAGTCACCGGCTAAAGGAACACCCCCCAAGACTCCATAATTCAAACTATTGGAAGTCCGAACGATTTCGTCATCCCGGGTCTCAGTAAAGCTCCACACGGCATCATCCATATCAAAGCGATTCCAATCCGCATTGCTAAGATATCCAGCTTGAAGCCAAACCGATTCGTCAGCCACTCCATCTTCAACACCTCGCGGTAGTCCAGCATTAACGACACTCAAGTGCCAACTGTAGGCCTCCATGGGTTGCGCTTCAGTTTGAAATCCACTCCCGCTTCCGGTGCCAACAAATGCGGTGAACGAAACGGGAAGTGAACCGGCGAGGCCCGGATAGTTTGTCATCCCGGCGAAGGGGGTAACCGGATTACCTGGAGGACGAGGCGTTGGCGGTGGATCGACAATGGGTGGAGTAGACGGCCCAGAAACCACCCTCACTTCGCTGAAGTTATTAAGCTCAGAAATGCCACCTGCTTCGACTTTAATTGCAATCACGGCATCCATGATTTGCTCATTGGAGAAAGTACTTAAAATACTTTCAGGCGCCGTATTTGACTCGCTGTAAGAGTTGTAGCTAAATCCAGTGGTAGTGCCGGGGACGTCATTCGCATCAAAATATCCATCCGGTTGAGTTTCCAAGACAATGTAGTTACCGGCCTGTAAGCCTCTGAACCGGTACTCACCGTTAGACATGGTTTCAACCCACACCGGGGCGTTTGGATCCGCCGTTCCCATATGCTCGTAGTGCTCAGCCTGAACCTCACTCAATTTGACCGGTCGAGGAACGGTCGAGTTGTTGACAGGGTCCAGATTGTAGTAAAGCTGCATTTTCACGCCGCTAATGGGTGTATCGACACCCGGTTGATAGACCGAATCACGGTAGGCTCGATACTGATCTGGTAACGTTCCATCCGCCGTCTCGAAAGCAGGTCCGTCTTCCCAAACACGGCCACTAATCTCAGCAGCCTCATTTTCACAGAAGTTATACTCAGTTAAATTTTGTCCAGAGAAAACAACGATACCTTCGATTAAATTCTCCGAGGCAACACCCCCGCCGTCACCAACAACTTCCCCACCCGTGAACAAACCGGCCGGTTGTGTCTCCCGAATGGAATACTCTCCAGGCAGGATTCCGGAAAATTGGTAACTGCCATGACTGTCTGTCAGTGTTGTCGCAATTACCTCGCCGTTTGCATCGAGTAGTTCTAAAGTAACATCAGCCAAAGCTGCTTCACCAACTCCGGGCTCAAAAACACAGTTGCCATTGCTATCAATGTGGATCACGCCTGAGATGGTGCCAGTCTTCAATTCACCAAAATTATACTCCTGCCCCGATTCACCCCCGGTCAACGTCACATTGCAGACTTCGTCGTTTATACCAACACCATTAGGTACCCCGCCTACGTTTCCAACGGTATCTTTACCGTCGATAAAGTGATCTGGCTGGATTTCTTTAATGCAATAAGTGCCCGCAATCAAATCCGCGAAGCAGTATGCTCCTTCAGCATCGGTGAATGACTCGGCAATCACCGCACCATCCGCATCGGTCAAGACCATCCGAACGCCGGCAATCCCTTCCTCACCAGAATCCTGGTGGCCATTGTCGTTGCGGTCGTGAAAAACCGTTCCACAAATTTCGGCAGGGATATGCTCACAGAAATCGTAGTCGACTGCATTCTGTCCTGACCCGAGAGTGATACCACTAATCAGGTCGTCTTCAAGAACACCAACCGAGACGCCGTCAATTTGCCCAACCATCTCACCACCATCGAGATAGCCATCGGGCGTCATCTCCCGAACACTGTAGGTTCCGGGAGGCAAACCATCAAACGAATACTCTCCATTTATGTTGGTTGTCGTTTGTCCTACCACGCTTCCGGACTGGTCCAGCAGAACAAGTTCGACACCCTCAAGTGGCTGATCTCCTTCGGTCAAATCAAACACGCAATCGCCATTGGCGTCCGCATGGACCGTTCCTGAAATCGACGAGCTTTTGAGTTCACCAAAATCGTAATTAACACCTTTATCTCCCGGCTCAAGCTTGACGCAAAACTCGTCATTGGTGTCGTAGACTCCAGTCGTCATTCCGTCAATCTGCCCCAGATTGTCGATGCCATCGGTGAATGTATTTGGTTGGGTTTCCCGAATCAGGTATTCACCAGGAACGAGATTGGTGAACTCATATTCACCGCTGGGATCGGTCTGGGTTTCAGCGATTGGGTTACCCTGCTTGTCAAACAGCTGAATAACGACCCCACCAATTCGTCCCTCATCAGCCCCAATGAGCCCGTCATTATTGGCATCGTGCCAAACGGTTCCGCCTATCTCAGCCGGTCGAATTTCGCCAAAGTTATAATTCACTCCGAGATCATCTGCACAAAGCTCAATTTGACTGAACCGGTCGTTTACTTGAAATCCGACGGAGGCTCCGTCGATATTCCCAATCGAGTCTTTTCCATCAAGATACGGAGCCAGGGGATCAATTTCACCAGAAGGATACTGGTTAATTTCCACGACTTGATAAATTCCCGGTGGTAGAGAATCGACTTCGTAGTAACCATTCGCATCGGTACGAACCAAGATTGGATCGGTTCCTGCGAAGGGGTCAGAAACAACATTCGGTTTGGCACCGATTCGAGTCACTTCAACCAACACGTTTGCGATCCCCGTTTCAGTGGAATCAAAATTGCCGTCATTGTTTTCATCGTCCCAGACGTGTCCTGAAATAGAAGCTGGGCGAACTTCTTTAAAATCGTAATCTGTCGCAGCCGTCCCACCGAGTGGAATGTTGATGTCCGCGATAAGATTTGCATCCCCCTCAGCATTGGCCATGACATCTCCACCCTGACTGCCTGCCTCGGCAGCAACATCAAGATAGCCCTCTGGCTGTTGCTCAATGATCCGGAATGTACCAGGCATCAAACTTAACGATTCACCAAATTCATAATTTCCATTGCTGTCGGTAACGGTATCTCCAACAACTTCATATTCCCCAGAAGCCTCGTTGAGACGCTGCAACTCAACTTGGACTCCCGCAATCCCCATCTCGTTTTCATCAAGCTCACAATTGAGATTTTCATCGTGATAGATCATTCCTGAGATCGTTACTGGCTTTGGAACAAGGCTGTAAGCATCGATGGCACCTGCGGTTCGATCGCTGTTCCCCAGTTCATTATCTGAATGCAAACCAACGTTATCATTTGCGACAACGCTGGCAGCACCAAACAAAGTGTCATACTCATCAAAAAAGACACCCGCAAATTGCTGCTGGATGAAGCCATCCTCAAGAGTAGCTTCGACAGCGACATCCAGTGCTTCAAACGTATGATGGTCGTCAGCAAAGCTTGCTTCAAAAAGCGAGGCTTCAAATTCGACACCAGATGCAATTTTATCGACGCGAAACCGTTCGACTTCATCGACGTCAATTGTAAAGGCGAAAACATCCCCGGCATCAAAGTTATTCACTTCGACCGACAGCAATAATCCATCGGCTGAAACGGAAAATGAACTCACATCCTCAGCCGTCAATCCTTGGCTATTGTTTGCGTCAAACTCAAACGTGTGGTACCCCCCGGCGCCAGGAGCCAGATCCGTGGCGTCAAAAAACATGTCACCATCCGAAAGATCGCCACTACGATCTTGATCACCATTAATCGTAAAGTGTGTCATTTGAGTGGCATCGGAGCCACCTTCAAATGTGACTTCGAAGTGATCGGGAGTTGAATCTTGGCCCTCATCACCCTCGACGTAGGTAACCCCCGCGATCACTGACTCGGCGTTAAGGACTCGCCGTTGTTCCATGACCTCAAAGTAGCACTTACGCAGCAGTGATTGTTTGTCCTGGTTTTTGATTTCAGTTTTTGATTTTTTACCGAAAACACAATTCGTAATATTTTGTAAAAGACCCAACTCTCTTACCTCCATGTAAAAGCAGCGCTGCGAAATAAGTTGAAAAGACCTGCCGAATTGAATCT
Organism: Mariniblastus sp.; assembly: GCA_029247405.1. Taxonomy (GTDB): domain Bacteria; phylum Planctomycetota; class Planctomycetia; order Pirellulales; family Pirellulaceae; genus Mariniblastus. The sequence continues at coordinate 6,665 of JAQWLH010000128.1, forward strand.
AGTTGATTCTCGTGCTCCACCCGTTTTTCAACTGTGACTGTTGTAAAACGGGGACAGAAGTATGAGATTCAGTTCGCCATAACCGCACACGAGTGTCGAAGGACCCCGAAACGAGTTTGCCAGTTGAATATTGAAGGCACGACACTGTGCCCGTATGGCCTTTGAGAAATCCAACCTCTTCCAACGAATTCAAATCCCATACGTGAATCAAATTGTCACTGCCACCAATAGCAACCATGTTGTTAGGAAGAACCGCTGTCGAATACAGCTTTGATGCATGCCGAGGCAAACTCTTCGCCATTTTTGGATTAGACGGATCAGTTACTTGGACGATCCGGTCATCACTTGCACTGACAATTTTCCCATCCGGTGTAAATTCAATCGACCGGATCCTCTTTTTATGTGCTTTAAACTGCGCGGCAACCTTAGCGGTTGTCATATCCCAAACTCGGACGGTTCCACATCGACCTCCCGCGGCCAAAAACTTACTATCTCCCGAGTAGGCTATCGCATGATTGTCAGGACAAGGGCAATTGAACTTTTGAATCAGGCTGCCCGTTTGGGTTTCATAAACACGCAAGGTGCTTTCAAAACCAACAGTCGCTAGATGACGGCCGTCATGAGAGTAAGCACAGTTAATGATCGCCTCCGGATGACGCTGAGTGATCACGGGATTGGCCCATTGGCCAACATTCCAAATCAGTAGTTCGCGATCGTTGCCAGCAGTGGCCAATTGGGAACCGTCGGGAGAAAACTTCGACGTTCGTACCCAATCGGTGTGCCCATTGAGGTGATGGATGTAACGTCCCTGCTTTGTATCGAAGAGCCCCACGTAGTGATCATCGCCGACGATCGCGAGCAAACTTCCGTTAGGCTGAAGACCGACACCCGTTACGACCGGATGTCTCAACGATTTGTTGTGGGCGACTGTCTCAATGACATCGCAATGCCAATTCAAACCGCCAGAGACTGTGGTTGCAGACGCAAGTTTTGAGAGCGACGCAGAGGTCGCACAAAACGCGGCAATTGAGCTGATAAAATGCCGTCGCTGGATCATGCTGATACTCCTTTTCCGAGGTACGCGGACAGGATTCTGCCACAAGCAACATACACTCAGACTATATATTTCGACTTTTACAGTATCGGAAGCCTGAACTTGGCCCGCCAACCTATCTGGCTGGCTTCATGAAACTGTAGGGTCAACATCGCGAAATTCGCGCAAGTCCAAAGTTATTACATGGCTGACAAGCTTTCGTTGATTGCCAGCGTTTACGCAGTCGGCAATTTTTTCCAGCAAGGATGGCATCAAGAAGTTAGCTGAATTTGCTAATCGGAATACATTAACAACATCTTTCGAGGCAGTTTATCAGCCCCATGAACCTGAGGGGCAGAGATGCAGGCAGCATTTACCCTCCACACTGAGGCAAACCTAGTTCAAAACCAAGCCGTATGAACGACGCCGCCCCAAAGGGCCTCAATAAAGTGGAACCAGTCGAAACGATAACAATCATCGCCCCGCCAACGAACGCGTTACCCCGCGCTTCGTCAGCAAGTTTGGTTCAAATTCTGTGATTCCGATTGCCAATCGTTTACGACCCTTTTTGTCCGACCCATCAGCATGGCGGTCAAAAAGTTCGCTTGAGACAAGGGCCAACGATAATCAACCCAAGGCCAGTTTAGCCTTCGTCTTTTTCTCTTAGTTTGGCCAACACACTAAAATCTTCCAGCGTGCTCGTATCCCCACTCGCCTCTTTTCCGGCGGCGATATCGCGTAGTAAACGCCTCATAATTTTACCGCTCCGCGTCTTGGGAACCGCATCGGTAAAACGGATATCATCCGGTACGGCGAGCGCACCAATTTCTTTACGCACATGGAGCCTAAGTTCTTGGCGCAACTCATCACTTGGCTCGGCATCGTTGACGGTGACAAAGACCGCGATTGCTTGTCCCTTAATTTCGTGGGGCCGCCCTACCGCAGCACATTCGGTGACATTGGGGTGTGAAACAAGTGCACTCTCTACTTCAATCGTACTCAAACGATGACCTGACACATTGATCACATCATCGATTCGCCCCATGATCCAATAATAACCATCTTTGTCCAAACGCGCGTTGTCGCCCGTCAGGTAATTACCTGGATACGTTGCCCAATATTGCTCTTTGAAACGATCGTCGTCCCCCCAAATCCCTCGGAGCATTCCGGGCCAAGGTTTAGCAATACAAAGCATCCCCCCCTGGTTCGGCTCGACCGGCGTCAGAGATTCATCCACGATCACCGGAACAACGCCTGGCAACGGTTTGGTGGCACTCCCCGGTTTGGTCGCAAACGCACCGGGAATTGGGCTGAGCATGATACCACCGGTCTCGGTCTGCCACCATGTATCGACAATGGGGCATTTACCGTAGCCAATTTTTTCGTGATACCAGATCCAAGTTTCCGGATTGATACCTTCGCCAACGGTTCCGAGCAAACGCAGACTACTTAAATCGTGTTTGTCGATGTGCTCGTCACCCCATTTCACGAAAGCGCGAATCGCTGTTGGAGCGGTGTAAAGAATCGTCACCTTGTACTTTTCAACCAACTCCCAAAACCTGTTTTCCGCAGGATGATTCGGCGCTCCCTCGTACATCAAAATCGTCGCGGCATTGGAAAGCGGACCATAAACGATGTAACTATGACCAGTGATCCATCCGCAATCTGCTGTGCACCAAAATACATCTTCTTCACGGTAGTCAAAGACCCACTGAAATGTCTTTTTGACCCAAACATTGTAACCCGCTGTCGTATGTCGGATTCCCTTCGGTTTACCCGTCGACCCGCTGGTGTAAAGGATGAAGGAACTCGCCTCACTATCGAGAGGGGTTGCGGGGCAATCATCCGCTGCCGCGTCTACTAATTCGTGCCACCAATGGTCCCGCCCCTCGGACATTTGACAGTTATTTTCACAACGACGAAGGACAATACAATGCTCGACCGTCGGCGATTTTTCAAGTGCCCGATCCACGGTCTCCTTGAGTGGCAGACATTTTCCACGCCGCCAAAGCCCATCGGAGGTCAGTTGGATTTTTGCACTCGCATCATTATTCCGATCAGCAATAGCTTCCGCAGAAAACCCAGCAAAAATTACAGAGTGAATTGCTCCAATCCGGGTGCAAGCCAACATTGCAATCACGAGTTCTGGAGTCATCGGCATATAGATTGAAACGACATCCCCCGTTTCCACCCCCAGCGACTTCAACGCGTTTGAAAACTTAGAGACCTCCAAATGCAGTTCATTAAAAGTTAACGTGCGTTGATCTCCAGGTTCCCCCTCCCAGATGATCGCCTTCCGATCACCCTTGCCTGCGATAATATTTGCATCGAGACAATTATACGAGATGTTGGTTTTGCCACCGGCGTACCATTTGACATCAGTAGTTCCACCTTCGAGAACATTTTTGTAGGGCTCGAACCAGTGCAACTCATTTTTACCGATTTCGTCCCAGAATCCTTCAGGGTCGTCTTTGGCACGATCATATAGTGCTTGGTACTGTTCCAGAGAACCGATCGACGCTTTTGCCCTGAACTCTTCCGAAGGCGGGAACAAACGCTCTTCGTGCATCACGTGATCAATTTGGCCTGTCGTCTCAGTCATAGCAATTCCCAACGGTCTCATTGTTTCAATTAAACACAGCCTCCCGGCCTGTTCCACATGAAATTTTATTGCTGAGAAATCACGTGTCAACGAACGCAAGAAAGTATGCCCAAATTAGCCTCGATGGCCCTTGCATCTGCCCCCCGATCTCTCAAGTAGATTTTCGCTGCGGTTTAAAGCCGTTGATGCTCAGAGCGTTCGAGCCGAAACGCTCGTATCCGTCATGAACACAAGTTCAAAATCAATCCGGAGTAATTCAAAAATCGAGTTTCGGACCAAACCAAGTTCGAATTGTTTCCCAAGCCGCATTTTATTTCCCATCTAACGCCGAAGCGAAGTCCCTACGCCAACATCACAGCGCGTAGTCAGAAGTTGACCTCAATCCACCTTGAGTGGCGTTGTGCGGATGGATCCAGCGAAATGGCAGCCATACCAAATCTGATTTGAAAAGGTGCTGATTAGGAATATTCCCCCTCAAACTAGCCCAAGGGTTACGCAGAGGAATTTTGAACTGAAACGAATGTCCAATCCGCTGCCTCTCATTTTGCAAAAAGTTGTTTCAAGTCTTTAAACGCCTTGAACTCAAGTGCATTCCCAGAAGGGTCAAGAAAAAACATGGTGGCTTGCTCGCCGACTTCGCCCTCAAATCGCACATAAGGATCGATCACAAACTTGACATCATGCCGCTTTAAACGGTCAGCCAATTGCTCCCAGAGAGTCCATGAAAGAACGACGCCAAAGTGTGGTACCGGAACATTATGCCCGTCCACAGGATTTGTATGATTGTCGCTAACATACCCCGATTGGTAGTGCGCCACGATCTGGTGGCCAAACAGGTTAAAGTCAATCCATTGCTCACTTGAGCGGCCTTCAGCGCAGCCAAGCACCTCGCCGTAAAAGGTGCGTGCTGCCTCAAGATCGTTGACCGGAAAAGCAATGTGAAACGGTGTTACGTCGCTGACAAACATAAAGGACTCTTTTGGCTACACAAGACAGAAATACAAAACAAGCCGAACGGACAAAACCAAAAACACAGCCAAAAAGCTAACTGCAACTTTCAAATCAAGAAGCTTTCAATTTGACGCAAACTTCATCCGTCTAGGATGCAGGCTCTTTTTGACAAAGCATCGCCGACATCTTAAATGATCAACTCAATAGGAGCACGCGTCTGTTCAAAAATCCCGACCTGAATTTTAGCCGTCCCTCGTTTGCGTTGCCACAAACAATCTACACCCTAATTGCACAGCGCAGATTGATTCACCTCGTTTAATGAAAAACAACGTCATGTCGAAGCGAAAAGACCGTGCTGCGTTCAGACGTTATAGAGATTCCTAAGGTTACGTCACCCCATCATGGACATCTAGCGTTTGCTTCGAGAACTGGCCTCTCAGAAGATAACCACCAGCTTGATTATGAATCGTTTTCAGATGCCTCGAATATCAATCTTTACCAAATATTCGCATTCCCAATCACAAGCCCGTGTCAATTCAAATTTCCATACCGGAACAAATCCTTGAAGACGCAGTTTGGTGTGTGATTTCAACCATTGGTTCAATCACCACACGCTAACTATTTCCAAATCCCAAGTCCCATTTTGGCAATCTGCCAAAAAACATGAAGGCCTAAAAACGCATTCGTTTTTGATCGACCAAGTTCCCGATTCTTAAAAACAATCGGATGTTCAGCAAATTTGACGTTGGCTTTCTTTAGCCGCCAAAGAATTTCTTCCAAGTAGGCAAGATCATTACTTCTTAGCTGACTCAGGTCTATAAGGCCCAAAGCATCTGCTCGGTAAACACGAAAGGCACCGCTGTTGTCTTTCGTCTTGAGACCAAGCATTAACCGAGCAAAAAGGTTGACAGCCCGGGAACCCACTTTTCGAATCAAAGGCCAACCTTCAGTTCCTCCACCCTCGATGTAGCGACTGCCAATCATCACGCCAATGGCATGGTTTTGTGGTTCGCACAGCTTGGCTACCATTTCGGCCAGGCTTCGTGGTTCATGACTTAAATCTGCATCGAGCGTTGCTACCAAGTCATAGTCAGAGTTCCTTGCAATTTCGAAGCCAACACGAGCGGCAGACCCCAAACCAAGTTTTCCATCCCGATGAATCACAGACAACTGAGGGTATTTCGAAACAGCCCTTTCGCACCAGTTTCCCGTCCCATCAGGCGACGAGTCATCAATGACAGAGATATCCGCAAAAGGCAGCAACTCATCGATTTGATGAACCAGCCGAGGCAAGTTATCAATCTCGTTGTATGTCGCAACAACGACGAGCAGCTTGGGGGTTAATTCCACGGATACTTTCAATGGTCTTGCAAAGAACTACTGCCAAATTCGAAGGAAAAGTCGACATGCTCAAAAACTGGGCCTTGCCGTACTTACGGGAAACAAAAATACTTGGTTCATCTCGACATCGACTAAGATGCAGAAATTAACAAGCAATCCCCAGCCAAAAATCAAACCTTGCTTTATCCGAATAATCAGAATGAACACAGTTGTCAACGAAAACACTGAAGAAGGCACTTAGATGTCCCAGCTAAAAAGCCTCGCCAAAACCTGGACCATTCGAACCCTAAGTTGCCTGGCCGCAATCTATTTAACCATTCTTGGGATTCTTATCCTCAATGAAACCCGTCTAGTTTACCCCGTCTCTAGATATCCGAACGGCAATTGGAATCCTGTTGATTTCCATTATGACGAGGTTAAGTTCCAGTCAGCTGATGGCACTAAACTAATCGGTTGGCACTTGCGTTTGCCAAAAGCAAGCGAGACCGAAGGGGGGCGATCACCCAATCGAACCGTTCTCATTTGTCACGGTAACGGAGAGAATGTTGCTCAATCCGCTCAAGGGAACGGCAATTATTTCCGAGAAGCACTTCAAGCCGAAGTTTTTGAATTCGACTATCGAGGCTATGGAAAAAGCGAGGGGACTCCTCACGAAGCGGGCATCCTTCAGGACGCAGAGGCAGCACTCGCATGCGTTTGTAACTTGACGAACAAGACCCCGGACGAAATCATTCTCGTTGGTTATTCAATCGGTGGAGGACCAGCAGTCCACCTCGCCGCCAAATGCGGCTGCAAAGTACTCGTACTTCAAAGAACGTTCAGTTCACTATCCGATGCAGCTCAGGAACAGTATCCTTGGCTTCCAGTTCGATACCTGATGCGTAATCAGTACCCGTCAACCCAAAAAGTTAAATCTTACCAAGGTCCGGTGTTCCAATCCCACGGTGACGCAGACCGCTTGATTCCCATTCGATTGGCAAAACAACTCTACCAATCAGCTCCTTCCAAACAAAAATCATTTGTTGAAGTCAAAGGGATGACCCACTTGGACCCGCTGCCGAAAGGTTATTGGCCAAAGCTGGAAGCATTCATTAGAACCATCGAGCAAGACGGGGAGAGCAGAGGAACAGCACTGATTCCCTAGCATCAAACCAGACCCAATCACGGGCAGGCAAACTCACTTCCCTGCCATTGGAAATCCATGCGGATTCATGGATTGCCAACGCCAACCGTCGGCACACATTTCATCTAACCCGCGCTCGGCCACCCAACCTAATTCAGATTTTGCAAGACTCGGGTCCGCGTAACACGCCGCGATATCTCCGGCGCGACGTCCAACGATCTCGTAAGCAATAGTTTGCCCCGATGCTTTTTCGAAAGCAGATACGACTTCCAAAACACTATAGCCGTTGCCGGTTCCTAAATTATACGTAACGACTCCCGGATTTTGGCGGAGCCTATCAAGAGCCTGAACATGCCCAATCGCCAAATCAACCACGTGGATGTAGTCCCGAACGCCGGTCCCATCTTTCGTTTCGTAGTCACCCCCAAAAATTTTGAGACGAGGGAGTTGACCAACCGCTACCTGCGAAACGTAAGGCAAAAGATTATTGGGAATCCCATTCGGATCCTCACCAATCTCGCCAGAACCATGGGCGCCGACAGGATTAAAATAACGCAATAATGCGACATTAAAATCTGGGTTCGCTGCCTGCCAATCCCGCAATACGAATTCCAGAATTAGCTTACTGCGTCCATAGGGGTTGGTGATTAGATTAATCAGCGTCGGCGCTGATTCCGTCAGAGGAAGCGATTCAGGTATTCCGTAAACAGTCGCACTAGAGCTAAAAACGATATCCCTGACGCCATGCCGTTGCATGACTTCGCACAGGTTAATCGTGCCGGTCACGTTATTTTGGTAATAAACAAGTGGTTTTCCAACACTTTCACCCACAGCTTTGAGACCAGCAAAATGAATGACGGCATCAAAAGTCTGTTTTTGAAAAACTTCATCCAGGCCCGATGGGTCAAGTAAATCTACCCGAAAGAAAGAAATCTTTTTTCCCGTCAAGCGAGAAACTCGTGCCAACGACTCCTGTGATGAATTACATAAATTATCAACAACCGATACCTGATAACCTGCCTGAAGTAATTCGAGGCAAGTATGACTCCCAATATAGCCCGAGCCACCAGTGACTAAAATGTGCATAAATTCTCAATAACAAATGTGTTAGAGTTGTTCAAAGCAACCGCTTAGACGGCATCAGCAACAACGCAGCCAAGCAATCTGGCACCGCTGGCTTGCAGCTCAGCAACCGCAGACTTGGCATAAACTTTGTTGGTGGTCTTCATACTCACTAACAAGTAAGATCCGTCGCAAAGCTCGGACCAAATCTTTGCAGGTCTTTGATGTGCATCACCCGCGGAGACGATAATGAACTGATATTTCTGTTTCATATCGGCAACTGCGTTGGCTAACCGACCAGTCTGATCCGGATGACGAAAACTTTCCTCTGTGCCGGACGGCAAAAAATCCATCAATTTATCTGAGGCACAAAACACGAGTGGCTTCCAATCCAAATCACGATTGGTCACATCACAAATTCCATTTTGTTGTGCGAGTCCACTTGCTTGAGAAAGCGAACCAATTTTTAAATCAGAATCGAGCAACAAAACGCGCCCAACGTCAAGTTGCGCCAGCCTTGAAGCTACCCGCGCACTGGTCTCATCAACATGTCGATTTACCTCGGAACCAACAAACAGCAAAACCGACGGGTCTCCTAAAGGGAATCTCGCCAGTATCGCATTACACAATTGATCGATTGCAGAAAGATCCATCTGACCTAGGTTTGTTTTCGATTTACCTTGGGCAGGTTTTCTTGTGACCGGCTCCTGACTGTCATCCGTCCAGTCACTTGGGGGCTCAGCTAAATCGCTGTCGATGCCATCTGACCTCTTAAGAGCTTTGGAAACGATGGCGGAGTATTGGTGGTTGTCTGAGAAATGTCTACCAACCTCTCCATATGAAGGGGTTGCGGTAACGTCAGGAATAGAAACCCCGATTGTTTTAACGGCGGGCCGTTTCGAGTCGCCCATCCCAACACTGACCTCCTTCATCACAATTTCAGATTTTGTGTTCGAAAGCCATTCGCGTCCAAGTCTGCTTGACAGCGAATTTTCTGTTTTTGATTCAGTCGACATGTTTTGAGTTTCTAATCGGTTCTGATTTTGGCCGATCAACAGGGTGCCGACCTAGCGCTACTACCTTCATTTCGATTTCAATCGAATGCGAAACCAACATTTTCTAAGCTGATCCTTCGCCTGTAATATTACGAAGTTGGTCAAATAGCTTTTGATAATCCATTCGTTCAGCTCGCCCAGTTGAAACAGGTTCTTCATCGGTTGGAGTCGGCTCAGGTTCCGGCTTGGCCTCCCCTTCCTCCCGCTGCTCCATTCGGCTCACGATGATCATCTCACGATCGTCTCGCGGCTCGTTACCTAGCTGGTTCCGCTCGCCAAGTTCTGTTTTCGGCAAATCGCCAACCGCCTCAACGGGCGATGACATCCCGAACTCGTTAGGGTTGCGTTTGGCAGCAAGAATTCGTTTCTGTTCTAAAATCTCCTGAAGAACACGTTCACTTTCATGAAGCGGCATCGCGGGCTCCGGTGGCGAAATACCACCAAACATCGGCGGCGAATACTTAGCAATGTCGAGTTCCGAATCAGCGGTATTCGCGATCTCCTGAGTGTCTGTTTCATGTGAAACGTCTTGGGACATTTTCAGGCGTTCAAGAATCTCTGCTGCCCTCCGCTGTATGTCTTCAGAGTGATTGTCCTCCCAACGAGTTTCAGCTTCTGATTTTTCTCCTTCGCTGGCATCACCCGATGCAACTTGACTATCGGAGCGGTCTGCATCATCGACTGGAAAAATTGAGCCCACTAAAGGAACACAATCAACTGGCATAAAGAAATCCGCCCTCGGATCAGGCAGCCCAACCTTGTGCATTCCATTCGTATCTTCCAATTCTTTTTCTGACACAGCAGCGAAAGGCGACTCTGACATTGATTCAATAATTTCTACTGTCGGAAAAATTGCAGATGCTTCGCCGTCCGTTTGCCCTGTTAGTCCAAGTGCCTGCTCAACAATATTTGATGCACGGTACAAATCCTCGCCTGCTGTTTCTTTCGCCGCCCCATTGGTAGGTTCTATTTCTACTTCAGATGCGTCCTGGTTTTCCTTCGCGAAATCGGAAACTGAAACAATCGGTAACGCCGCCTCTTGATCGAATGAAACTGAAGGCTCAGAACCCTCTGCTGGTTCCTTTTCAACACTCTCCTCGGCAGCATTTCCAAATGCATTATCATTTGTTTTTTCGGAGATGAGTTCATGATTTTCCTGAACCTCTCCACTAAACGCCTGCAATAAGTCTTCCTCTGTAAATTCAGCTTGTGGTCGAATCGATTCAAGATCCTCCGACGTTACCTTCAATGATGTTTGATTCTGATGCGCAACGACCGGAGCAAACCGATCGATTAATCTCTCCTCGTCCGCAAAGGTTTCATCGAATGGATCAACGGTTTCGAGTGTTGCCTGCGGACCGTCGCACTCTTCTGAACCACAACCGGCCCCCTCCGCCCCAACCCTAGACTCGGATTCAGACTCTTGCTCTGGGGAACCGGAAGCTGCTAGGGCAAATTCGACACTTGACTCCGGCGCTGGTTCAACTTCACGTGAATCTTCTTCAGCTTGCCATTCATCCGTTTCAACTACTTGGTTGGATGAACTATCCGATGACTCAAACAGCCCAATAGAATCTTCTGCTTGGGGGTAAAAATCCGTCCCACTTCGAAGATCACCGCTTGGGTTGGATTCAAAATCGACCGTTTCAAATTCTGGGTTTGATTCTGCGGAACACTCTGTAGTCAACTCGGTCTCTGAAGTTTCGAAACCAGGAGTGAGCTCGACGCTTTCCTCGGAATTATAGGGATTCAGAGTGTTGTCGGTTGAATTCATTTGATTTTGGTCTTCGGTGTCGTCACTCAACTCACCGAACGCAATATCAGCCGCCTCAACATTGAGCCCCATCTCTGCCTCTTCGGACTCAACTGGTTCGTCGACGAAGTGTGTCTGAACAGAGGACTCTCCACCCACAGCCAAAGTCGGCTGATCCGTTAGATTGCC
>JAQWLH010000138.1 GCA_029247405.1 Mariniblastus sp.
CAATGATCATTGATCCATGGGGAACGGTTCTAGCAAAAGCGGCTGATGGTGAAGGAGTCATTACAGCCGAAATTGATTTTGATTCACAGAAACAAATTCGCAGCCGCCTGCCGTGTCTTCAACATCGACGTGATTTGGACCAGCTTTAATTCCAAGGATCTTAACCACCCCGGAAAAAAGGCCCTGACGATGTATCCCTCAAAAGATTAATCAAGAGTTCAGCAAAATCACGAGCAGCTCATGCAGCTTTTAAAGGTCGACTATTCCGTGACCACTCGACCCAATTGGTAACTTCGGCCAAATCAGGAGCTTTACCTCCTCGCAGAATGAATTTAGCGTCTTTAGATTTTGCGAATTCATGAACCAATGAAAGAATCATTGCAGGCTCAGAGCTGGCAATTTCTTCCGGTGACTCAAAACCGCAACCCTCAAGAATCTGCGCATCATGGCCGTAGATCATTGGGATCCGACAAGCCAAAGCCGTTTGAATCTGCCACTGCTGGACCGTCGCCCCATCGATGTGCCGCACATCCAGTCGATGTGCGATCGAGTGCGAGTCTGCATCAAGCAAGTCCGCAACCGTTGTAACACCGACGGCTGCCAAACGAGCCGCCGTCTTTTTTCCAATTGAAGGAGCTGCCTCGACCAATTGCGAGAGCTCAAGACGGTACGTTGTAGACGGAGTTTTTGATTGCCCCGTTTGATTTGATTGAGCCTGCCGACCACGGCTTGGGCTTTGATCGGCGCCGGGATTTTCCATGACAAACTTGCTGCCCACCGGCTTGAGGGGCTGCGCATCCAACGCTTCCAGGTCCACGCCAAGAATTTCGTCGGCGTGCTGCGCACGAATCAATTTTTCATCCCGAGGGAGGCATTGGATCACCTTACCCTGACGTCTAAATTCTGAAGCAATCCGGCTGACCTGACGCTGACCGGTTATCTGTCGATACCCGCGGTAAACCCACGAAACGGGACGCGTTACTCGGTAAAAGCCCGAAAGCCAACCGGTCCCCATTAATGTCGGATTGGCATTCGCGGCGGCAATCGCTCGTTCCAGTACACGCGCAAACCCAACACTTGCCTGTCCAAGCAACCTCGAAGTGATCTTTCTTAGGTGATCATCCAGACCTGACGGTGGATCTTTTGATCCTAACACGGGATTATAATGATCAATGAACGAATCGTAGTGTGAGTGAGCAATCGTCGCGCCTTGGTGAATCGAGTCCTTAAGCCATGCCGTGCCGGTTGGCAATTTGACATCAGGGTATCCTTCGCCCTGTTCCAGAATCGAAATCAGCTGATCAAACGATTTGTTGACACTCCATTCACAAGCACGGTGAATGACGCCCTCCTCCTCGGTTTGCCCGGTGTGAAGCGGCATCAAGGGATCCATGAAGTAGTGGCTGAGAACACCGGAAGAATACACAGCAGATTTCCAGTTTTCCGATTTCAAATGGGCGACCGTAATGGCATACCATTTGTCGGCTTGTTTAACCGGACCGCCCCAATAATTATCCGACACATGTAGAACATGATTTCGAAAGTCCTTGAATTTCGTGTCCGGATCCTTTGACCCCATCAAGAAATATTCGAAATAGCGTTCGTAGATCGATCGCCACTGATCGGCGAGCGGGCACTGCAGATGCCGCAGGGAATTCATCACCAATTTATGATGGGTATTCCGGCACTCATGAGCGCAAATTAAGTCGTAAAATTTAGAGTTTGACACGCCCGAATTCCTAGAGTCAATGGAAGACGAGCTTTTACCAATAACGGCGTGCCAGCGTCAAGTTCTTTCAAATCTTACCACCTGCTGGTTTTGGCGGTTAACGTGACTCTTCAATTTTTCATTGAGCTAGATCACCCATCACTGGCGAGGCAATCGCAATATGATCAGCGTTTACGCAGTAACCTACCCCATTCACTCAACGTTTTTTCTTGGTCTTGGACAAGATAAGCTTTTTGTTTTTCTCAAATCCAGCTGCATCCCGTTTAGCTAGTAACTGTTTCTTCAATCGCGAAACCACACTCGCGTACTGGGGATTCTTAGCCAGATTTTGGACTTCGCCCGGGTCATTTTTTAAATCGTAAAGCTCCATCCCCTTCTCACCAAATCCCCACTGTGTAAAACGCCAGTTCATCGTTCGAATCGATTCACCCCCGCTACGGCTTATTGTAAAGGCCTGCTCTTTATTCCAAACTGGAGCTTTGGGATCAGACAACAGTGGCTTTAGACTTGTCCCCTGAAGCCCATCCGGGGCTGGAATTCCAGCAAGATCAGCCAGCGTTGGGTACAAGTCAACCAACTCTGTAATTTTATGGGTTCCTTGCCCGTGTTGATCTTTCATCCAAGGCACACTCATGATGAATGGCACTCGAGTTGCTTCCTCAAACAAGTGTTGCTTCTGAAACTTATGGTGTTGTCCAAGCAAGTACCCATGATCACTACTGAAGACCACAATCGTGTTGTCTTCCAGACCATTTTCCTTGAGGGCATTTAAAACCCGACCCACTTGCGCATCCATGTAGGAAACACTTGCGTAATAGGATTGCAGCAGTCCTTTGTGCAATTCTGGTGTGATGCCGTAGGTCGTCGCATTGTTTTTATAACCCCGGATTATTTGGGGAACATCATCAAGGTCATTCTCCAGAACGACGGGGGCTCGCATGGAATCCCGATCATACATCGCGAAGTACTTTTTCGGCGCCACCAATGGCACGTGAGGACGAACGAACCCAACCGCCAAAAAAAATGGTTTTCCTTTTGACTTTTCAAGTATCTCAATCGCGCGATCGGCCGCCATGCCATCGGCGTGATCACTGTCTGTACCCGTTGCTACAACTGCTCTAAAGCTTTGCGATCCCTTGTCCTTGGGAGACCAGTTGGTCAGCTCACCAGCTGCATTTTGCTCGGCTGCCTGAACGTTGATTGCTTCGTCCCATGAATGAGGGTCATCGCAATCAGCAGTTCCCTCAATGATTTCCATTGGAATTCTCATATGGTAAATCTTGCTGACACGCCCGGCGTAATAACCCGAATTCCGAAATGCCTGAGACAACGTCACGACATCCGGCATGCTGCCTCGCAAGGTTCCCGCATTACCAAGCGTCAGGTTGGTGTAGGGATAAAGTCCAGACATCAACGACGCACGGGAAGCGCCACAAACTGGATATTGACAATGCATATTCTCAAATTTAACGCCGCGATTGGCTAACCGATCAAGATTTGGTGTTTTGCATTGTTCATGGCCAAAGCCGCTGAGTGCGGTGTTCAGATCATCTGAAATCAAGAACAAAACGTTCGGTTTTTCAGGCTGCGCCATTGCAATCGAGGCCATCCACAATACCGCAGAAATTGTCAGACATATATTTTTCATGGTTCTATCTTTTGCTGGGCATGAGTGAGAACCAGGATTTTACCACAACGATTCAATCAGCCAATTCGATTTGAAACCCGGAATTTGCCCCTGTGTGATAAAAACGAGTGGTGGAAATTAACGAAGTCCCAATGATTGACATCGTTTTCTCTAGATCGTTCAGTTCAAATCGTGTTAAATCTAATTTCGTCCGTCAACTGACTGGTAACGTATCGACGGTTGCCTGTTCTGAGACAGCCATCCCAACAGATGCTCTCGATTGACCTCGGCGTCGAGGCCAAAACTCAAATCCCCTTCATTGGTGAGAGATATGTCACGATCCAATTACAATCCTCTCGAAAGTCGCCGTGCCTTTCTCGCCGCGACATCAACGTTTGGTGCGGCGACCTGGGGCTGTCTGGCGGGAACCCCACACACCAACTTACTGGCTCAGAAAGCCAAGCCTCCAAGTCCCAACCAACAACTTGGTGTCGGGGTTATCGGACTCAGATATCAAGGAAGCGTGATTGCACACAAAGCCGCAATCTATGGAAACATCGTCGCAGTTTGCGACGTTGACAAACATGTTCGCGATCAAGCAAAAGCGAGTTTTGGTAGTACACCACGGGCGTTTGAAAATTATGAAGACTTGATTGCTCGTCAAGACGTCGACCTTATCACGATTGGTACTCCTGATCATTGGCACACAAAAATGGTGATCGATGCCTGCCGCGCTGGCAAAGATGTTTATTGCGAAAAACCACTAACGCTCACCATTGATGAAGGTAAAAAGATCCGTGACGTCGTTCAACAGACGGGTAGAATTGTCCAAGTCGGATCCTGGCAACGATCCGATCATCGATTTCGTCAAGCCGTCGAAATGGTTCGCCTCGGACGAATTGGAAAATTAAAAAAAGTCGAAGTTGTGCTTGGGAAAAATGTGGTGGGTGGGCCATTTGATCAACGTCCAATACCGACCAATTTGAATTGGAATTTATGGCAAGGCCAAACCCCAGATGTTCCGTACACCCAAGAACGTTCGCATTACACTTTCCGTTGGTGGTACGAATACTCGGGCGGTCAAATGACTGACTGGGGGGCTCACCACATCGACATTGCCCAATGGGCAATCGACAGTCTCCCCATTGAGATATCCGGGACCGCTAAATTTCCAGCCGGCCAAAAGTACCCCGAAGTCACCCAGGGGTACAATGTTGCGGTTGATTTCGACGTGACCTACAAATACGCCAACGGCGTCATGATGACAGTAAGTGACACTGGTCGAAACGGAATCATGTTCACCGGTGACGCGGGCCGGATTTTTGTTAACCGGGGCGTCCTTCAAGGTAAACCGGTTGAGGACCTTAAAGCCAATCCATTAACTCGAGATGACTGGAAAACGTATCGCTTCGATAATTTTGATCGACCGCCGCGACAAGGGAAACTCGATGCCATTGTCAATCATATGGGGAATTTCTTTGACTGTGTTACCGCCCGACGCCAGCCCATTTCGGACATTGAAAGCCAGCACCGCAGCGTGAGCACTTGCCATCTTGGTAATATCGCAATGAGACTTGGGCGTAAATTATATTGGAATCCGGAGACCGAAAGCTTCAAAGACGACGCCCAAGCTGATGAGTTGCTTAGCCGCCAACAGCGAAAAGGATTTGAAATTGCTTGAGCCTTACCAACCCAGATTGACGTCTTCAAGTAAATCTCAGCCGTCGTCAGCGACGCGAGAAAGATTGCGGATTGACCGCCGTCAATTTTCGAGTCTTTGTGCGTCTGGATTAGCCTGTTCAGCATTGAACTTCAATTCTCCTGTCTCCAACCAGAATGAAGCAAGTTCCACTCTCGAAACACTCAGGAGTCAACCCAACAAAGATCAGCAGGGTCAAACCCGTACGCCACCATCAGAATTTGAGTTCAAATATTTGCTCGGATCGTGCATGTATGGCACCACAGCCCTTTCGGCCCTACTTCCAGAGGTCACCCGTGCTGGCGCAACGGCACTGGACATTTGGCCCAAGCCCCACGGTAATCAACGCGAGCAATTAGACGAGCTGGGCGAAGCCCGATTTGCTGAAGCCTTAAAGAATAACGACCTAACCCTTGGCTGCATCACCCAATTCCAGCTGGGACCTTTTGGTTTACAAGCCGAAATGAGACTAGCTCAGCGATTCGCATGCAGCACCATCGTCACGGGTGGTCGCGGTCCCAAGGGACTCAAGGGAAAAGACCTAAAATCAGCAGTCGCAAAATTTGTGGAACAAATGAAACCACATCTCGCCATTGCTGAGAAAACACAAGTGACCATCGCCATCGAAAACCATGCCAATAGTTTGATCGATTCGCCCGACTCGTTGAAATGGTTAGCTGAACTTTCGAAGGACTCCCATTTAGCCATTGCGTTTGCTCCCTATCATCTTGAGCAGGACCCGCACAAAATGGCGGACTTGATCAAAGTGCTGGGCAACAAAATCTCCGTCTTTTACGCGTGGCAACATGGCATGGGATGCATGAAAAAATTGCCGAAGGAACAAGAGCTATTGCAAATGCCGGGACGCGGCAAGCTCGATTTCTCACCGTTGGTCGAAGCTCTCAAGCATATCAAATTCAATGGGTGGACCGAGATCTTCATGCATCCTGTTCCCCGCGGAATCCCGATTCGAGACACCACCGCAAACGTCACAAGCGAAATCAATCGTGCGCGAGCTTATCTCGAAGCCCTAAAATGAATCAAAATCCGGGTCGCCTCAATCACTTGCCGTACCAATCCGGAATGCTGTTTTGATCTCCCGATTCCGTTGAGACTCCAATTTGGGAAAACGCAAATCGCCTTGGGCCGGTCAATTTCTGACAGCAAGCTGGGATGTCTCGACTTTCTGAGTTAGCAAAATTCCACGTACATTTAAAAGAAGCGAGCACTGTCTTTCCAGCAGCTCAACTTTTCCATCCAAAACAAACACGCCAGGTTGCTACGATTCAACTTTGAGGATTTCGCCAAACACGATCGCACCTTGAATAGGTTGGCCACCCACGCGGCGGAAATACGCCACCCCTCATCGACGAAAGACGGTTTTGTTGCCCGCAAGAAGGCTTCACCGCTGAAGATGGATATTGGGCAGTCAAGGGTAAAGATCCTCCACTGGAACGTGCGGTGGCAAAAGCCCTGAAACGGCTAAAAACGAAAAGGTAAAATTGAAACCTGGACCAACACCGCCGACCAGGTCACGTCGCTTAAAGAAAAAACAGCCCCACGATTAATTTATTGGCTGGCGACTAAGGCCTGCGCCGAAGCTTGGTTGACTGCGTCACCGACGAGTAAACATGGGATTAATTTCGTTGACTCGTCGACGTCACTGAATCGGACAAGACCTGACTGAATTCGATTCCTGTTCGAATTCAAGTTACCCGAAGTCGAGCTTTGGCGGATCAACGGAGTCGCTTCAAAATTCGCGGAAACGGCATCCCATTCACTTTTGGTGAAGATTCTGAATTCTGCCGGGACACCGGGGGACAAGTGTTTTTTTAACGCGAGTGAAACATGCCCCATGGTCATGCGCGGATTCAATTCGACCAAGGGCTTGATTTTCAATTCACCCTGCGTGTCTCTAAAAATGAAGGCGTCGACCCCAAAGTAACCTTTGAAATGAAACTGGTTGAGTTCGTTGAAGATTCGGGGTTCGAGCCAAGACACGACTTGTTGCAATTTTTCACTGCGATTGGCTAACAGGAACCTTCTTACCTCTGAATCGCAGTCTTCAAACGACGCACTCAACTTGGTTCCCGCATAGCGTCTGCCATCTGCCACCAAGGGTCGTGTCCATCCAAGAAATTTTGGTTTGGATGATTTCCTGGGCATGTGCCACAACAGCGACAAATCAACCACCCGATCTAATTCGGGTTCAACAACGGCCAAAGGCTGAGATCTAAACATTGCCTCCAACCAAGACCGGTCCTGTGTTGTGAGGGGATCGCTGCAATTAAGCCGACGCTGGCCGCGCCCTGACGACGCCAAATCAAGTTTAAAAATGGCACTTTGGAATCCACGTTTAGAAAAGTTCGACAGATGCCCAACGACGTCGTCAGTCTTTTCAGCCGTGTGTCCCAAGTCCTTATCAGTACAGAGAAAATCCAGTCGGTCACCCACCGCTGAATCCGCCCCACTCGGGCGGTCGATCTCTGCGAGCCACGTTTTCAAACGTTTGGCCCACCACGATTTACGAAACAGATCGCGATGCTCTTCACGCCATGGATTGGGACGATGCCGAGCCAACTCAAGGAAAGGTTTGGCGGCCTCATGGTTTCTCGGCGTCCAAGCCCATGGCGAAAAATCATGGATTTTACGTTCCGCTAATTTCATCTGGTCATCAAGTTCAATGAACTCAGGCAACTCGAATCCAGCATCAATGAGTTGCTTCCGGAGTTGCAAACTCGGTGACTGACGAACCAACAAAATATCGTCCAACTTGGCGACTGCAATTAAGACCTTTTCAAGGTCTTGGGTAAGCTGTTCCATGACACGAGTCGGCCGCTGCTCCGGGTGATTTAAAAATTCACCAGCTAATTCTGCTTCTGCGGAGGGATCAAACCAGCGCACGGTAGTGGCTCGACCTCGAGATTGACGGAAAACTTCGATCGCGTTGATAAAGTCCTCCGTCAATCCGGCTTGAATCCGCCCCTCTCGATTAAACTCTCCGCGCGGACCTCGTGCCCGTTGAGGTGACATCGGAGATTCAAGTGATTGCTGGTACGCTTCCCAATCGGTTTGCTCTGGATCTTTCCATTGACGAAACCACTCCAAACCATGCCGAACATGGCTGATTTCATCTTCGTAAATTTTTTGTAGAACGTCGGCAGTCTCGGTGTCGCCGATTTTTTGAAACACCTTGGCAAAATGCAAACTGTAATCCAGATTCGCTTGCTCAAATGTCAGGCTAAGTCTTGAAACAAAATCCATCGGTGATTGCATGGGCTCGACAACTCGCCAAAACTGGCCACTCAACGGATAGCTCCCAAACTCGAGACCACATTCTTTCATGCGTCGAATGTACATCCGAGTGTGCTCCTGTTCCTCTTGCAGAGTTACCAAAACCCCCTGTCGAAACGCGTGAGGAGCATCAGGAAACTTCAAAAGGACCAGAGCCATCAATTCAGTTGCAAGAAGCTCATGGTTCGCCAAAAAGTGAAGCAGCTGACCTCGAGCTTGCTCGTTCTCCAAACAATTATCACTTGGCGGCTGCTGGTTGATTCCCGTGTCATGTCGCATTTGCAACCCCACCGGGCGACCGGGGGTACGGAGGGAATCTACATTTGGGGCGACATTGGATTTTGAACCATAAGTCAATTTACCGGGGGCCAGCAATTTTTCTTCGAGTGTCTTTCCAAAGACAATTTGCTCGGCAAATTCGTTGACATTCATGAAATCTACGATAATCGAAGTTGCTGGCGACGGCTATGGGAAGCAACATTGAGTGTTCGCTCGTGAGAGACAGTACACAACGTAACGGCTCATGCTTAAGCTAACGTCCGGATTCGCTTGTTCGTTGGCTTGACGCTGATAACCGGGCAATTCGCATGACGCACCACTTGCTCAGCGACACTTCCGACTAACGCTCGGCGTAATCCGGTTCGACCATGTGTCCCCAAAACAATCAGGTCGTAATGATGCTCATTCGCGTAGCTGCAGATTTCCTGACTGCGCTGGCCAAGCTTACTCATCACAATCGCATCCACCGCAAACTCTTCAGCCTTTCGGACTATTTCGAAAAACGGCTCGCCCTCGCAAATAAGTGTATCAACCTGCGTTGATTCACTTGATTCAGCATCATATTGCTTCATGTTTGCCTTGGCATTTTCTCGAAGACTTTTGCAAGTCTGGTCGTGATCGGAAATCCCCAACTCAACAATCTGATTGACGATTGCATGATCAATCACGTGTACCACCACAATTTCTGATTCCTCATCATCAACCAAAAGTCGGGCGTGCTGAAACGCGGACCAAGCATTCTCAGAAAAATCGGTAGGCACAAGTAAACTGTTGAACGGCGTTTTCTTTTTCATCATTCTTAAATTGATTCGAGTTCATCGGGTCGCGGTTTGCCAAGGCCGTCCCCAATGTCCGTTGATTGGGTATGGACGACACAACAGTTTCGCGTGGCCCATCAAGCCCATCGAAATAGCTGGACTCAATCCTTTGGTTTTGCCAAATCCACGCATTCAGGTCGGGTCCAGGCTTATTGTTATATTCCAAGCATGGCGAGTAGATCCGACATCTGATTAAGAAAACTGGTGACCCGTGGATGATTCGTCTCAAAGCTGGTGACCCGTTCCAGCAACTCGCCTTGTTCACTCGGGTCGGCGGCTTCAAAGTTGGCTTGGTCATTGGTGCGGTCAATCAAGCCACCAATGTCAGTCGCAAGTTGACCCAGAACCTCTATCGTTTCATCATCTACTTGGTCAGGTGACTTGAGGTCGATATTGATCCCGGAGAGCTCCTCATGAAGATCTCGCAGGCGTATCAGTAGATCCGTATTTTGCATAAGTGGTTGTCCTTTCAAACAAGCGGTTGAAACTTGTGATCTTGATTGGTGCACCCCGCGTGACAAAGTCATTCATCAGGCCAGATCTCTTGGGGGCTTAAACTGATTTGAGCGCAACGATCCAAGCCGCGAGCAAAACTTTAAGGTGACAAATAAATTAAAGGTAGGTGCTAATTCTGCAACTTGGTCAGACGAGCAGTGAATCAAACTGTATTCAATTTCTCTTTCTGCTCGGCTTTCTCTGCCTCACACCATTTGCTTGGCAACATGATGATCGGACAGGTCGATTTTGAAGTGACCTTCTGGGCGACCGACCCCATGAACAAGCGCTGCAGCCCGGTTCGACCGTGCGTTGAAATAACAATCAATCCCGCGTCCAGCTTTTTGGCCAGCCGAATAATCTGATCGGCAGGCTCACCGAATTCAGCGAAAAACTGAAGCCCGGTTCCATAGGCATGTTCCGCGACTTTGTCAAAGTCTTCGACACAACTATCGATCGCTTTCTGCTCTTGCTGAGGTCCCCAATCAATTCCAGTAGCGTACGGATTGGGTGGCTCGAGAACGCAGATGACTCGAATATCATTGGAGGGAAAATGCTGAAATGCATATTTCAGAGCCGCCTTGGAATGATTCGAAAAATCCCAAGGAACGATAATGGTTGATTCTGTATTCATTGAACCTCTTCCGATTGAATATATCTTCCAGCCGTGGCACAAGTCGCACGCTCTTAAATGCAAACTTGATGCCACACCTGCAGTTTCCCGGGTTTGGCTTCAATTACCGGTCTGTAACGCACCTGTCGCGGCTATCACTTCTTTTAATCTTTGATACCAACCGTAAAATCTGCTCTGGGCAGAGATTAGTTAGAGTTAAGGCAATGAGTCGGGCGCGCGGTACCGCACACCACAATGCAAGATGGTGTTCCAAACCGCATTGAAAAGTCTAATCAAAAGCACCCGGCACGACCTTTGCATAGTCGGGACTCAATCAACCATCCACCTGCAGCGATCCGCGATTTCCAATTAGCTAAGTCGCACGCAGCAGCTTTGAGTTAATTTTATGCGAACACCGTTACAACGAATTCGATTGGGCGCCGTTTCACTGGCGTTGGTCCTATGCCTTTCGATTACGGGATATCGCTTCATCGGAGATTATGACTGGCTGCAGTCAACGTGGCTGGTCGTCGTGACAGTCTCGACCGTCGGATTCAGCGAACACACCGAGTCCTCGGCGGCCCTTCAATTGCTGACGATTTGTGTAATTGTTTTGGGAGTTTCAGCAGCTGCTTATACGTGCGGTGGATTCATTCAACTTTTGCTCGAAGGCGAAGTCGAGCGTGTGATGGGAAAACGAAAAATGACAAAAGAACTTAATTGCTTGAACAACCATGTCATCATTTGTGGATTCGGAGGCCTCGGCATGGATTTGGCCAACCAGCTTAAGCATCGAGGTGTTCCCTTTGTTGTGGTTGATCTTGCCCCCGAAAAGATAATCCAAGCAAGCGAACTCAATATTCTCGCCATACAGGGTGACGCAACTTCTGAAAACACTTTGGAACAGGTCAAGATTGGAGAGGCTCGTGCCTTGGCAACCGCATTACCCACGGACGCCGAAAATGTATTCATCACACTTACAGCGCGAAACCTCAAGCCTTCCCTTCAAATCATCGCCAAGTCAGAAAAAGAAAGTAGTTGTCGAAAACTGCGCCAGGCTGGAGCCAACAAAATTGTGATGCCACATCGAGTCGGGGCACAGCAAATGGAAAGGATGATCTCCCGCCCAACCACGGCCGACCTATTCGAATTGTTTGCTGAAGCCAGTCATTTGGAAATGGAACTCGATGAATTCCAAGTGGTTGGAGGCAGTAAACTCTCGGGGGCGACATTAGCGGGCTCGAAAATTAAAGATGACTTCAACGTTCTCGTTGTCGGCATCAAAGACAAATCAGGCGACTTTCGTTTCAACCCCCATCCCACCGAGACACTTCAAAGTAACGATACGCTGATTGTCATGGGTGAAGTTGAAAACATTAATCGCATGAAATCGGAACACCAAAACTAAACCGCTGTTGAAGATGCAAGACGCTGAAAAAACATTGTCAACAAAAAACAACTGGCATCGCCTCTCCGCCGAAGAGGTATTTGCTCGGCTTTCCACTCGAACCACAGGGCTTTTGACGGCCGACGCAAAAAATCGACTTTTGCAATATGGTAATAATCAGATTGCTGACGCAGAACGCCGAACTTGGCCAACCTTGCTCGCCAGCCAGCTCAAAAGTTCACTCATCATCCTGCTGTTGGCCGCGGTCATCATCTCCTTCATTTTGGGGGAAACAACCGATGCCGTAGCCATTGTGGCGATTATTGCCCTCAATACCGCGCTCGGTTTTTGGCAAGATTATTCGGCCGAAAAATCACTCGCCGAATTGAAAAAACTCTCTGTCCCCGAGGTCAACGTGCGTCGGGACGCAACGACTCACACACTGCCCGCTTCTCAGATCGTACCCGGTGATATCGTCATCTTAAAAGCGGGCTATTTTGTTCCCGCCGATTGCCGAGTCCTAAGTCAAAATGATCTGGCAATTGACGAATCGACTTTGACCGGCGAATCAATGCCTGTCAAAAAAACAACGGATGCTTTGCAACGGGAGCAAGTGTCGATCGGCGATCGCACCAATCTGGCATTCATGGGAACCCTTGTCGTCCGAGGACGTGGTGAAGCCATCGTCGTGGGCACGGGAATGAAAACAGAGATTGGTGAAATTGCCGACTCGCTCTTGTCAGTGAAAGCCGAGCCCACGCCATTGCAAGTCAAGCTTGGCCAACTCAGTCGCTCACTGGCCTTGATCGCCTTGCTCGTTGTTGGAGTTATTTTCGCGACTGGCTTGCTCTCAGGTGAACCGTTCAAAATCATGTTAATGACTGCCCTCAGCATGGCGGTGGCGATTGTTCCCGAAGGTTTGCCTGCAGTGGCAACGGTCGCTTTGGCGATCGGAGCACGGAAAATGTTCTTACAAAATGCACTCATCCGCCAATTGCCAGCCGTCGAAACACTCGGATCAGTGTCGGTGATTTGCAGCGATAAAACGGGAACACTCACCCAGAACAAAATGACTGCGACAATTCTGAACGTCGCCAATCGACGGTTGGATGTGGGGCCCGAAGTCGATTTGAATCATCAGCTCCATCCCGATTTTGAGCTCCTGTTGGCCGCCGGAGCGTTATGCAATGACGCTCAACTGCAACCGATCGAAAATAAAACAATCATCGCAGTTGGAGAGCCTACTGAAATGGCGTTGGTTGAGGTCGCTGCGAAATTGGGGATCAATCAAAGTGAATTGAATGATCAGTTTCCACGCCTGAGTGAAATCGCTTTTAGCTCTGAACGTAAACGAATGACAACGCTGCATCAGACCAATACTGGGTCTTTGTTGAAAACCGTTTTCCCCGGCAAGGTGTCGATCAAGAGACTCACCTGCTGCAAAGGCGCCGTGGACCGTCTGTTGGAGATTTCAAGCTCCATCTGGGTCGATGGCGCCCCCCAACCGCTCAACGAATCTTGGAACCATCGAATTCGCAGATCACACGATGAATTGGCTAGTCAGGGCGTTCGAGTGCTGGCGGTGGCGGTGCGATTTTTGCAAAATCATGAAAGGGACGAGCCCTTGGAGAGTGGCTTGGTATTTGTGGGGCTGGTGGGTCTCACCGATCCACCCCGCCCGCAAGTCAAAGCAGCCGTGAAATTGTGCCAACGCGCGGGAATCCGACCCATCATGATCACCGGTGATCACCCTCTGACGGCACTAAGTATCGCCAAACAAATTGGGATTCACTCTGAGGGGCAAGTCGTAACCGGCCAGGAGTTATCTCAACTTTCAGTCGAACAATTGAGAGATCAAGTCAAACGTACCTCGATTTTTGCCCGAGTCGCTCCGATCGATAAACTTCACATTGTCGAAGCACTTGAGCACCATCATGAAGTCGTGGCCATGACTGGAGATGGAGTCAACGACGCCCCCGCACTAAAACAGGCCAACGTCGGGGTTGCGATGGGGATCACCGGCACCGATGTTTCAAAACAAGCTGCCCAGATGGTGTTGTTGGATGACAATTTTTCGACCATCGTATCGGCTGTTGAACAGGGCCGAACGGTTTACGATAACATTCGAAAATTCGTTCGATATGCGATGTCTGGCAATCTTGGAGAGGTTTTCGTGATGACCGTGGGAGTGGTCTATGGCATGCCATTACCGTTACTGCCGCTGCAGATACTCTGGGTCAACCTGGTGACGGACGGACTGCCCGGTTTGGCCCTGGCACTTGAAGAACCAGAATCTGAAACAATGAATCGTCCAGCCATTCCCTTGGATGATCCAATCTTCAACCGCGATATGCTCTGGGATCTACTGTGGATTGGCTTTTGGATCTGCGTCGCGTCGCTGTTCACGGCAAACTTGTTCTGGAATGAATCCAAGGGAGTTCAACACTGGCGGACGATCGTCTTCACCGTCTTAACCATGACCCAAATGGCAAACGCATTTGCTTGCCGATCCGAAAACTCAATCCTGTTTTCATCCCGGTGGTTCGAAAATCGCTGGCTGTGGGCAGCAGTAACTTCAACCTTTGGACTTCAGATAGCGGTTATTTATTGGGCCCCGCTGCAAACTATTTTTCAGACCACCTCGTTAACAGCCCTTGAGTTTTTCGCTTGCCTCGCCAGTAGCTTGATTGTGTTTCTCTTGATCGAGTCTAAAAAGCTGCTGTTACATCAAAGATTGCATCAACAACGTCACTTTGAGCCGACATCCGACACAGCCAACTAAACGAGCGCTTGTGACCTCGGTCGTGCGAAACCGCTCGCTTCGTGAAACTCGCATCGCTTATCTCTTAAATTCAGGAACATTGCTGTAATGGCATATCGTTTGCAGTTTGTTTTTACAATCCAATTATTCCTCAACTCACCTTTTTGAATTAATTATTTAAAAGTCCTCTGATTGCAGCAAACCATCTCCACTCCAAGACCAAACTGATGTCAAAACGACTCTTCAAGCTGCCTCCTGAGTGCTCGAATAAATTGTCATTTAATTTGCTTGGAGATAACTCGAATCCAGGGAAGGTAAGAATGTCATTTAGAGAAGAATGTTGGCAATAGGGAAGCCGCCCTACAGACGCGGGTGAAGTTTGCCTACCACAACGTGCGATCTCAAGTCCTGAATTGAAATATCATGAAAATTGAAATTAAAACGAAGAATGTCAAAAGTGAAATCATGGTTCGAGAATACATCGAACGAAAAGTCCACTTTGCATTGGATCGAATTAATGACCGGATCAATCGCGTGACAATTCGATTGGAAGACGAGACAAAAGACTCCGCACTTTTTGATGGCTCTTGCCGGATCGAAATTGAGCTCCAACCCCGAGGGCATGTCCATGTTTCTGCCGTTGGTGAATCCACATTTGATTGCGTCCTGAAAGCAATTCGTAAAATGGAGCATGCTGTCAAACATGACATTGATCGCCATCGGACGGCTGCCAAGATTCGACATCAAAAATCCAAGCGACACCCTACCTACGCACCGGAGTCCGTCGGTGATGTTGAATCTTCGCCGCTGGACGCCGGTTAATTGATTCCTTGAACTAAAGTGTCGAACTTCGCTGACGACAAATTCGTCATGAAAAATCAAATGCATCAATCGTGACACCATTGATCTTGTCGAGCCTGCCAAAAATGGTGAACGGGACCAAGACATCATCTTTGTTCGAGAGTTCACGTCCTGAACCCCTACTCTTCATTGACTGGCCTGCGTGGCTTCTTGTCGCGATGAGCCAGCGGTACTCACCCAAGGAAACGTTATGATTCTGAAGGAATTAATGCGCGAAAATCTTGAAGTCCATAAGCTCACTCCTGATTCACACTTTTATCAGGCAGCTGAAATGATGCGAGAACATTCAGTCGGCTCAATTGTCGTCGTTGATGACAGTGAAAAAGTAGTCGGCATCCTGACCGACCGAGATATCGCATTAACCCTGGCTCTCGGGGCCGGCACACCGAATTCATTCGTTTCAGAAGCGATGACTCGCGAGGTCGAAACGATATCCGAATCCATGAGTTTATTTGATGCGACTCGCCTCTTTCGAACGATTTGCGTCAAACGGTTACCCGTCACTGACTCAGATGGCCGCCTGGTTGGCATCATCTCGATTGACGATGTCATGGCCCAACTGTCACGTGAGATGCTAGATACTTGCAGCGCGATGAAATCCAAATTGGGCCATATCGTCTGAAAGATTGACCATTCTGACGAAAATTTGCCATCCTCGACCAAAACTCTGGCTTGCCATATCGCGATATTCCGATATATTTATATTGTTGGAAGAATAAAAATCTATGTCTCTGGAAACCTGATGGCTCACTCCAAAGCAACTCGAACCACCAAAAAGCAAATTCAAGCCCTCACCGAGGCTGCCGAATGCCTACGAATTTTAGGGCACCCTCACCGCTTGAGAATTGTCCAGTTGCTTTTGTCGGGGGATGCCTACTCCGTTAATGAATTGGCTGAGATTTGCGGGATTGCGCAACCCGTTACATCGGACCACCTTCGCTTGATGCAGCGATGCGGCTTTTTAAAAAGTGAAAAAGAAGGCCGCACCGTCTACTACACAATCGCCGAACCGCATCTTGCGAGCATCATGAACTGCATCGAAGCCAAATTTGGCGTCTAAATCTTTCCTGATCGAAAACTAACAAGCTGAACAGACCTTTTTCTATTTTACAATTTACATTTGATTATCGAGATATTTCAATATTACTGCTTTACTTATCCCTGTGATTGGGATCACGCAGTACGCCAATTCACGGGCACACCCTACGTCGACATTTTTGAACCAATCCACAAACTGATTTTCCCAGAAGAGCGTACTAATGCTTTTGAAATACTTTTACGATGCAGCACTTGCTCATGCTTCTTACCTTGTGGGATGTCAAAAAACTGGCGAAGCGGTCGTCATTGATCCGGGTCGTGATATTGATTCATACCTCAAGGTTGCATCGGCAAATAAGATGAAGATTGTAGGTGTTGCTGACACCCACATTCATGCCGATTATGTTTCTGGAGCACGTCAATTAGCCGAGTCCGGTGATGTCACACTTTATCTTTCGGATGAAGGTCCAGCAGAATGGAAATACGATTTTGCAAAGAACTACAAACATAGACTGCTGAAAGACGGAGACACCTTTGATGTAGGCCTTATCGAGCTGGAGGTTCTTCACACGCCGGGGCACACTCCGGAAAGTCTCTCGTTCCTTTTAACAGATCGAGGCGGCGGGGCCGACGAGCCGATGGGAATATTTACCGGCGATTTTGTCTTTGTCGGATCCATTGGTCGACCTGACTTGCTGGAGGAAGCTGCCGGGATGACCGGAACCGCCGAGCCAGGCGCTCGAGACCTTTACCAATCCATCGAGCGCTTCAATCAGCTACCAGATTACTTACAAATTTGGCCCGCCCACGGCGCTGGAAGTGCATGCGGTAAGGGATTGGGTTCAATTCCGTCCAGCACCGTTGGCTACGAAAAGAGGTTCAATCCATCGCTCCAATTTAAGACGGAAGACGAATTTGTTCGGTACATTCTCGCAGAGCAACCTGAGGCACCGACTTATTTTGCGGTGATGAAACAGGTTAACAAGGAGGGCCCTCACGTAATCAGGGCTGACGAGTTTCCCGCCAAACTCGATGTCAAGAAGATTGGGCAAGCGATTGCCACCGCCACCGTAATTGACACTCGCTCTCGGAGTGATTTTGCCAACGCATTCGTGGCGGGATCCATCAATATTCCCATGAAATATCTCGCGGCTTGGTCTGGCTGGCTTGTCGACTACAGCCAACCAGTTTTTTTAGTCACTAGCAGCACCAGCATTGCAGAAGCCAATCGAATCTTACGAAAAATTGGAGTTGAACAGGTCGGCGGGTATTTCGATTCTGAGGAAATCGCGACCGCGGGACTGAACGACGAGATGTATCGAGAACTGAGCCCCGAGGATCTCGCCCCTCAGATCCAGAGCGGTCAAGTCACTCTGATCGACGTTCGTGGCGATACGGAGTGGAATGAAAATCACATCGCGCTGGCGCAGCGATGCTTCTTGGCCAAGCTTCCAAAAAAACTGGCTGAATTCGACGGAGCTTGCACTCTGATTTTTCAATGTCGCAGTGGCGGCCGATCTGCAATTGCTGCCAGTTTGGCCAAACAGGCGGGCGTAGCCAATGTGGTCAACATGATCGGCGGCATCCAAGCTTGGGTAAAAGCAGGACTTCCGGTGGTGAACGAATCGAGTATTTCGCGAGGTCCTGACCGACTTGCATCGACGCACGAAGCAGCTTGTCAAAGCCAAGCGGTATTTTGGAATGCTCAGTGCCCAGTAGCCATCGGCTAGTTTTTTTGCAGCAACGGCCCAATGGACTTGATTTGCCTGACCAAGACACTCCGGTGGACTTGATGTCCTCAAGATTAATCAAATTGCTCGCCTAAATTTTTTATCGAGTTAAACGATGAAAGAACTAATCATGCAGCCATGGCCCTGGTGGGTCTCTGGAATACTAATTGGGTTGATTGTTCCCGCTTTACAGATCCTTGCAGGTAAGGGTTTTGGAATTTCAACCAGCCTGCAACAAGTTGGAGCGATGTGCACTGCGGGCTACGGGCCAGACTACCTAAAAAACCATAACCGACGCGGAAGCATGTGGACTCTGATCTTTGTGATGGGAATTGCAATCGGCGGCTTCATCGCGACACAATTCCTGTCGGCTAACTCCAATCCATTTTTACCGGAGAGTTATCACACAGTTGGTGGCATTGTCCGGCTGGTGGTCGGCGGTTTTCTCATCGGGTTTGGTGCACGCTATGCCGGCGGATGCACCTCCGGTCATGCGATCAATGGCATCTCCAATCTTAATTGGCCCAGTTTGGTTGCCACAATTTTCTTTTTCGTCGGTGGCCTGACCGTAACCTGGGTACTGGGAAGTCTCATCTTTTAGTCGCGCGATCCCTCGGGCGACCAGTTTCAGTACATATCATCCAAATGAGAATCCAATGAATGCCGTTTCCTTCAAAGAGAAACCTACAACTGAGATAAGAACAGTGACACAACCAGCCGGGATGTCGATGCGTGGATATCTCAGTGTGTTCGTAACTGGGATTAGTCTGGGTATTGTTTTCGTCAAATCCGAGATCACTTCTTGGCAACGTGTCCATGACATGTTTCTCTTGAGGGAATTGCACATGTATCTGATCATTGGGGTGGGCATTTTCGTCGCGATGATCAGCATGCTGGCGATCAAAAAGTTCAAAGTCAAATCACTAAACGGCAAGCCGATCAAGTACAAACCCAAACCGATTCACAAGGGTGTAATTTTTGGAGGCATGATATTTGGTGCTGGTTGGGCCATCACAGGTGCTTGCCCCGGTCCGATCTACGCTCAAATTGGCGGGGGCGAATACTACGCGCTGTTCACTTGGGCCGGAGCAATGCTGGGCATGTTTGCGTTTGCATTTCTAAAACCCAAACTGTTAATGTCATCATCGCGTTGCTGATCGTTGTCAGCATCTTTTGAAAATGAATCATGAATTTGCCAAAGTGGATCCAACGAATATCGCCGCTGGCTGCATCTCTACCACGTTACTCGCGTAAAATGCTCGCAGGGGATCTGGTTGCGGGGTTAGTTGTCGCGGTCATGTTGGTTCCGCAAGCCATGGCTTATGCGATGCTCGCTGGATTGCCACCCGAAGTCGGTTTGTACGCGAGTATCGCTCCCTTGGTTCTCTACAGTTTGTTGGGGACGAGCAACGCGCTGGCGATCGGTCCAGTTGCGATGGTTTCACTGCTGGTTTTTGCGGGTGTCGGCGAATTAGCCTCACCTGGCAGTCCTGAATTCATCAGCTACTGCCTGACTCTGGCTTTACTGATTGGAGTGCTGCAGATCGCCATGGCCGTGTTTCGCCTTGGCTTTTTGGTCAACTTTATCAGTCACCCTGTCTTGATTGGATTCACCAGTGCGGCGGCAGTTGTGATTGGCTTTAGCCAACTCAAGCATCTATTGGGAATCTCCGTCGAACGTAGCCATTATCCGTTTGAACTCATGGCTAACACGATCACGAAGATTGGATCGACCAACACAACCACTCTGACGATTGGCCTCGCAAGCTGCTTGTTATTGGCTCTATTCGCCTACGGACTTAAACCGCTTTTGATGAAATTAGGGCTCCGCGAAGAATCGGCGACCACCCTTTCTAAACTGGGGCCTTTGTTGGCAGTAATGATTGCTTCTTGGGTGGTCTTCAAGGGCCAGCTCCAGCAAACCCGCTCCGTCAGCATTGTTGGAAACATACCCTCAGGTTTGCCGGGATTCACGCTGCCCGATTTAAATTGGTCAACGATCCGCTCATTGCTGCCACTGGCTCTGGTCATCACCGTGGTTGGCTATTTGGAAAGTATTTCTGTGGCGATGGCCTTGGCGAGTCGGAAGCGGGAAAAGATCAACGCCAATCGAGAACTGCTGGCCCTGGGGATCGCCGATGTGGGAGCTGCTTTTACCGGGGGCTACCCCGTCACCGGAGGTTTTAGTCGGTCAATGGTCAATTACTCTGCCGGCGTAAGGTCACCGCTAGGAGCCATCTTGACTGCTATCTTCGTTGCAATTTCGGTGATGTTTTTGACGCCCTGGTTCGTTTCTATTCCCAAGGCAGTTCTTGGAGCAATCATCATTGTCGCCGTTGCCCCGCTGATTGATTTCAAGACCCCAGTCAAACTTTGGCGTTACAGCCGGCCGGATGCCATCGCATGCGTTGCGACTTTTTTCGCGGTCATGGTCATGGGAATCGAGAATGGAATTCTGATCGGTGTGGCAACAACGATCGTCACGTTGATGGGAAAAATAAGCCGGCCTCACATCGTCGAAGTGGGCCAAGTCGGCCTCAACGGTAGTTTTCGAAATAGTTCCCGCTACGACGTCGACCTTACCAGTGGTGTGCTCGCGCTTCGAATTGATGAAAGTTTAAATTTTGCCAACGCCCAATACCTTGAGACGTACGTCATCGAGTCAATTTCAAATCGCCCTGACGTCAAACAAGTCTTATTGATTTCCAGCGGTATCAACGATATTGACGCAACTGGCTTGGAAGTCCTCGAGACGATCCATCAGGAGTTGGCCGAGGTAGGAGTTGAATTCTACCTGTCCGACGTCAAGGGGCTGGTGCTCGACCGATTTCAATTGGCCGGCTATGGGGAAGAATTCTTGAATGAGCATATTTTTCCCACTGCGGCTGAAGCAATTCGCCGCTTGAGAACCCGCAACGGCGAACCGGCACAACCGGCATCACCCTCGGCGAAGAAACAACGCCCGTGCGAAACCGCGCACAAGTTCTAGAAAACGCCTTTCAAAAAACGCCTATCTCAAACGGCATGGGGTTTGCACCAACTTCACTCCTCCTCATAACGATTGGATGCTCTATCCACATGAGTCACAAAAAGAAAGATTTTATGTACGACAAAAAACTTACCCAGGGACAATTCTCACTATTAATTGGCATCGTCGCCATGCTTGTTTGGAATTCACAGGCAGCGATTCCATTCGCATTTCTGTGCTTCGCCACAGGCATCTGCTTGATTTTAACAACGATTACACAGCGCCTGGATCTGCCAAATCACTAATCGACAATTGCCGTTTTTGGAAAACTGGACCTTGCCTTGGCGATCGGTCTGCTTGTCGGTCTGCAAAGTGAAAAGACTGATGTGACGCGGGCGGGGGCAAAGACGTTTGCGTTGTTCAGCCTGGGGTGCAACTTCGGCATTACTGGAAAAACACTTTGCTTCTGGCGGCCGGAGGATGGCAGCGCAAATTAACGCTTGTTCGTGCGAGTGGGATTGCTATTTTTAATTCCAACCGGAGGTGAAGTTTTGTTATCCTCATTTGCCAATTGAATATCCAGAGACCCCGCTTTCGCTGAAACCGAATTGCGTTGGGTGCTCATCATTGAGAGTTTGCTGCAATCGAAGCCCAGCAACAATTCTCAGATTACTCAGTGACTTTCGCCGGTCGCTCCCTCGTCAAAACCGATCAGTCCTCTTTATCTTTCGCTGAATCTTTGACCTCCACGTCATCGTAGAGCATTCGTCTCGACGGCGTTTCCAAATCGTCAAATTGCCCATTTCGAACTTGGATCACAAATACAATGACGGCCAGCAAAGCGATCCCAAGCGCTACCGGCAGAGCAATATAAAGAACGCTCATTGTTTAGCCTTTTCCTTCGGGGTCGCCCCTGATGTTAGTGAGAGGGCCACTACCGAGAGCGAACTGATCGGCATCAAAATGGCAGCCACCAAGGGGTTGATGAATCCGAAAAAAGCCAGTGATGCCCCACCGAGGTTATAACACAAAGAGATCGCTAAATTTTTTCGCATGGTTCGACCGGTACTTTGGCTGATTGCAATCAGTTTTAAAATTGGCTCCAAACCAGACTGGCCAAGATAAACAGGGGCAGCAGCCAAGCTCGCCTCGGCTCCATTTTTCACTGCAATACCAACACTCGCCGCCGCCAGCGCTGCACTGTCGTTGACTCCATCCCCAACCATGATGACCGTCTGAGATTCGTTGGATTTCTTTTTCTGATGGAAGGGGGCCAAACTTCTCTGAATGACTTCTACTTTTTGCTCCGGACTCACTCCTCCCAAGACCAACGATTCTTCGATCGACAATTGTTTAGCCACGTGCTTGACGATCGTGGGATGGTCACCGGAAAGAATCCCCACCTTCCAACCCTCTGATTTGAGCTGATCAATCGCGGAGCAGGTTTCTTTTCGGATCCGATCGCCCAATGCTGCAATCGCAACAATGGCTCCATCAACCGCGACCAAGCAAGGCGAAAAATTTTCTTGAAGGATTTGCTCTAATCTTCGTTGATGCCTGCGGGCGATCTTCACGCCCTGTTCCACAAATAAGTTCTCGCTACCGATCAAGACTTGACGCCCATCAACCACGCCTTCCATCCCAAGACCCGTATGTTCTGAGATGTCGACCACATTCATGGGTTGAGGAGACTGGAACCATGGCACCTCAGAACGTTTCGCCCGCTGACCGGTGTCGAGCGTGTCATTCGCAAAATCGACGATCGCTCTGGCGACTGGATGCGTTGACTTTCCCTCCAAGGCAGCCGCTGTCGGCAACCAGCGAGTATCGCCGAACCATTTGGAAACCGTTAAATGTCCCTCGGTCAACGTTCCAGTTTTGTCCAACCAAATCATGCCCGGTTGACGCAGCGACTGAAGGACATCTCCTCCCTTAATCATGATACGTTGTCTCGCGGCGCGGCCAATCGCAACAGAAATCGCTAAAGGTGTCGCCAGGGCGAGTGCACAAGGGCACGCCACGATCAACAGCGCGACCGTTCGTTCAACGGCCACATCAACATCAAACCAAATCCAGGAAAACAACGTCACGCAAGCCAAGGCGATCACCGCGAGGACAAAATGACCACCAATTCGATCCGCCCATTGGACCACCAGAGGTTTATCGAGGGAGGCCTGCTCTACCAACTCCACAATCTTGCTCAAACGCGTATCCGCACCTGTCGCGATCGCACGAATCGTAACAACAGAGGTTTCGTTGATCGTACCGGCGGAGACAGATTGCCCCGGGCCTTTGTCCAACCATCTCGACTCGCCCGACAAAATAGACTCATCGACCTGTGTTGAGCCGTGGAGAATTTCACCGTCAACGGGAAACAAATCACCACTCAGAATTTCCAATTCGTCATCTTTTTGAATCAGGTCAACGGACGTTTCTACAGGTTGACCATCCACCAGCTTTCGGGTCCGCTGCGGTGTAAGCCGATACAACATTTCCACGGAGTCAGCAGCACGGCTTTGCTGGCGAAACTGAATCCAACGCCCAACAAGCAAAAGAAAAATCAGCACCGAGAGGGAGTCGAAATAGATTTCACCCGTCCCTCGAATCACATTGATCACTCCGGCCAAAGTTCCCACTGACAATCCGAGGGCAATCGGCAGATCCATATGCGGTGTTCGAGTTCGAATCGCACTGATCGCCCCCTGCAAAAAGATCCTTCCGGGCCACAACAGCGCCAACACCCCCGCAAGACAACTTGCGACGCGAAACATCTGACTCATCCCACTGGACATGTAGGAAAACATGCCAAGGTAAAGCGCCGCTGAAATGATCATATTATTTCCAGCAGCCGCCGCCGCGATTCCAATTCGCGACAAATGTCGGCGGTTTTCGCGCTGAAACCGATGACTGGATTCGCTTTCGCGAATCGGACTGGGTGAGTAACCAAGTCGGTGCAGGGTTGTGGCGATTTGGGACAGCTTGATTTGCTCAATTTGCCATCGGATCGCAACCGTCCCTTTTGACCAGTTCACCGTTGCACTCAAAACCCCCGGGGCAATCGTGGGAAGTTTTTCGAGCAGCCAAACACAAGCTCCACAGTGAATTCCGTCGAGAGCCAGCGTCATTAAAGAAGTCGTATTATCGGCCTGCGTGGCATACTTTTTCAGAAAGACCGCTTCATCCATTTCAGAAAATCGACTGGCAATCCTGTCTCGTTTCTGCAGCGTCTGGCGAGCGCTGTCAGACTCGACCATACGATAA
This sequence comes from Mariniblastus sp., assembly GCA_029247405.1. Taxonomy (GTDB): domain Bacteria; phylum Planctomycetota; class Planctomycetia; order Pirellulales; family Pirellulaceae; genus Mariniblastus. Next base: position 24,561 of record JAQWLH010000138.1, read on the forward strand.
AACGACTCCAAGCCACTCGAATGAATCAACTGAAAAGCAGTTCGACAGCCATGGCAGCAGAACTGATCGACTTGAGTTGCCTCAATCAACCCAAGGGGCACAGGTAATCCGCAATGGCGACACTTGTGGTCAGTCGTTGGCGTATTGGAGGGGGTAATGTTTTCGATGATCATTTTGAATCCACGTTGTCCAGTGTTTCACTGGAAGACGATTCACCGCCTGAACCGTCACTACAACAAGGCAACTCAGAATGGTCAATTTCTTTGACTTGCTCCGTCAATGCTTCAGCACCTTGCACGATCGTGGGAGCCTGATTCAACAAGATGGGAGCGCGAAACGTCAACGTAAACACTCCCAACAGAATAACCAGACTCGCCATCATCACAGGCACCTGTTTCTGAACCCCTTGGCTAATCTTGTGAAAGCCGAGCATCAGCGCAGCCATAATGGGAACGGTACCCGCCCAAAACACAACCATCAACAGTGTGCCCCAAAAGGGACTTCCGGTGCCAGCTGCGGTTACCGCAAACGTATAAAGCCAGCCACACGGCATCAGGCTCGTGAGCATACCGATTGTCATCGCCCGTGGTAACGGCTTCATCTGTTTGGTTTTCGCAAACCCCGCTTGCAACATTTTGTTCACCGGACTCAACACAGGCGGCAGGCGAAGCCTCATCCCAAAGTGTCTCGCCAACGCAATCACGCCGACTAAAATCATCAACGCTCCAGCAACGTAAGTCGCCGTTTGTTGCCATGCGACAAAAGATGTCCCCTGATTCAATGCTAAACCGAGTGAACCAAAAATAAACCCGACGATAGAATACGAAACCAGTCGACCAGCACTGTAGGCGACCGTTGGCACGACCGCCGCTTGACGTTTCTCTGGATCCGCACCGGCAATCAAAGCAAACGGGCCACACATACCAACGCAATGCAGGCTGCCCAACAGGCTGGCGACAAGAACAGTTCCAAGCAAAACGAGCATCTCAATGTGCCTTCAACAAACTAAGGAACGTTCGTTTTTCGATCTGAAGCACATGCTCGTTGACGACCGCAACCCCACTGAACTGCCAGTTTCCTTCATTGCGAACCTGAACCTGAGTTGAGTAAATTCCCGGTTCAATTTCAGTAAATTCAAGATTTTGAACCTCGGCAGCTTTTCCCCGATGAAACGCGCGGACTTCAACTTTTGCATTCTCAACCGGTGCCTTATTTCGATCCGTCAGCTCCAAACTTATCGTTCGATTACCCCGAACATCACCGGTCGGCGCGATTTCAAGTGTTGAGATCCAACCGAGTGCGTCGCTGGCACGCTGCTGTGCCTGCAAATCATCCCATCGCAACGCCTGCTCGTCGTACCCAGCGACAACCGCATGCGAGGAGTCTCGTGAAGTGATAAGAATTGCAACGGTCCAGATGGCCGCTTGAATCAGGAAAAAAGATAAAATGAATCCCGTCCAGATAAGTTGCGTCGTTTTTTCTTTTCTTGGCAGCGGAATAGAATTCATGGTCGTTTTCATCAAGATTAAAAAGTCTAAGCGAACATAACCAAACCCGATCGCAGGGCGATTCCGATCCGTTTATTTTACATGAACGACCGGTAAGGCTTGGCTTTGATTGTTTTCTACTTCGATTATCGTCGGAATTTTAGTTGTAAGGGCCGACCAGTTTGAAACTCAAGGTTCTGGACACTTCGTTGCCGTTTTCGCAGGTCAATTGCAAGTCAGCCCGACCCAGCACAAACACATCACGAGGGGCAATGATACTCACGTGAAACGTTTTAGTTTCTCTTGGTTGGAGTTGTAATTGATCTTCCCGAAAATCAATTGTCGCGCTCGCTGGCTCCTCGACTCTGGCAGCAAAACTCATAACCTCATCGGTCCGATTGGTCAGTTTAAGCTTCAACAGATTTCTCACCTGGCCGTCTTCAGTCAACGTGTGTGGATTGCCCGGTTCACGAAGCACAATTGCATCAAACGATTTGGACGCCAGAAAAACTGCCAAAAAGGCCACGATGATGCCTACCAGCAAAAGTGGATAAATGATCGTCCTTGCTCGAATCAGGCCTGCCGCTAAACCACGATCCCGTGCCTGAGAGCTATAGCGTATTAAATTTGGTTCGCGCCCTACCTTTTTCATCACAAGATTACAGGCGTCAATGCATTGCGTGCAGTTAATGCACTCCATTTGCAGACCTTCTCGAATGTCGATGCCAGTTGGGCAAGTGGAAACGCAGTTGCCACAATTGATGCAGTCCCCAAGTACGGGCAAACCGTCCACCTTGCTTTTTTTGATCTTCCCGCGTGGTTCACCCCGGTTCTCGTCATAGGCAACAATCACTGAATTCTGATCCAAAAGCACCGATTGAAATCGGCCATAAGGACAAGCGATCAGACACATCTGCTCGCGGAAATAACAGAAGTCAACCATCATCACAAAAGTAACAAATGACATTACAGCAAAAGGAACAGGATGATTGATAGGGGATTGCGTTACCCACTCGCTTAATCGGTCGACCCCGATGAAGTAAGCCAAGAAGGTGTTGGCGAGATAGACGCACAGGATGAAGTAAACAAAATATTTAGCGACGGTTCGCCAGCCAGCTATGTTTTTTTTATGTCCACCACGCCCCTTGGTCCCATCAAACAATCTCTCCACAGGCCGGAACAAAAATTCCATGTAAACCGTTTGCGGACAGGCCCAGCCACACCAAACTCTGCCGAACAAGGCAGTGAACAAAAACACCGTCAACAACAAACCAACTACAAAGATCGTCAGCAAGACAGTGTCGGTCGGTAAAAATGTAAATCCCAAAATCGTGAAACGTCGCGATGCAATATCAAGCAACACCAACGGTTTGCCCGCAAGTTTGATATACGGAACCAGAGTAAATATCGCAATCAAGACATATGAAAACAGACGCCGACGATTTAATAGCTTGCCCTTACTGAGCTTGGGCTTCAACCAACGCCGAGAACCATCAGCCTCGAGCGTGCTGAGCACATGTTCTTCGGGGGTGAGCATGGGTGAGTTCATGATGAACCAGAAATTCCGCAAATATCAGAGGTTAATTCGATTGATCAAGCGCTGGCAAAAAGGCACATTTTCGATTTAGCCTCATGCACAAGTGGCACCAGCTGACATCTCAGCAAAAAGGTAATCGGCCCTTGAGACTGTCTCCTCAACCATCCCAATGCCTAGCAGCTATTTTGGTTGGCCTCGTAATTGAATTTTTCAACTTCCAAAGACCTGGCTATTGCCAAGGTCCAATCGCTTTTCCTTCGGGCGCTTTTCCTCCGGAAACCGGATTCGCCCGGAGTGACGCAATGTACGCAGCGGTCAACACGATTTGGTTTTGATGACTCAAGCGATTTTTCCATGCAGGCATCGCACCGTTGGCAGCTCCTTTTTCAATAACCGATGCAATCCCTTCAACGTTGGTGACGTTTTTCCAGTAATCGTCGGTCAAGTTCGGTCCAACCAAACCACCCCCGTCAGCCCCATGGCAGCTGACGCAATTTGCTTTGTAAACCACTTTCCCAACCGACAGCCACTCGGGTTTATTCATATACTCTAAAATCGTTTCGCGATCCGCTTCAAGTTCTCCGATCTCCTGAAATCGAAGCTCAAATACGCTCGCCATGTGATTTTCATATTGATCGTAGATCGAACGCCCCTCGGAATGGACGTAAATGTAATAGATGGGCGCAAAAATGATCGCGACCCAAAACAAGAACTTCCACCAACCTGGCAGCGGGTTATCGTATTCCTGAATCCCGTCGTACGAGTGGTTCGTCAGGATCTCTTCTGGATTCGGTGAGTCGGAGAGTCCGCTTTGAGACTCTGGGTAGATTGATTCGCTCATGGTTATTTCTCCGCTTTGTCACCGAGTACGATATTGGCCTGTTCTTTCGTCACTTCACTGCTCGTCATGAGGGTCCGAACGACCACCGCAACAAACACGAAGGCAAACATGACGAGTGCCATTTCGGCAAACATTCCATAATCGAGATAGCTGGTTAGTTTTTTGATCATACTTTTGGAAATCCAAAGTCGCTAATTAATTTCTAGTTTCAGGATACCAAGTTATTCCGAAATCTTCTTGTCCGTCGTAATTTTCGGGGTCGCCGACTTTGCGTTTTCATCTAAATCGTTCATTTTTGCTCCTGCTGTTGGCTCTGCTTGCACAGCTCCATCGGGCGTAACTTTGTCGTCACTAGATGTAATTTCCTCATCCGCTTCTGCGAACAAATCAATTCCGACCCTCTGCAGGTACGCAATCATGGCGATTACTTGCGTCTTTTCGAGGTCTATCTCGGTGCCGTCGCTAGTTTTGAATTTCGCAGGACCACCCTGCTCTATCAGTTCTCTCACAATCTTGCGAGCTTGTTCATGGGCCATTTCCTCGGCTTCATCCAGCTCGCGATCGTACGGGGCCCCAAGCATCGCAGCAGCGTTGATACGCCCTTGGATTGATCCAAAATTCAATTCGGTCGTGATTAAATGTGGGTAAGCCGGCATGACGCTTCCCTTGGTCATCGACGCCGGTTCACGAAAATGTTCAAAATGCCACAAATGCGATTGCTTGCCTCCTTCACGAGCCAAGTCGGGGCCAATTCTTCGTGAGCCCCATTGAAACGGGCGGTCATATATGTGTTCACCCGGTTTGGAATACTCACCATAACGTTCAGTTTCTGCAAAAAGTGGTCGAATCTGTTGTGAGTGACAATTGTAACATCCCTCGGCGACATAAATGTCGCGACCGGCAAGTTCCAAAGGCGTAAAGGGTTTGACCGAAGCGATGGTTGGAATGTTGGAACGAATCAAAAATGTCGGAACCAACTCAAAGGCCGAGGCAGCGAGAACCGCAATCGTTACCCACACAGTAAATCGAATGGGCATGCGTTCCCAAACTCGATGCCAACCAGCTTGCTCCCAGACATCGATCTTATGCGCGACTGTCAAAACAGGTTTGTCTTTCAAACGCGATTCAGGGTTCGGCGAATCAACAAAATCTTTTGACAATCGAGCTGCCTGAAGCACAGGCACTTCGTACGTTTTGGGGCGTGAACGCCAAGTCATCAAATAGTTGATGGCCATCAGTAAGATACCCACGATGTACAACACACCGCCAGCGATTGCGCAATCCAACAACACTAAGGTCAAGTTAGTCAATTCAATAAGCCAACCATTTCGTGTCAGCCTGATTTAACCGCTGACCCGCAGGCTCACGTTGTTAGCCGACGTGACGGCAATCATTAGCTTGAGGGGGAAGTTCAAAAGCAACATTGAGCGCGACCCTCTCGCCCCACTCAATGAACTTTTTTTCAGCCCTTGGAGAGCCCCAACCATTCGATTGACTTGGCTTATTTACTTCACTCGAACAAGCTTCATGATTCGCCCAGAGACGTTCCAGTCCTGCACGTAAAGATTACCAACGCCATCCCAGTAAGAACCATGAGTTCCACTGAAAACACCTTCAACCCATTGCTCTTGGGGAACCTGGAAACTTCGCCCCTTGGCCGGGTCCGGGTTATACCCCAAGACTGCCATGACCGTGTTGGTTTTGTCGAGAATCACCAGACGACCCAGCAAGTCAGGGACTGAAACGTAATCCCCCTGAACAGCGACCGATGTGGGCATTCCTAACCCTGTGATAACTTCCTCTATAAATTCGCCGTCGAGGGAATAATGAACCAGTCGACCTTTAGGTTGGTGATTGCGATCGCAGATCAACAATCGATGAGGAGTGTATCGAGTGTCGAGTGTCATTCCATGAGCGGTGTTGAACTGCTTGAGAGCATTTCCTTTTTCACCAAAGTGCATGACGTATTTACCATTTTTATCGAATTTGAAAATGTGATTACTTGCGTAACCGTTCGACAGAAAGATATCGCCATTTTCAGCAACTGTGATCGCCGTCGGATTAAACCGCTTCAGTCCCAAGCCCGACTCTTGAGGGAAGGGAAGCTTGATGACGATTTCTCCAGTACGTGAATTAAACTTGATCCCCTCAGCATCCTGATTTCTCGCCGCATAAATAAATTCATCATCACCCTCTTTGCGGATCTCGAGATCATGGCAATTTGAATAGTCCTTTCCAAGATATGACTTGATGACTTTTCCGTCAGGTGAAAACACAAACACGCCGGCATTAGCACTGGTATAAATATTTCCTGCTGAATCGACGACCACACCGCCATGGGTGGGTCCGACCGCTGAATTCCCGTCTGGCCGAAGCCCCCAGCCAGGAACGGTATCAAAGGTCATGAGCCCACAGCCCATTCGCACGGGCTGAACTTTTTCAGCATCATCTTGTGCAAACGCATCAAGCGACGCGAGCAAAGAGATCCCAATGATTGCAATTGTAAATTTAACAAAACAAAACTTCATCAGTTTGGCTCCTAGTGATGGTGCGTAGTGGCCACAACCACTTGGATGTGATTTTGGCTTTTTCAAATCATAAATGACGACGACTCAGATTGACAGGATATTTGATGCGAACCTAGTCAGGAAATGAAATTCGCATCAGAGAACCTCTTTAGCTGAGGCTTACTTGGCGGCGGTTTGAAGTTTTGTCAAATTAGGGGTGGCGTTTGCAAATGAAAAACTCCGGAGCAAAATTTTATCCCCACGGCAATCCTCCGTATTGATCGTTTGTCTAAAAATGAACCAGCCGATGGCACTAGCGAATTTTTCTTGAGCCGGGACTAATTCCAATTTTTATCACCACAATTATTTTGGTGTAAAATAATGCCTGCGGCAGGCGCATCTAAACTGCAACCCTAGATCAGTAACCGCCACTTTTTTGACAACACAAATCGTTATCCGACCAAACATGAAAACACTTTGCATTTCACTGTTGATTCTGTTTGCCGGCGCATTGCCTGCCACCAGAGCTCAAATCATCGTTGACCACTTCTCTGACGCGAAATCCGGTGTGCGAACCGCGGAACGTGGCGACTGGGCATTCAGCAACAACACCGCGAGTTGCATTGCCGACGCTCAGCTCTATAAGAAATTCAAGAACCACGGTCCGATTTTGAAGTGGCCAGTGACGGAGGAGTTTACCGATGGAGCCGTTGAGTTTGAAATGAAAGCGGAAGATTGTCAGCGAGTAGTTTTTACTTTTAATGGCGACGGTCACATTTTCCGCATGACTCTAGCTGATCAAACGCAAGATTCCGCAGCCGGTCCGTCAAAGGTGCCCACTCGTCTGATCGCGTGGGCCGAGAAATCTTCGAAGGAAAACAAAGGGGAGACGATCAAGCCGCAGGGGTTACTCGATCTTCCTGCGATCAACGGCAAATGGACGAAAGTCAAAATCTCTATCCAAGGCCAAGTGGCAGACTTGACCATTGGCGATTTCCGATACACGCTTCATCACGCCGCATTAGCTCGTAACAAGAACATGACGATGTTGACGTTCGCTCATGGAAAGTTATCGGTTCGCGACTTCAAGTTTTCCATTCCTCCAAAGATGAAACCGAATGTCTTGATGATTGCGATCGACGATCTCAACGACTGGGTGGGTTGTCTCGGTGGCCATCCGCAAGCCAGATCTCCTAATATTGATCGTCTCGCTGAGCAGGGGACGCTTTTTACGAATGCACATTGCCAGGCTCCAATTTGTAATCCTTCGCGAACAAGCATCATGTACGGGCTTCGTCCCTCAACAAGCGGCGTCTACATGAATGCCCCTCGCCCATGGACTGTCAATCAATTGAAAAATCGAATTACGCTACCGCGTCATTTTGCGGCCAACGGATACGAGACTTATACCGCTGGAAAAATTTATCACGGTTCCGGTTTGCCTGAAGGGGACTTTGATGTCGTTGGACCACGCGGGGGCCAGAAAAATAAGCTGGACAAACGACTCGTCCAGGCGACTGAAGGTGGCGCCAAAGGGCTGTGGGATTTCGGACCACAAACGTATGAAGAGCGTTTCTTTCAGGATCACGAGAGCGCGAGTTGGGCGATTGACCAAATCAACTCTCATAACTCAGGCAATCATGGAAATCCATTTTTCATGACCGTCGGATTCTATCGGCCGCATGTTCCATTTTATTCACCCCAGCGAGTGTTTGATCAAATCCCACAAAAAGACATTGCCCTGCCAAAAGTGAAAGAGGGAGATCGAGACGACCTGCCAGAAATCGCTGCCGAGTTAATGACAGCGTTTGTAGCACCCGATCATGCATGGTTTGTCGAAAGCGGAAAATGGAGGGAAGCAGTTCAGTCCTACCTCGCTTGCATTCGTTATACCGATGAGCAAGTGGGCCGACTGCTTGACTCACTCAAAGCCAGCCCCCATGCCAAAAACACAATCGTCATTCTCTATTCGGATCACGGATTTTTCCTTGGCGAAAAAGAGCGCTGGGCCAAACAATCACTTTGGGAACGAGCGACGCGGGTTCCATTTATTGTGGTCGCACCCGGTATGCAGCCCGGCGAAAAAGTCCAACAGCCAACAGAGTTACTTTCGATCTATCCCACGTTGATTGAACTCTGCGGGCTGACGAAACAGGACGGTCTTGAGGGCCGCAGCCTCGTGCCTTTATTGAAGAACTCACAATTCGATTGGCCTCATGTCGCGTTGACGTCGCATGGAAAGGACAACCATGCAGTTCGCACCCAGACCCATCGCTACATTCGGTATCGTGATGGGTCAGAAGAGCTTTACGATCTGCGAGTGGATCCCAACGAGTGGAACAATATCGCGGGCGATCCTGAACAAGCAGATCTCAAGCGAGAATTAGCCAAGTCATTCCCTGTCATCAATGCAGTGCCCGCCAAAAGTAGTGGAAAGCCGGCAAAAAGAAAAAAGCAGTAGAACTGAATTCTGGAAAACAACACTCTAAAATTATGACTTAAGCGTGGATCGGGCGCGATCTCCTTTACAGAGGAGGAACGCTCCACTTTTTCAAACGCGTCCAACCCTTCGTCGTTTTGGTCAAGCAGAAAATTCAATGCAAATGAATCACTTCCGATTGTTAACTCTTGTGTTACTTGTCGTCACGGGAATCTATCACGTGCCGCCAGCCCGAGCCGACGAAAAGCCAAATATCCTCCTCATCCTTGCGGACGATCTTGGATATCAAGATCTTGGCTTTCAAGGCTCGCCAGAAATTAAATCACCCAACCTGGATCAACTTGCCGAGAATGGGATTCGTTTTACCGATGGGCATGTAACCGCCTCTGTTTGCAGCCCTTCACGCGCCGGTTTGATGACCGGTCGCTATCAACAAAGATTTGGACACGAAGCCAATGTTCCGCCAACGCCACATGGAATGGACTTGGACGAAACCACACTGGCCCAAAGATTACAGCAAGCCGGATATCGAACTGGAATCGTCGGCAAATGGCATCTCGGAAATCTTGATACGCAATATCCGACCGCTCGCGGCTTCGATTACTTTTACGGACTTCGCGAGGGTAGTCGAAGTTACTTTTATAAACCAGAAAAAGACGACAAACCGGGAAACTTTCACGGCATTGAAGAAAATGGGAAACAGGTCAAGTTCGATGGCTACCTCACAGATGTCTTGGGCGATAAAGCAATCGAGTTCATCAAACGAAAATCAGAAAAACCCTTTTTCCTCTACCTCTCATTTACCGCACCGCACGGACCGATGCATGGTACTGAAGAAGACATTGCAAGATTCTCACAGATCCAAAACAAAAAACGCCGGACTTACGCCGCGATGGTTTGGGCAATGGATCGAGCAATTGGAAAAGTCCTCAAAGAATTGGAAGAGCAAGGGATTGCTGATAACACCATGATTTGGTTCTTGAGCGACAACGGTGGCGCGACCGGAAATGCCTCGGTCAATTTACCACTTGCCGGACACAAAGGGATTAAGTTTGAAGGCGGCATCCGCGTACCGTTTATCATGCATTGGAAAAAGAAATTCCCCTCGGGGCACCAGACATTTACACCGATGGTCAGCGCCCTCGACATTCTCCCAACCTGCGTCGCAGCAGCCGGCGTCGAACTGAAAGCAGAATCCACACGACCCATCGACGGTGTTGATCTGCTGCCATTTCTTTCAGCAACCAATAAAACACCGCCCCATGAGAAACTTTACTGGCACAAGCTCTGGTTTTCCGCGATGCGACACGGGCCTTGGAAACTCATCTATGTGCAGGATTACGGATATGCACTCTACAATCTTGACCGTGATCCGCGAGAATTAAAAAACCTAGCGAACACGGAGAAGCAACGACTAGAGGAAATGAAATTGAGCCTCAATAGCTGGAAAGCAGAAATGATCGAACCTCAATGGAGTGAAAACAAGGTCTGGTTTAAAACCCACAGCAAGAACCACATCCGAATCATTGAAGGCAAGGACGGTCGTTGAAAATCCTGGTACCTGGTGTGAAATTCTGGGAGACTCAATGGAGCGTTGCGGTTATCAGTTTCACTTGGAAAGCGACTAACAGCGATCTGACGCCTCCCATTTTGTTGGAATTGCCACGATCTAAATCCAACGTTCCATCGGTCAGTTGATTTGCCTTGTAACACACATCGTCGTCTGACAGAGACAGGCTGCACGGCTCAAAAGACTCAAAAAATCGGCATTTTCTTTGAATATTCCTACGCGAAAATTCTTATGAGAAATGCCAGCGAAACGATTGATCGATTAAGCGGTTAAATCCATATGCGATGTTCAAGAAAAATCCAATTTGAATCCGCTCGGTCTCTGCGACACCAAGTCAGCCTGCTTTCCACTTGGGTGATTGTCTTCGGATGTCTGATTGGTATTGCTGGATCACAGGTCACCGGACAAACCTCAGCGAATCCGAACCTTGCTCCGAACAGGAGCACGAAGACTTCCATGCGAAATCAACAATCCACCCTTGAGCCAAGACAGGCTGAAGGTCGCGCCTTAACTGCAAACGTGCGCATTGTTGTTGAGCAGAATCGCATCCTGATGATTGGCTCCGAAGAAGATCTAAAAACTGTCGTCGCGGCGATCGAATTGGTTCGCCGGAAAATGTCGGTTCATTCAAACCCAACGATCAGCGAAAAGGTCGTTCTGAAATTCCAACTTGCCGAAACAGTCAAGACAATCATGACGAACATGGCTAATCGACACTCCACGAGTGCTCCAGTCCAGATCACCGCATTGCACTTCCCCGAAGCCATCTTAATGGTCGGTCCGGCGTCGGCAGTTCAGCGCGCCAAAGACCTTCTCAATGCGATTGACAGCCATGACGGATTTCCAAGGACAAACAAATCAACTGCAAACACGCCTGGCAATTCAATTGACTGAATAATCGCCGGTCGGATCATCGCTTAGCCGAAAGGGGCTAAATATCAGGACGGAAATTTTACTTGGCCGGAATACAAAGCTTATCGCGCCAATAACAATCCAGCGCCAAACAAAAAACAGGAAAAGAAACCACAAGGCAATCATGCAACTCTCAAGATTTCTAACGGCTCTCCTTCCAATCATTTATATTTCGTGCAGTTCACTTCTTTACTCTCAGGGGACGCCCTCGGCGGAGGCATCGTTCTTTGACATACCAGCGATTCGAGACGCGTCGACACTCGAAGTTACTGTTATCGAGGAATGGCATCGCGTTGAGGGCCCCGTTCCAACACGGCAAAAATTAGTCACGATCAATGTCGGTGAATTTTGGCCCGGTCAGAAATTACGAATGCCAGTCCGAATGGTGGTCCCCGCTGCAGGCAAGGCGAAAGGGTTTCATCTAACCGGCGGTAACAATTTCAATCGAATGAAAAAAGATAAGAAGCTCTCGCCCATCGAACAGTTACTTATCCAAGGCGACATTGGACTGGTTCAGACCGTTGTTCAGGTACTTCAACAGTCAGGATTGGGTGAACTTGGCAGGGTATCGGAAGAACGATTTCTCAAGTCTCTCAACCCACACGACAAAATTCAATATTGGGCTTGGCCAGCTACTTTAATGCGAGCCATCACGATGGCTCACGCGGAAAAAGAACATTTTCAGGTTGGCAAAGTCGCCATGTCCGGTGGATCAAAGAACGGTGCGACGCCATCGTTGGCAATCATTCACGACGATCGAATGACGGCCGTCCACGCAAGCGTCTCACCCATTTGGGATTCACCTCTTCGCCAGTTTGACGGTGCGGCATGGAGCGAGCTTGAGTCGATTGACGGAAAAAAGAAACACGGTTTTCTGGGCGGTCATTTTGGACCCAACTTTGGTACTCCACGGAGTAAAGTCCAATTTTCCAAAGAAGACCTTCGAGCGTTTGCCAAATCTTACGCTGATGATGTTTTTATATCTCGAAACATTCCTCAACTGCGAAATCGCAAGGTCGATCTGCTGTTCCATCCCGGCACCCATGACTTTGTCGCCTACGATCTTTCTTGGGGTGGCAAACATCACCCGGACATTCCTGTCTATCTCAAAGCGAATACAGGACATGGCAAGAAAAAGCCACATCACGCTGCTGAACGCGATGAACAAAACAAATCAGCCTTTTTACTAAAACATTTTTTTGACGAGGTCGATCCGCTTCTTACGGCGCCCACCGTTAAACATCAACGCCAAGACGATAACTTGCTTATCCAAATTGGATTCAAAGAGAACGCCGGAGAACAAAGTGGGCGAATATGGTGGATTTACGATCGTCCAATCGACGGAAGTCATGGGTATCTGAGTGAATTGATACCAGATAAAAACTGGGCTGACATGGAAAATAAAAACGGAGTATGGCTAGCGAAAATCAAACTCAAAAAAGAGGCAAAACGAATTGATTTCTTTTCAAATCATCACAAACCAATTCGATATAAAAACCAGACCTACAAGACTTACCTATCGTCGCCCTACACTCGCGTCGAATTAAAAACAAAGCAATAATCAGGCTACTCGCGTCAATTTTGCGTGAGACAACTGAACCTCTTTCGAAATAGATGGCCGACCTTGACCTTCCAACTCCACCCCGATCTTAAACGAGATGGCATCTTGATCGGGAAATTGACGCTCTGCCAGGTGCTCCTGATCAATGACTCAGCCTATCCATGGTTTGTGCTCGTTCCGCAACGGGATAACGTTCGCGATACGATCGATTTAACGAGTGAGGATTATGAATCGCTCTGGTCTGAATCACGCGTGTTGAGCAAGGCGATCATGAAAATTTTTGCTGGTGAAAAACTAAACGTCGCTGCATTGGGAAACATTACTCCGCAATTCCATTTGCATCACGTCGTACGATATTCAACCGATGCTGCCTGGCCCGGACCAATCTGGGGGAAACAGCCTTTGACTCCGTACGATTCAATCGAGGTCGAAAACATTCGGCGAATGTTAGCAGAAGCCAATGTTCCCAACTGGTCCCCTTCGTAAATCTCGCGACAGCGGAAAAATATCGTGGCTTAACGACGCACTCGATTCTTTCCACTCGTGCACAACTCGGAAAACCGAGGAAGCGGCCAAGCGGGCGTGTTTCTTTGGGTTTTACATGATGCCCTGTGTTGAGGTTTTTTTAGAAAACGATGCTGGCGGCCTTGAAACAATAGCCCAGGGGAACTCAAGCGAATCAGAAATGACTTTTGCGTTCGATCGGGATGGGCTCTTATAATCAGCCCGCCGCGACGTTGGTGTTTTATTGAATTTTGTTTAAGCGATGAGGGAACCATCAAGTGCAGATTACTTCACGCCGATTCTTGTTAGTCATTTTGATCCTAATATCCAGCAGGGGGATCATGGAGGCACAAGACGCCGGCCAAGAGACACCGATCAAGCAGCTGATCCTTGAAGGTGAATCTTTTTTGGTCAATAACCGAGCTGCCTTTATCATGTGGCCTGACAAAGAAAAACGTCAGACACCACAGCCATGGATCATGTACTCCCCTACTCTTCCAGGATTTCCCGACCGGCATGAAAAATGGATGCATCAGCAATTCACCGAGGCTGGGGTCGCGGTCGCCGGAATTGATGTCGGTGAAGCGTATGGCAGCCCCGAGGGTCGCAAGCACTTTACGGCGCTTTACCGGGAACTCACCAAGCAACGTGGCTTTGCCGCCAAGCCCTGTTTGTTAGGGCGCAGCCGTGGCGGTCTTTGGTCAAGCAGTTGGGCGATTAAAAATCCAAACAAGGTTGCGGGCCTAGCCGGCATTTATCCAGTCTTCGATCTAACGACTTATCCGGGGCTAAAGAGAGCCGCCCCCGCGTATGGCATGACGGAGTCCGAGTTAAAGGCTGCTCTTTCAGAGCACAATCCAATCGAACAAGTCGAAGTGATGGCCAAGGCGAAGATCCCCGTGTTCATTATTCACGGCGACATCGACAAAGTGGTTCCATTAAAAGAAAACTCAAGCACCTTGATCCAAAAATACAAACAGTCCGGAGTCGAAGACCTTGCCAAGATTATCATTGTCGAAGGCCAAGGACACAATTATTTCAAAGGATTTTTCAATTGTCAGGAACTGGTTGATTTCGCCATCAAACGCGCCAAAGCTGGAGCCCAGGCAAAACTTCCCCCAAAAAAAGCACCTTCGCGATTGCCAGAAACCGTCTCGGTCATTCGCGACCTAGAATTTTCGCGAGTAGGGAACCAATCACTCTTACTTGATTTATACCGCCCTCAATCAATCCACCAAGACTTACCCGTAGTGATTTGGATTCATGGAGGTGGGTGGAAAAATGGGAGTAAAGATCGTTGCCCTGCCGTTTGGCTCGCAGAGCATGGTTTTGCGGTAGCGAGTATCGACTACCGACTCACCGAGGCAGCCAGTTGGCCCGCTCAAATTAATGACTGTCGAGCGTCAGTCCGATGGCTTCGAACCAACGCTGCCAAATACCAAATTGACGACCAGCAGATCGGAGCTTGGGGAAGTTCGGCGGGCGGACATCTAGTCGCATTACTGGGAACCCTCGATACCCCAGCCGACGAAAAAAACTCCAGTCGAGTTCAAGCTGTTTGCGACTGGTTTGGCCCCGCGGATTTATTGACCATGCCAAACAATGTGCTTTCCAACGGCAAAACAGTTGCTGATCTGGCAAAAACCAATGGAGCCAAATTGCTGGGGCGTACAGTACGTGATGTGCCGGAATTGGCCAAACAAGCAAGCGCACTTTATCAGGTATCAGCTGACGATCCCCCGTTTCTGATCATGCATGGAGAGAAAGATCCAGCAGTACCGTTGGCTCAAAGTCAGCGTTTACACGATAAACTCAAGGCAGTTGGATCCTCCGAGCTTCACATCGTTGAAGGTGCCGGGCACGGAGGGAAAGAATTTCGCACGACTGAGGTGAAAAAACGGGTGCTGGAATTTTTCAACAAACACTTGAAATCGAAATAGACAGCAAAATCATTTCACTAGCTTTGACCGTAATTTGCAGAAGTTTGACCAGATCTGGTGAATTCCGGGCATTTTTCAAACTTGATCGAATCTGGAACCCAATCTAAGATTAGATCAGTCGTCCATGTTCTTCTTTCGCTCGATCCATGCATAAGCTCGTTAACATCTTGATGATTGCGATCATTGTCTCATGCCCAATGCGGTGCATGACGCAAGGGTGTGGGAGCTATAACTCGGCTTGCTGTGACAATGACTTAGTCCAATCGAATTGCTGTTGCCCTCAGTCAACAGAGACACCTCCCACTCGGAAAACTCCTGCCAAGTGTCAATGCAAGTGTTTTTGCTCTGGCGTCATCGTTGCCAACTCATTTGAGATACAAACAGACGAGTTTTCGCAACCGGTTTTTCAGTCATATGAACTGAACCAAAACGACGCCTTACAACTTGCATCAGGCGGAGCCTATCATCCCCCGGATTCCATTTCGGACTCACCCGCCAATCTCGGCCGGCAACTTCGCTGCATGATCAGCTCGTTTGTCATTTAACTGACAAATTTTCATTGTTTGGAATCCCGCGCTACTTTTGCGCGTTTAAATCTCCGTGGGTTGCGTTTGCCAATGTCGCGCATCGCTTGACCCAGCATTCGATTGGAATCCCATGTTTTTTCGCTTACTCCCTTGGGAGTACGGAATCCGAAACCTGTTCCGCAGACCACTCCGCACAATCTTGACGTTCGCAGGTTTGACCACTGTGATTGTGTTGATTTTGGTTGTCGTCGGGTTCATTCGCGGATTGGAAAATTCGCTTGCCGTCAGCGGAGATCCGCAAACGGCAATCGTGTTTTCATTGGGCATGGGTGAAAACATTGAGTACTCATCGATTGCCATGCGAACCAGTGATCTGGTCCCCGCGAGCATCAGTGGTATTCAAGAACGCTACGGAAATAAGTACGTCTCGCCCGAGCTTTATCTTGGAACACAGGTGGGTGTGTTAACACCCGGTAATACGGAATCAAGAGAAACCCTGGGACTCGTTCGCGGAGTCACTCCCGCAGTTTTGCTGGTCCGGAAACGGGTTGAATTGGAAGAGGGCCATTGGCCTGAACCGGGTGAAGTAATGATTGGAAGGCTCGTTGCGGCGAAACTTGGCGCCACCCAAGAAGAAGTTGGGCTAGGCAAATCAATTGAATTGGAAAACCGAAAATGGAAGATCGCGGGAATCTTTTCGTGTGGCGGAGCGGCGTTTGAGTCAGAAATTTGGTGCCGTCTAGACGATCTCCAACAAGCCATGAAGCGACAAGACCTCAGCATTGTCGCGTTAACACTCAAACCCGAAGCTGATTTTGCGGATCTGGATTTATTCTGCAAAGGACGCTTGGACTTGGAACTTCAGGCAACCCGCGAGCCGGATTATTATGCAACCCTACAACGCGATTATGGTCCTATCCGGTGGCTGGCATGGTTGGTCGTGCTACTTGTCGCCGGAGCAGGTGTTTTTGCCGGCCTCAACACGATGTACGGCTCTGTCATCGGCCGCGTGTCCGAATTATCAATGCTGAGAACAATCGGTTTTGTCCGCCGAGCCGTCGTCGTAAGCCTAATGCAGGAAGCAATCATTCTCTCGCTGGCGGCAAGTCTCTGCGCATCTTTTATCGCTTTGTTGTTCGTCAACGGCGCAGCCGTTCGATTTACGATGGGCGCTTTCCCTCTTCGAATTGACAGCGTCTCCATTTTGATCGGATGCACCGTCGGATTAGCTCTAGGAATATTCGGCGCAATCCCGCCGGCGATTCGAGCATTGAAAATGCCTGTCGTCGATGGCTTAAAAGCAGTTTAAATCAATTAAATATTCAATTTAACAAAGGAATAAAAATGAAAAGTATTCAACACCTGATTCCACTGATTGCGTTGGGCGTGCTGGTTATCTCCGGATGTTCGAATTCGACTCCCGTCGCCGAAAAATTTGATGCGTCACCATATTTATTAAATGCCGAGCCAGAAAACGGTGTCGATGTCGCAGCGGTTCGAGAAGCTGCCAAGGATCAAGAAGACATCACCATCGTCGGGCGAATCGGAGGAAATGCCGAGCCTTGGGTCAAAGATCGGGCTGCCTTTTACATGGTAGATCGGGCTTTGCTGGCCTGTAGCGACGAGAAAGAAGATGGCGAAGATTGCAGCTGCCCAACGCCTTGGGATTATTGCTGTGAAACAGACAAGCTTCCGAACGCCATGGTGTTGGTCAAGTTTGTTGACAGCGATGGGGCGATCATCAAGCACGATGCGAAAGATAATTTTGGCATCAAAGAATTGGATACCGTTGTCATTCAAGGCAAAGCCGAACGAGATGACGCTGGAAACATGACTGTTTTGGCAAAAGCAATGTTCGTTCGAAAATAGTCGTCGAGGTGATTAACCAAGTAATCTGTCAACTCAATTAACCACGTTTAACCTATGTCTGAAGTAGACCTCACTCAACTGGCTGTCGACCGCGCCGCCACTTTGCCCAAGGACATCGGTACGCGCAAAAATGTTTTGACGCGGTACATTCTTCCGGCATTCTTAATCATTGGGTTTTTAACCCTGATTGGTTGGGCAAGTCGTGACCTCCTCCTTCCTCCTCAAGAGGTTCGAGTCACCCCTGTTCTTGCTACGCAAGCCGAAGTGCGCGCCGAGGGCTCTGCACTTTTTAATGCAGCGGGCTGGGTTGAGCCCCGCCCGACCGCCATTCGAGTTGCCGCGTTGGCCAGTGGAGTCGTTGAGGCACTGCTCGTGGTCGAAGATCAAGACGTTAAAGCAGGTGAACCAGTCGCGCAACTGGTCAAAGATGATGCTCAATTGGGTTACGAACGTGCAATCGCAGATCGCGAACTTGCCGAGGCTGAACTGGACCAAGCGAAAGCGACCCTCGTGGCCGCAACAACACGGTTTGATCAGCCCGTGCACTTGCAAGCCATGCTTGCTCAAGCTGACGGAGAGCTCGCCAAAATCAATACTTCGATAAAGAATCTTCCCTTTGAAACGCAACGTGCCCAATCTCAAGTCGATTTTGCCCGACGCGATTATGAACGCAATCTCTCTGCAGGAACCTCCGTTTCTCAACGTGAAATGGACGAAGCGAAAACAGAACTTGAAACCGCAACGGCGCTGAATCGTGAGTTGCAGGATCGAGAAAGTTCGCTGAAAAAAGAAGCAGTTGCAATTGGTCAACATCGAGAGGCGGTCAACATTCAACTCCAGCTACTGGCGGATGAAATCGAAGCCAAGGATCGGGCGGCTGCAAAGGTCGCCGCAGCTCAGGCTCGGGTCAAACAAATGACTGTTGCAGAATCCGAGGCAGCTCTGCGGCTGAGTCGGATGACGATCAAGGCTCCTGTCGAGGGGCGTGTTTACCAACTCGTTGGACTCCCCGGTGCCCGGGTGGGAGACGGAGTGATGACGGCGATGGCAGGACACGACGGGGCAACCATCATTAGCATGTACCAACCCGAGAGTTTGCAAATTCGCGTCGATGTGCGATTTGAAGACATCCCCAAGGTTAGTCTTCTCCAGCCTGTCAGAATTGACAACCCCGCGCTCGAAAAGCCGATTATTGGCTCCGTGCTGTTTATCAGTTCTGAAGCAGACATTCAGAAAAACACCCTCCAAGTCAAAGTCGGAATTGAAATTCCGCCGGACTTTTTCAAGCCCGAAATGCTCGTCGATGTGACGTTTTTAGCGCCCAAACAAAACAGCTCTCGCTCTTCTGAAGCCAAAAAAGAAATGCGACTTTACTTACCCGCGCAGTTTATCCAGCAGGGCGAAGGAGGCCCTTTTGTGTGGCTCGCGGACCAATCGGCAGGTATCGTCCGACGAACTTCAATCACTCAAGGAGCGACGGGAAACGGTGGGCTCGTTGAAATAAAAGCGGGACTGGAAATGGGCAGCCGAGTCATCACTTCTGGCGCCGATGGACTCAAAGATGGAAGCCGAATCAAAATTACTGGTGAAGATTAAACGATCACGCATCCGCTCGGTTGCTCTGACTTTCAATCAAATAAACAAACAACTGCTTCGTGCAAAGTAAAAAATCATGGCCCTAGTTGAAATCCGAAACCTGACCAAGCACTACCATAAAGGTGGTCAAACCATCAAGCCGTTGGATGGAGTCTCGCTGGACATCGAACAGGGTGAATTTGTTTCGCTCATGGGTGCTAGTGGGACTGGAAAATCTACCTTGCTCAATGTTGTCGCGAGCATTGACCTGCCAGATGAAGGCAGCGTCAAAATAGAAGGCACTGAAATAACCACGATGTCGCGGACTCAACTGGCGGCTTGGCGGGCTGCCAACATCGGATACATTTTTCAAACTCACAACCTAATTCCAGTTTTGACCGCTTACGAAAATATCGAAATGCCATTGTTGCTCTTGCCCATGCGGAAAGCGGAACGGCGTCGACGCATTGAAGTGGCCATGGCAGCTGTCGATTTGCTGGATCGGGCGGATCATTATCCGCGGCAACTTTCGGGGGGACAAGAACAACGGGTTGGGATCGCTCGCGCCATTGTGGCTAATCCCAAAGTTGTCGTCGCCGATGAACCCACGGGCGACCTTGACCCTGAAACCTCCGAGCAGATTCTGGGGCTCCTTCAGCGTTTAAACAAACAACTTAATACAACCCTGTTAATGGTCACCCACGACGTCAATGCAGCGGCGATTGCCGATCGACAATACCGTTTAGTCCAGGGAAAACTGGTTGAAGAGAATTCCGATAAATCTATCGCTCTCGGAGGAACACTTTGATGGTCAAATTGCTCCCTTATGTTTTTAAAACACTCTGGCGTCACCGCTCACGAACCATCCTGACCGTCAGCGGCTCAGCCGTTGCCTTGTTCGTGTATTGTTTTGTCGGCAGTGTTCAGGAAGGCATGAACGATCTCCAACGGCGACAGTCGGCCAAACGTTCCTTGGTTTCATTCCAAGCCAACAAATTTTGCCCCGCCACCAGTCATCTTCCCCAGGACTATGAACAGGAAATCAAAAAAATAGGCGGGGTTCGGGAAGTCATTCCAATTCAAGTCTTCACCAACAACTGTCGCGCGAGCCTGGACGTCGTAGTTTTTTATGGCGTCCCTCCCAAGAAACTCCAGATTGCTCGACCCGATTTTAAAATGCTTAATGGCTCCTGGGCAGAGTTTGAAAAAAATCAGGACTCGGCAGTCATGGGCAGAGCTGTTGCAAATCGGAGAATGGTTGAAGTGGGCGACAAATTTTCGATTGGAGACTTGAGTGTTGTCGTCGCTGGAATTTTCGAAGCAGACGACCCAGCCGAAGAGAACTATATCTATTCGCATCTCGATTTTCTCCAACGTAGCAAAGGAATGAATCTCGTTGGTACCGTGACACAATTAGAAGTTCTTTTAAATGATTCAGCAGATGCCGATTTGGTCTGTCGCACAATTGACGACCGATATAAAGCTGGCCCCGTCGAAACCGATACCCGGCCCAAAGGCGTATTTCAAGCGAAAAGCCTCGGCGACCTGACCCAACTGATTGGCATGGCTCATTACCTTGGATTAGCCTGCGTTGGACTGGTGCTGGCGCTGGTTGCCACGACGACCGTCATGTCAGTCCAAGACCGCATCAAAGAACACGCCGTACTGCAAACACTTGGTTATTCCGGTACCAAAGTTTTTGTCCTCGTTATGCTGGAAAGCATTTTTCTTTCTCTGATTGGGGGGATCATTGGGGTCGGAACTGCCTTGTTGTTTTTGAAATTCAAAAACTTATCCGTGGGGGCCGAAGCGGTTACCATCGCCTTTACGCCCTCGCCGAGTCTGGCGATGACTGGGATTTTGGTTGCCTTACTGACTGGCTTTTTCGCCGGAATCTTCCCTGCACTTCAAGCGGCGAGAACCGAGATTGTCACAGGCCTTCGCCAAGCGTAGCCCAATCGAAAGAACCCTTTTTGATCATGGCAAACTTTGCTGGCGTTAACGGCGGTAGCGTCTTGATTTGAATAAAATGAAGAACAAAACCAGTTTCGTCAAAGCATTTGTGAATCTATCGCGAACAATGCTGAGACGAGATCGGTAGAACGCATCTCAAATCTCGTTGGCCCCTCTGGTGGAGAAATGGCGATGTATCATTCAAAAATCATTCTGCGAACCCTCGTATGCAGCGGCTTCGGTTTTATCCTCACAATTCAAATCGGGTGCAGCAATTCGGGGTCGAGCCTGAAGATGCCGCATCAAGTCTTCCGCTCGCCAACGGTTTCCCCAAGTTACGCCAATAGTACTCCGTCTCCAACAAATTTCCCAAGCTACTCAGCACCAGGCTACTCAGCAGCAGGCTACTCAGCCCAACCTCCCGCTCCAACTCGAAACAGCTTGCAACAGCAAAATACAACCGGGCCCAATGCTTTGGTCCGACAGGATGCGACCACGCAAAACTTCTCAACGGTAGGTTTTCGAGCATCACCACAACCCAGCAAAGCGGGAGAAAAGAAGTTCAATCCGTTCGGTTTTGCCAAAGCCAAAACAAACTGCTGAGGCTTGTAATTCTCTAGCACCGTGAGTGTTTTCAATTTTCAATGGCAGCGGGCAATCACTGCCAAACGGATGGAGTTCTTCTGACTCCTGTGCTTCTCCGCCCCTTGGGTCGTTAAGTTCAGTTGGGAACGGTCAGATCGCTGTGCTCAGAATCAATCTTCAAACCACGCCTTTTAAGTCGCGAATCTGATTGGCAATCGCCAAAAGAGTCACTTTTATTCTTCGCCGATTTTCCCGCCAAACTGGCTAAAAATCATCTTCACTTTTGGCAGCAGCAGTCGCACCAGATCTTCATCGTTGGCGTCGAGTGCAACTTGGGGGTCCCACCGACCCTCGCGTGAAAGCATCACAACTGCAGCCATCACGTGCTCAACATCAACTGGTAAATCAGTTGGTTCTTCGAGTTTGATCGCCAAATCAAACAGAACGTTGGCAACTTTAGGATCGATCGTTGCCTCACCTTTTTTGGAAATTCGAATGCCTGGGGCGACTTGTTTTAAATTTTTCATGGTGAAAATCAGGTTAACTCAAATAGTTTCGCATGTTGAATCGGTGGTGATTCTGAGACAGAAATAAATTCGCCTCCAGAGTAATCGCTCGATGAAAAAAATGTGTATCTGAGAAACCTGGTACTCCAAGTTTTTCCTTGGATCTCATTCAAATTCAGGCTCGATCTACTTTTTCATGAGCTCGCTGCGATGGACCGTAATTGAGTGTGGTTTTTCACCTTCAATATTGACCACTTCGTAAGTCACTTGGGGATCGTCAGCCGCCGTATCGAATGTCACCAACCCGAACGATTGCGGTTTGTTGTAGCTGAAAATCGCTCCTTTTTTCTCCATCGTGGGATGAATGTGTTGGTTCGTTAAGCGAGACGAATTGAACTCGTATAAATCATATCCGTTGGGTCGAGCAATTTTCCAACAATCAGAGCGGTGGCGATCCGCCGACATCAAGATGACGCCTTCAATTTCCTCTGACTCGATAAAGCTCAAGATCTCCTCGTGCTCTTTCTTGTAACCATTCCACGTGTCTCGACTGTTACCCTTGGTACGAAAGTCCCAGGGCACTGAAGAACAAATAACTTTGAATGTTCCATTCGAAGCTTTTAATTGTTGTTTGAGCCATTTCTTTTGGACTGGGCCGAGCATCGTTCGCGGGGATTCCTTCGGGTTGGTTCGATAGTACCGACAGTCCAACATGATAAAATCGACATCACCAATGGACATGGTGTACCAACAACCCGGCAGTGCGTCGCCACCAGCGTATCCTGGATTCGCCCAGTTTTGTCGGAAGATAGGAAAGACCCAATCCCTTTTCCAAAATGGAATCTCAATGGCCGCACCACCCCAACTGTCATTGCAGCTAAAGTCATGGTCATCCCAAATTGTGTAGACAGGACTGCGTGCGGTCAGCTTTCGCCACTCCGGTCGCGACTGACGACGATGGTAAGTGTATTGCTGCATGACTACCGATTCGGGGTCATCGATGTAAACATTGTCTCCAAGTAACAAAATTGCTTGCGGATCAAAACTCCCAATCGTATTCCACATCCGTTCGTTTTGTGGAACGTACCCCGCACCGCCTCCAAATGCGAGGACAAATTTGCCTGCTTGGCCCTTCGCTGGCAGAGTTCGGAATCTCTGCTCGTTGTCGGCCACACAATCACGCCCATCGAGTTTCATGGTGTAGTCATACTCAGTGTTTGGCTTGAGTCCGGAGACGCTAACGACGACCGTATAATCTTCGCCTGCTTTTGATTTCGTTTTTTGACTTTTACCTGCGACAAGATGAGTGACGGCATCGGTCACCGTCACCTCAAGCTCAGACTCCTTTGCGGTTCGCGCCCAGAAGGATGCTGTTGATCCGGAAACGTTACCGACAAGTGGTCCGTGAACAAGTCGATTAGCGTGCTGAGACATCAGATTCTGTAGCAGCTCAGTTTTTTCTAGGGGTTGGAACATCTCCCGTGGGCCAGCGACCAACCGACCAGCAGGCAGGCCAGCTGCGATTGCCTGCTTCATCAACGATTCCGCGTGAGCGATATTGCCACGTTGTGTATGCAAAACCCCCAGCATATAAAGCGTTTCGGCATCCTCCGGATGATTTTCTAAATACTGATCAAGAAATCTTTCTGTCTTGTCGAGCTCATTCCGCAGGATAAACCGCAAAGATGATTGATGCACACGTTTGTATTGATCTTCCTTTTTGAATGACAACATTGGCCCGGGCTTTGAGGCACCCCCTAAATCGTAATCAGGGATTTCTTGCGCACCGACGCCCGTCCCAAAAAGTAAAATCGACATCAGCACAAGTAACAAGTATTTCATCGATCGACGCCTAAAATTGATTTTTTTTATCAAGCGCTAATTGTACCAACAACTTGGAAACAATGGAGAAGCGAATGTCTTGCATCGACGCCAAAGGCTAACGCAAAACCGAATAACAATCACGATGTCATGCGGCAAAAAATGTAGCGAGGTTAATCACCCAGGTCAAAGACCGGATTAAGCTGGGACGGGGTTCCTCGGGCGCCAGCCCGACCGCTGAGAAGTTGTTCAGCCTGACTTGCGATTGGGCAATTTATTTTATCACGCAGTTGATGGCCAAAAGTGAAAGACCTATTTCAGACTATGAATTTACCGAGTCAATTCGCGTCTTCATCAGCGTCGTCCCGCAAAATCGCATGAGAAAATCATTCAACTGAAAAATAACAGCGTTGCCGGACGATCCGACCAGTAAAGGCCCATCCAGTTCAAGTCTTAGATTAAATCGGTAAGTTTTCTCCGCCGACGCTGAGTTGCGCACATCGATCTTCGTCGCCAGCTTTTTACCCTGATCCACCAAAGGTTGGAGTTTTGCTGCGAAGTACTTACCTCGTTTTTTCAGCTTGATCTGACTTGGTTTACCATCTTCATGAACGATTTTGGCGTCCAAGGGAATGTTGACCTCTTTGGCAGCGGGATTCTCCGAATTAAAATCCGCTGCAACCGTGGAGACTTTGTTCACATAAACGTCCCCCAGTTCGTCAATTTCAAGGTACAAACATCCAATGTTATTGAGCGTCTTGGCAAGGCGAGCGCGATATTCCATCGCCGCTCCGTAGAGCTCCATCATGAATTCGAATTGCTGGTTGCCTTTTCTTTGAGATTCGTAGGTTCGCGCGTAGGTCAAAATACTCCCACGTCTTTTCTTCAGTTTGAATAGATCAGCGACCAGCCAACCGTGCTTAGTACGACTAAACAACGCATTTAGTGTGACCATCAAATCGTCAGGCTCTCGCGCCCGAACTACCTCTCCGTCTCTCATGATCGCCCATGGCTTAAGTGTCTGAGTTATCTTGCGCTTCCAGCTATGATCCGTCAGCGCCACCTCATCATCGTCGTCATCATCCTCAGCCAGAAACATTTCGTCACCGGCGCTCGCATAATTTGTTTTCGCGAACGACTCGGAAACGATCAGCCGGTGTCGAGTAGGTTTGTCCATTAACGGGTTGCTATTCTCACTGGTCGAAATCAACCCATCTGCGTTGGTCTTGAAAGGGCGGAATGCCGTTTTGGCCTCGCCGCATGCCTCATCAAGTTTATCGTTTTTGTCCTCAAACCAGATTACTCTCTTGAGTTTCAAGTCTTCGATCGATTGGTCATGACCAATTCGCGTCACCATCTCCTGAACATTCGGTTTGAGGTCGGAGAGTTGGGCAATCACGCCTCGAATCGCAGGCGGATAATCCTCTTTATCTTCAGCCCAAAAATTGAGTGACCGTTCCATGCTCTGAACAACTTCTGGCTCAGCTTCTTGTGAATCGTCTTTCTCGAAGAAATCGAACGGGGACATAAGTAAACCTCGATGGATTGGAGAGAGGAAGAGCGGGGATATCT
This sequence comes from Mariniblastus sp., assembly GCA_029247405.1. GTDB lineage: Bacteria > Planctomycetota > Planctomycetia > Pirellulales > Pirellulaceae > Mariniblastus. The sequence goes on from JAQWLH010000138.1 coordinate 50,268, forward strand.
AAAGTGTAGTCCGCCACCAAAAGGTTGTCACATTGATTGCAATTGGCAAAATTTGATAGGACAAAGAGACGCCGGCTCCGATATCGAAAATTCTGAGGGCCACTCAAACCAATCAGGGCAGAGGTTTCTTCTGTCCCCAGGATATGGAGCCATGGCTGAAAGCCCTCGTTTTGACCCTAAACGCCAAAGGGTACCAAAGCGATTCCCTCGCGCGCATCGTAACTGAGTAGCCGCACATTGGGGCCACCAAATTCACGCAGAATGTTGTGATACAACGCATGCTCGGTCGGCCAAGGGTACGCGTAAATTAAATCAAAATCACATAGGTCCAAATCTAGTTGGGCGTACCCATCCGGTGCATCGATGGTTGTCCGAATTGCCTCATCACCGTTGGCGGGATTCCAAACAAATTCATCAGGAATAAAACTGCCGTGCACCATCTGCGCATCAGATCCGTATGCCTCGGCGAGATCCATTGAGTAATCGACCAGATTTGACTCGGCCTCAATTCCGTAAGCATCAAACCCCATGCGACTAGCCATGATCGTGACGACTCCCAGGCCAGAACCCCACTCAAGAAATGAAACCGCCTGACCTTTCAGATTCTGTAGATTCTGAAAGACAGATAAATAATCAGCGCTAACATAGGCTTCAAAAGCCGGGTGCTTGTCCTCGCGTTCCCAAATACGGTCGGCGTCGGCCCAAAGCTGTCGGAATTCAGCCAGTAGTTGATCGTCAGTTTCCAATTCGATACTTCGTTCTTGTGAGATAGCGGGCTTTCATCAAAACTCATTTTTGAAAGACACATCATACCGAATCCTCCAATTGAGTTCCTCATAAATCGCCTTATCCCGGAACGAATCAAGAAAGAATTGTCATCTTCAACAAGCTGGGGAAAACTCCTCCTTGATGTTTTAAACTTAGATTGATCACGATTGACTACTCCAAACCGCACGTCAAATCGGCAGCTCTAATTTCATCACCAATCTTTACGAGGGACTTGATTACGGATACCCCCAACCTAAATCATCATTAGTCCTGACATTCTTTAGGTTTGTTTTTTTCCGAACGCAGCCCGAAGCGCTGCCAAGCTTTTAGGAACTGCCGTCCAAGGATCTTCTTTTCCTTCAAATTCCAACGATACATATCCGCGATAGTTGGCGGCTTGGCAAATTTTGGCGATCCGGTCATAGTCCATCTCAAGTGTGTAATACACACCGCCACCGTAATAAGTCTTGGCTTGCATAAAAACAGATTCCGGGGCAAGCATTTCAAGTTGTTCGTAACGCCGCTCAAAGAAATTGCCTGTGTCCATCGTGACCCGCAACCAAGGTGAATTAATCGCATTGACAATCCGCAACACTCCTTCTGCGGTCCGACCCAATCCCCAATGGTTCTCAAGCCCAAGGACCACGCCACATTCTTCAGCCTTCTTGAGACACTGAGTCAACGCATCGATGACCCACTTAAACCCTTCGTCATCCGTCACATTAGGCAATCGCGGTTCGATACCTTTGTTATTCATCAACTCTTCAAAACTTTTGGACGTTCCCCAGCGCCCCGTATTGACTCGGATCGTGGGAATACCAAGCTTGTAAGCCATCTCTATCTGACCGATCGTCTTGTCTATATTTTGCTGACGATATTCTTTATCGGGACGAAGAAAACCCTGATGAGTTGACATGCCACACAGATCCATCCCATTCACAAAGGCTCGACGTTTTAGTTTTTGCAAGGCACTATCTGAAGTGTCTTTCATCTGGACAAGCAGCAACTCAACTCCGTCAAATCCCATGCGGGCGGCGGCATCAATGCACTCAGGAATTGTTAATTTAGAGCCGTCCCGAAACGTAAAAAATGAATAGGTCGAAACGGCAATGCGATTAGGGACAAAGGTCTCTGACTGTTTGTGACTTGCTGCCGATACAGGTGTCCCTCCAGCAGGAATTGCAATTGCCGAAGTAATCGCGGCACCTGAAACCAAAGACCGGTTCAAAAAGTTTCGGCGGTTAATCTTGGAGACGTTCATTTGTTTTTGCTCCAGCAGGGTCAATGAAGTGTTTGAAGTCTGAAATCATAACCGGAATTGTCAACGACATGAAAATTAAAAGATGGTCGTAGAAATAAACGGATATGAACCTGAATTGTTGATGATACGTCTTGTAATAATCACACGCAAAATCAAGCCGACCCAATCAAAGTTGCTAAAAACCATGCTGATCGGATTTACAGTATCGGCGAGATCAATTTTGACTGGCTTAATATTGTTGCGGGCCCAAGCCCTCCCTCTCAGGACTCGACATTAGTTTGAAGCAAAAATAAAAAGGCCGCGGGTGAGATCTCTGATCGCATTCTCTGAAAGACGTCAGCCGACAGGCTTAATTTCATCGGAAACGTAAGCGGGGAAGCCGATCCTCAGACATAGTTGCGACGCTGTGGTCAAAAGGTAGTTGAGACGCTGTATCACGCAACTTCCCTCAATCGACCGGAGTTTCTAAATTCCATTTCCGATCAAGGCTGACGATTCTTGGGTACTCCGAGGAGACGAAATAACCAGGTTGCAAAATGGATCAAAACACAGTGATTCTCAGATACACAGCGTGATCAATCTTTCCGGCCTTACCGTAGCACGATCTGCTTCCTCTCAATCTGCTTCCTCTCAAATTGATGGGCGGTGAATGGCCAACAAGCTGGTTTCTTTTAGGTACAATCGACAAAGTCGAAATGCTAATCAATGATGCCAGCTCCCATTGGCGGAGATCCGGATCTGTTGACTTGGACGATTCATTTTCGTCAAAACATCCGCTTGCGACATCAACTATACTGATGGGCTGTTCAATCGGTAGAAAATCAAATTTTCGATTCTTCTTAAGGAAAATAAAAATCTTATGATGGCCAGCCTTCAAACACATACGATGCAGTTGATCAGCGCGACACTCTTGGTCTGCTATTTGATTGCCCCGAGTGTCGCAGAAGAGAAACCGAATTTCATCATCATCTTCACAGACGATCAGGGCTACAACGACCTCGGCTGCTTCGGCTCCAAGAAGATTAAAACGCCGAATATTGACCGCATGGCTGCCGAAGGTCGACGCTACACCAGCTTCTACGTCCCCTGCTCTGTTTGTTCCCCCTCTCGTGCGGCGTTGTTGACTGGAAGTTATCCAAAACGCGTCGGAATGCACAAGCATGTTTTATTCCCCAAAAGCGATTACGGGCTCAACAGCCAAGAGTACACGATTGCTGACCATATGAAATCGTTGGGTTACGCGACTGCTTGTATTGGCAAATGGCACCTCGGGCATCATCCTGAAACGCTTCCACGATCCAATGGGTTTGATTCCTATTTCGGAATTCCGTATTCCAACGACATGAATCATCCGGAAAATCAGGGAAAACCCAGAAACGTTTCCAGCAATGAATTGTGGGCCGACCAGGAATCCGCGATCAAACTCTGGAATACACCCCTCATGAGCAATGAAGAAATCGTCGAGCTTCCGGTAGACCAACGAACTATCACAAGACGATACACGGATAAGGCGATTGAGTTTGTCACTGACAACCAAGACAATCCATTCTTCCTGTACCTGCCCCACTCGATGCCGCACATCCCGCTTTACGTACCTGACGACGTGTACGATGCTGATCCGCAAAATGCCTACACCTGTGTGATCGAGCATATTGATGCCGAGGTAGGGCGTTTGCTGCAAACGGTTCGCAATCTGGGTCTATCAGAAAAAACTTATATTGTTTACACGACCGATAATGGACCGTGGCTACAGTTCAAGAATCACGGCGGGAGCGCCGGTCCACTTCGTTCTGGTAAGGGCACCACTTTCGAAGGCGGACAACGCGTGCCGTGCATCATGTGGGCTCCGGGGAGAATTCCAGCAGGCACAAGCACCGATGCCTTCACCTCGACTCTGGACCTCTTGCCAACCTTTGCTTCGCTGACTGGAAAGAAGCTCCCGGATCGCAAGATCGATGGATTCGATATCACGGCAACCTTTGAGTCGGATGAGTCGCCACGAAATGAATTGGTGTTCTATTCCGCGCAGGGGAAACTTGAAGGGATTCGACAAGGCGATTGGAAATACCTGCAGCAAACGCCACGCAAACGAAAGAACCAACCGACCCCCAAGACTTCGACCTATTTGTTCAACCTCGCCGATGACATTGGTGAACAAAACAATCTGTTAGAGACCAAGCCGGAATTGGCGGCCCGACTTAAGGCGTCGATGATCAAAGCAGACCAAGAAATCACGTCTAACGCGAGACCGGTCTGGCGAAAAGAAAAAACAAAATAGCGATTTAACCCTCGCCCAAAAACCCTTCAAAGCAGCGGCGAAAATCGAACTCAAAAAACAATATTTTAACGACTTGAAACGCCGCTGTTCTTCGCGGCAACTGCGCCGTTTAACTGTGCGTTCTGTGTTTTGGTTTGCCTAGTCTCATTGCGTTATTTTTTATTTAAAGCTTCCAAATGAAATACATTCTGTTAGCCAGCGTTATCGTTCTTGGCTCGGTCGGCATCATTCGCGGCGAAGACCAACAAGTCCAACGGCCCAACATCCTATGGATTTCATGTGAGGACATTAGCCCTCACCTGGGCTGCTTTGGGGATTCGAACGCGATCACTCCCAACATTGACCGGCTCGCAGCTGAAGGCGTCCGCTACACCCATACGTTCACGACCGCAGGGGTTTGCGCCCCGTGTCGCTCAGCGATCATCACCGGAGTCTATCAATCAACCCTTGGCACCCATCACATGCGTTGCGAGGCAAAACTCCCAGATTTTGTCAAACCATTTCCCGTATATTTGCGTGAGTCTGGTTACTACTGCACCAACAACAGCAAACAGGATTATCAATTCAAGACGCCCAAGAATGTTTGGGATGACTCAAATCGAAAAGCTCATTGGAAAAACCGTCAGGACGCTTCTCAACCATTCTTTGCTGTTTTCAATTTCACGGGGTGCCATGAAAGCGGCATCTCCAGTGAATCGAAATACAAAAAGGTGACTGAAAATCTCAATGAAGATCAGAGACAAGACCCCAACAGTCTAACGTTGCCGCCTTATTACCCAGACACTCCCATCGTTCGCGAAGACTGGAAACGCAACTATGAGTTGATCACAGCCATGGACGTTTGGGCAGGTGAATTGATTCAGGAGCTCAAAGACGCGGGCGAGTACGAAAACACGATCATTTTCTACTGGTCCGATCATGGTGTTGGATTGCCTCGCGCCAAGCGATGGCTTTACGATTCGGGGACACGAATTCCGCTCGTCGTGCGGATCCCTGAATCATTTCGCGTCAACCAACAAGGCAAGCCAGGCGAGCTCAACGATGAACTGGTGAGCAGCCTTGACTTTGCACCGACCGTGTTAAATTTACTTGGCATTCCATTGCCCACCCATTTTCAGGGAAGAGCATTTATCGGCAAAAACTTAACGCCTCCCCGAGATTATGTTTACGGCGCTCGAGACCGGATGGATGAACGTTACGATATCATCCGCGCGGTCCGCGACAAACAGTTTCGCTACATTCGAAATTACGAACCATTCAAGCCGTACTATCAGTACATGAATACGCCCGAAAAAGGGGCCACCATGAAAGAACTGCGACGCGTGCATTCCGAAGGCCAGTTGTCACCGGCCGCGGCGATCTTCATGGCTGCTCAAAAACCAGCCGAAGAACTTTACGACCTCAAAGCAGATCCACACGAAATCAAAAATCTCGCCCGCGAGCAAAACTATCAGGATGTTCTTGAACGAATGCGAACCAAACATCTCGAATGGGTGGTTCAATCGCGAGACATTGGCCTGATCCCTGAATCAGAGATCCAGATTCGAGAACAAAAAACAGCTGCTCGATACAACATTTTGCTCAACGCAAATGCGGACCTCATCAGACGGATTCGCAATGTGGCAAACTTGGCAGTCGGCGGCAAAGAGAATTTTGCCCAGCTCGTCGCCGCGCTTGATGATGAGGATGCCATTGTTCGCTATTGGGCATCGGTTGGCATTGGAAATTTGCCAAGTGTAGCAGGACCGGCAAAGACGAAAATGAAAAAGGCGTTAACTGACGACTCTCCCTGCGTTCGGATCGCCGCAGCACGGGCACTGCTAAAACTAGGTGCCCCAGAGCTTGCTTTACCGGTTCTTAAAAAAGAACTCACCAGCGAGCACCAATGGGGCCGACTGAGAGCGGCCATCGTGCTTGGCGAAGCAGGTGAATTGGCCCGACCACTGATCCCGGAAATGCAGGCTTGCTTGAAAAATCAACCCAACAAATACATCACACGCGTAGCCAATCGCACCTTGAACCTTCTGTTGGGCACCGACAACGCCGTCAAGTAAGGTCGCCCGCAGGATCCACTTTGGGCGAGATTCACAACCTGCCAATCACTGCTCGATAAGCCGTTTCCAAGCGGGGTAGAGCGGCCTTTCTTTCGTATTCTTATTGCCCTTGCGATCAAGGGGAGCCGGCGGAAATGTCGCCATGATAGCCTCCATTTTTTGCCGCAACACTTGTGTCGCCTCATCCGTTGAGGTGACCAGATCATTGTCTTCCTTTAAATCCTGCGGCACCTCGTAAAAGCGCCCATCCCGATAGAGTTTATGGTCGCCGACCCGAATGAACTGGCCCGGTTTTTTGTTCCAATAGGGCTCGTAATGGCAAAGCACCCATTCACGTGGACTCCCCGCAAGTCCCTTGAGTTGTGGAAGAAAACTTCGCCCATCCATTGGATCGGTCTTATCTAACTGCACCCCTGCGGCTTCGGCAAAGGTGGTGTAAAAATCAGTGAAGTCGATCAAATCCGGACTGACCTGGCCTTGGGGTGTATGCCCCTTCCAGTAGCAGACCATGGGAACGTGCGTTCCCATGTCTTTCATTGCCCCTTTTCCACCTCTAATCTCCTGATCCTGCCAGCGCGAAGTGATCGATGTATTCGTTCCATTGTCGCCCGTAAACAGAATGATTGTATTTTCGGCTTGCCCGATTTCTTCAACTTTCTCAACAATCCGACCTACAATTTTATCCATGTAGTTGACCATCGCGACAAAGTTTTCTTTGCGCTTGGCTTTGCTTTTAGGTGCTTTGTTGGCTGAATTGTGATTAATAAAGTCAACTGGCTGATCGCCAATCGTATCGGGCGTTGGCAAGAAAGGATCGTGAACTAAAACCATAGGGTAGTAAACGAAGAATGGTTTATCCTTGTTGCGCTCCATGAAATCGCAAATGAACTGACAGAACATGTCAGGACCGTATTTTTCACTATTCGTTTCCTTCGTCAAAAACTCGCCATTGTGTTCGATCGGCGGACTCCAAAACCGTTCACCACCATTTTCTCCGCCTTTGCCTGTCGTCAACTGCCAAAGCATGTACTCGTCAAAACCAGCCTGATTGGGGCGGCTGGCGTCATCATGCCCGGCTAAAGAATTGTAAAGTCCATTCAATTGCCACTTCCCAGCGATCGCAGTTTTGTAGCCTGCTTTTTGAAGCATTTGCCCAAACGTTTTTTCGTTCGGATCTAAATATCCAAAATGCGTGTAGTTACGAAAATTGTACTTCCCGGTCATGATCTTGACGCGCGACGTCGTGCAAATTGGCGTCGAGTAACAACGATCAAACTTCATGCCCTCCCGAGCAAGCTCGTCAATATTCGGTGTCTTGTAATCCTCACCGCCGTAACATCCAAACGCCTCCCAGCTCACATCGTCGGCCATGATCAACACAATGTTGGGCTGTCGCTGATTTGATTCAACTTCATCTGCTGATACGAGTGCGACACTTACTAGTGATAAAATCAAAGTTGCAAGTGTGGCCACCTTTAATTTGTATTTCATTGAAAACCCGAAAACCAAAACTATCACGAACGTATCATCGACCCCAATTGTCTGACACAAATAACCATTTCATTCAATCCTCACCCGGAACCTGAAAACAGTTTTAGTCTTTTCAGATTTCGCCCACACCTCAGTTCGAAATTTGGCACGACTGAATTAAGGTCTGAGAGATGCATTTTAGATTAAGGCACGTCGATCTGAATTGCCATTGTCCTTTTCAAAGTTTCTCAAACTCCTAACAACTGCTCCCGATCACACATTGCCAATCCGGATGATCTGGGGGAGTAAACCTTTACAGGTGCGGCTCACCGCCGCGATCTTTTTCTCTTTGCTCCGAGACGTCTGTTTCCAGAAAACGCACATCCGCCTTGGGCTCAATAAGTGGCCGATTGGTCCTTGAGCGAACATGGCAGTACCCATTGAACAAGAAGTTAGGTCCGCGACTGGTTGATTGAGGTCGTTTCAAAATCAAAACAAAACATAAGCTCGCTTTGTTTGTTGAAGTTCCCTCCAGATCACTCTCGACCCAGCCAACTTCCATCATGATGAATGCATTCTGTTAAAGATTCATGATGCGTAAAATCGGCAGGCAGAATCGTTGGCTATCGGTACTGGCTTATCGAAAAATGAAATTCATGTGATTAGCTAGTTAGCACATCAACGGCGGTCAGCTTAATGACTTGGTTAATTTTTTCGGCAAGCTCAAATCGCAACGGCTCCGCCTGCTTTGCAATGGTTTGTTGTAACTCTTCATATTCTATCCGACCTTCAGATTTTTCGATCATGATGGCTGGGTAATTGCCAAATTCTGTCAGGTCATAGGGACTGGCTCGCATGTCGATCACTCGAGCTTCCATCGCCAGAGCAAAACATCTCGCGAGCAGATCACTGCCAACAAACGGCATCGACTTAAAGGCCCATTTATAAAGATCCATATTGGCATGAATGCAACCCGGCTGTTCAATTTCCGGCCGACCTTCGAGCGTTGGCTTTATGCGGTTAAGCGGCTGTGCGTCGATCGCAAAAAACCGAAAAGCGTCGAAGTGCGAACACGTTAAGGGTCGGCTTTCTACCAATTGATCGATCGCCGATTGGCTGATTCGAAGCTTGGCCGTCTTTTCATGGCGGACTTGCTTTCCCTTGTAAACCATCGCCCATTCATGAAGTCCAAAGCAAGCAAAATTTGGCTTTCGCGAAGCGGTTTGACGCAACATCGATTCAATCCATCGCAAACGATCGATCAATTTTTGTTCTAGCCTACTGGGATCACAAATCAGATCGTTGCCAATGGTTCGATAATGCTGGCTGAAACAGGTTGGCCAAAACGACGACTTGGCTCCTTGCCTTGCCGCATCCTCTAGCCGCACTCCAACTCCTGGATGCCATTGCTCTATTTTTTTTGAGGAATTCTGATAATAGACAAACAGGAAATCATGGATGGGATGCGTTCTGCCAACTTTTCGACGTGCACGAAATGGTTCGGTCCAACAACGCATCGAATCTCGATGTTCCTTGGCCAGACGTTGCCAAGTCGATTCATTAAGTATTTGAATATCCATATCGTTCGATTCGCATTATATCGTCTCAACGAAAGCTAAGTGGTTGCAGGCACTCCTCTAGCCTCGATCTTGCCTCCAACATTGTTTCAAACCAGTGCTTGGGCTAGGATTTGGAAAACGACAACCCAACCCTCTCGAGCAACCATGGATCTTCTTGAACCTCTCAAGTGGCGTTACGCCACTAAACAATTCGACGCTGAAAAATCACTAACTAACGAACAGGTGAATCAACTCCTTGAAGCAACCAATTTTACGGCTACTTCATATGGGCTTCAGCCATTTAAACTCCTTGTTCTCAACGATCAAGCCAAACAAGACAGTCTCGTTGCATCATCATATGGACAAGCTCAAGTCGCTGATGCCTCACATGTCATCATCATTGCCACCCGCACGGATGTCGATGCCGACTATATCAGCGATTATGTCGACTACATGGAGTCCGAACGTGGCTTAGCCGGCGGTGCGATGGATCAATTCAAAAATGTTATGATTGGCTCAATCGCTGGAATGTCGGAAAAAGACCGTGAAACTTGGGCGACCAAGCAGGCATACATTGCCCTTGGAACTTTGTTGACTGCCTGTGCAGCGGCCAAAATTGACGCCTGTCCCATGGAAGGATTTGTAAACGCCGAGTATGACGAAATTCTTGGCTTGGCCGAAATGAACCTTCATGCGGTGCTCGTTATTCCAATCGGTTTTCGATCTGCCGATGACAAATATCAAAGCCTAAAGAAAATCCGTCGACCCTTGTCCGATATGGTCGTTTCGCTGTAATCAGCAGTTTTTGCGTAGGCTGGGGTGGCGAATCCCCCGATTGCTGAATTCGCTGATATGAATCCCATGTTATCAATGGGAAACGACTGATCTAACCTTGAAAAAAGATACAACCTGCTTTTGGTATTCATCAAATTCTAACGCCAGCTCCTTCAGGCGACGCAAATGGCCATCAGTACCTTTGAACTATTCTCGATCGGACTCGGTCCCTCGAGTTCGCATACGGTTGGACCGATGCGTGCAGCGACGCTGTTTATCGACCAACTGGAATCCTCAGGACAACTGAAGCGAACAAACAATATTCTCGTCCAGTTTTTTGGCTCGCTGGGAGCAACAGGGAAAGGACATGGCAGCGATACAGCGATTATCGCGGGCCTTGGCGGTTACGCGCCAGAAACCGCCATCCCAGCTGACACAAGAAAATTTGTAAACACGGTCGAAGCTGAAAAAAAACTTTTGCTACACGGCAAACATGAAATCAACTTTGATCCAAAAAAAGACTTGGAATTTTCGGGAGTCTGTTTGGAATTTCATTCCAACGGATTAAAGATTACGGCATCGGATTCAGAACAGAATATCCTGTTAGAAAGGACGTATTACTCGGTGGGTGGTGGATTTGTTGTCGATGACACGGCGACGGGAACCGACCGAATCGTGGCCGATACCACTCAGCTTATTTATCCGTTTTCTTCGGGAAAGGAACTGCTTGAACTTTGTGATTCCAACGGTCTGGCGATCAGCACGTTAATGCTTCGGAATGAAACGGCATGGCACACCGAAGCCCAAATCCGTGAAAAATTGCTCCACATCTGGTCCGTGATGCAGGATTGTGTCGCTCAAGGATGTCAAGAAGAGGGCATTTTACCTGGTGGTTTAAAGGTCAAGCGACGCGCGGCCAAGATGCACCGAAAACTTCAAGCTGAATCGTCCAACGCCAATGCACCCCATAGCCGAATGGATTGGGTCAACCTGTGGGCTCTTGCCATCAATGAAGAGAACGCCGCTGGCGGCCGTGTCGTTACTGCGCCGACCAATGGTGCAGCTGGAATTATTCCCGCCGTGCTTCATTACTACACAGAGTTTTGCCATGGCGCTAGTGAAGATGGCGTCGTGCGATTTCTTTTAACGGCGGCAGCGATTGGGACTCTGTTTAAAATCAATGCATCCATTTCCGGAGCGGAGGTTGGTTGTCAGGGTGAAGTCGGATCGGCCTGCTCGATGGCTGCCGGAGGCCTGGCTGAAGTTCTTGGAGGGACGCCAGAACAGGTAGAAAATGCTGCCGAAATTGGAATGGAACACAACCTTGGTCTAACCTGTGATCCAATCGGCGGCCTCGTTCAAGTGCCCTGCATCGAACGCAATGCGATGGGTGCAATCAAGGCCATCAATGCAGCTCGGTTGGCGCTTCTCGGGGACGGGAAACACTTCGTTTCGCTAGACAAAGTTATTCGAACCATGCGCGAGACTGGAAAAGACATGCAAACCAAGTACAAGGAAACTGCCCGGGGCGGTTTAGCCGTCAATGTGATCGAGTGTTAAATCTTTCAATGACTCAGGGAGAAAATCAAAAATGAAGACGTCTATCGACTGCAGCCGTTACCTGAGCTTTTTCTTATCCGCTCTCTTATTAACGATAACCTCCAACGCGGTGGCCCAACCCACAACAGAACAGACTGTCATTCCGAAGTTTCGCGCTCAAACGATCGACAGCAAAGTCATTATTGGTTACGGGACGGCGATCGGCGATGTCGATGGCGACGGCAAGCCTGACATTCTTTTGGCCGACAAAAAACAATTTGTGTGGTATCAAAATCCCACGTGGCAACGTCATGTGATCGCTGAAAACTTAACCGATCGGGACAATGTTTGCATTGCCGCTCGAGACATCGATGGAGACGGCAAAGTCGAAATTGCAGTCGGAGGTCAGTGGAACCCAAGCGACACGGTTAACTCCGGGTCGGTTCATTATCTCGTCGCGCCGCCCATTCGAACTCAAAAATGGACTCCCATCAAACTTCAGCACGAACCCGTTGTGCATCGAATGCGGTGGCTCAAGTTAGCCGAAAAGAAATTTGCCCTGATCGTTGCTCCCTTGCACGGGCGGGGAAACAAAGGGGGAGCGGGGGATGGGGTTAAACTTCTAGCTTATTACAAGCCGTTGAACCCAAACAAACCATGGAAAACAGAAATCCTCGATGACCAATATCATGTCACCCACAACTTCGATGTCGGAAATTGGAACGAACAGGCAAAAACGGAATCTGTATTTTATCTTGGTAAAGAAGGTGGCAAACTAATTTACAACGAAGATGGGACCTGGAATTCATTGCCGTTCACAAACGTCAACGGTGGAGGCGAGATTCGAGTTGGTCGTTTTGGAAGAAACCCCAAAAAAGTAGCAAACAGCGAGGGCAACCTTGCAAACCAACCTAACTTCATCACAACCATTGAACCTTTTCATGGGACTGAACTTGTCGTTTACACGCCTTCACATCCGTTGACCCATTCCAGACTTCGCTTTGCCAACCGGGTTGTTCTCGATAAAAATCTGAATCAGGGTCACGCAATTGCCGTTGCTGATTTGTTAGGCTCGGGGTCGCAGCAAATCGTTGCAGGATGGCGTCACCCCAATGATCTTGGGCAGTTTGGTATCAAACTTTATTATCAATCAGAACCCCCAAAACAACCAAACCCTAAAGCCTGGTCCAGCCAGCCCTGGAAATCCATTTTCATTGATAAAAACAAAATGGCTTGCGAAGACCTTCGAATCGGTGACCTGAATGGTGATGGTCGGCCTGATATCGTGGCCTCTGGGAGATCAACCCACAATTTAAAAATTTATTGGAATGAAGTTCCAGAGCGTGACTCAGCTCCAAATTGATCCAACCCCGCTGAGCCCCAGTTTCGGAAACCGATTGGGTTCGCTCAAAATTGTCGGTGTTGAATTTTGGATTTTTGGAAGCGGTCAACCTTGGGGCGATGGTGCAGCAATCCTTGTAATTCTTTTGCAAACTCTCGATCCCTCTTCTTCTGCTGACGACGATTCTTAACTCGCAAATTGGGTGCTTGAGGGCTCAAACGAATGGGGGGACTTGGTTCAATGGTGTCAGCGGAGTTCTGTGACAATTGAGGCCATTGAGCGTGAACTTGCTTTCTTGGACTGCTGGGTTCAATCGTGTGTATTACGACCATGAGACCCATTTGAAACAACGCCAACGCCAGAGCAACGGCATGGCTGGCTGGCTTCCAATACCGATAAAGCGTAAACAAAACTCCTACCACAAGCATCGTTCCGGCTGCTTTGCCAAGCAAGAAAAAGAACGTCGAATCAGGAGCAAGCTGGATCAACCAGTTGCAAATAGGATTTAGCTCTTCGACCCCTTCTCGATACCGATAAACCAAATAGGCATCGTAGGCAGACGCACATGAAATCCAAACCACCGCCGAAGCAAACAATGGTTTAGAAAAGAATAAATTCGAAATTGCGGTTCGACTAACACTGCTAGAAGATGAGGCAGCCTTAAGCTCAAAAGACATTAACGTATTCTCAGTAACAAGTTTTTTTCAACTAACTAATCTGTCTCTTACGTAAGACACACAAGCAGATTTAAATCGACGACAAAAAATCTCGTCTTTGCTGAAAAAAATAAAAAATAAGGTCAATCTCTTGTTAAAAGAGGTGTTCTTGATTGACCGTTTTACAAACCAGACTTTTTCCGCTGGCCTTTTTTTTGATTCTGTCGGTTCTGTCGTGGCTTGCGGATCGATTGAGGTGGATCTTCTTCAGTCACTTTCAATTCTCGTCGAAGTCGGCTCAACTCGGCCATCATACGAGCTTGATCACCGGCGGCTTGGGGATCGCCGTAGATGCTTTTCAGCTCGTTGGGATCGGAAGCTAAATCAAACATCTCCCATTCGTCGACATCGGGTTCATAAAACCGAATCAGTTTGTGACGCCCATCGGTCACGCCATAATGGCGCCGCACTGAATGAGCACCTGGATATTCGTAGTACTGGTAATAGAACACCTTTCGCCAATCATTGGGCGTATTGCCTTTTAGAATTGGCACCAAGCTTCGGCCTTGCATGTCTCCGGGCACTTTAACTCCAGCGACTTCGCAAAAGGTCTCAGCAAAATCAATGGGCGAGACGATATCCTCTGCGTTGACTGTGTTTGGCTGCGTAACGCCAGGCCATTTGATCACGAAGGGAGTTCGGAGCGATTCTTCGTACATCCAGCGTTTGTCAAACCAACCGTGTTCGCCAAGATAAAAACCTTGGTCGGAACAGTAAATCACGATCGTGTTTTTCGCGAGCCCCGTCTCGTCGAGATAATCGAGCATCCGTCCGATGTTATCGTCAACACTGGCGATACAACGAAGATAGTCTTTGATGTAGCGTTGATATTTCCAGCGAATCAAATCCTTTCCTTGCAGCTTCGACGCTTCAAAAACCTTATTTTTTGGGTCGTACGCTGCTTTCCAGACTTTCAGCTGCTCCGGCGTCAAGTTTCTAGGTGGAACCAGCTTCAAGTCATTTTTCGTCATCGTTTTTTCGATTGACATGTCCTGCGTACGAGCCGGCTTGCCTCGCCCTTCGTAATCATCGAACAGGGTATCTGGCTCCGGAATTGTTACGTCGTCGTACAGATTGAGGTAGTTGGGACCCGGCTGCCAATTTCGATGTGGAGCCTTGTGCTGATACATCAACATGAACGGTTTTTCCTGATCACGTTTTTCCTTCAGCCAATCCAAGGCGAGGTCCGTAATGATTTCGGTGGTGTAACCCACATGTTTGGTTTTCTCGCCATTCTTCAACATCGGTGGATTGTAATAGGGCCCCTGACCGATCAGAACTTCGGAGTAATCGAACCCCTGCGGTTTCATGTGGGTTCCCAGATGCCATTTTCCGACAACCGCCGTTTGGTAACCGACGCCTTGAAGTAGTTTTGGAAACGTCTGCTGAGTTCCATCAAACTTGTTTCCGTTCACACAAAAACCATTGATGTGTGAATACTTTCCTGTTTGAATCACTGCCCGCATGGGGCCACAAATACTGTTCGTCACGTAACAACGATCAAATCGAATTCCCTCGCGTGCAATTCGATCAATGTTGGGAGTCTTGTTGATCTTCGAGCCATAACAACTGATCGATTGATAGGCGTGATCGTCAGTAAAAATGAAAAGGATGTTTGGCTTTGCCGCAGCACTGACCTTTGCTTCACCGAGACTTGGCTCTCCTGCACTGGAGTGATTGATTGTGATTGGTAAAGCAATCAGAAATGTCAAAAATAATTTCACGAGTGACAAATTCATGTTGGGTCCTTGGTCAAAGCTTCATGATGATCAGCATAGATTTTACACAATCCAAGTCTCCAATGAGAGAGCTTTCCTTCCACGCTGTTTTTTGACTCTCATCAATTTATTGAAACTTACTGAAAGAATTCCACGATTTAGTTCAAATCCAAACACGTGGGTCGTGATCCGCCGCTAACAACCCTAAGCGGGAGACAAAAGGCAATGTGAACCACCAATTTTCAGCTGAAACCGGCTTGTACACTTAGTTTCGTGCATCCCCTCCCGGATCGGTCTATAATTCGATCTTGAAAATTTTGCCTTTTGCATCAAACGTGTTGTCATGAAAAAAGACCTTCTACTTTTGACTTTTCTGTTTTGTGCGGCAACCAGTCTGATTTGCAGGGACGAGGTGTCAGCAGACGAACGGCCTAATATTCTGTTCTGTATTGCCGACGATTGGGGTTGGCCGCATGCCGGTGCCTACGGTGACCCGGTTGTGAATACGCCCGCGTTTGACCGCATTGCCAGAGAAGGCGTTCTGTTTGAAAACGCGTTCATCTCTGCTCCATCTTGTACGCCTTCCCGCAATGCGATTTTGACAGGGCAATTCCATTGGCGGTTAGGCGGTGCCGGGAACTTGCACAGTATTCTTGATACGAAACACCCGACGTATCCGCACCTGCTAACGAAGGCAGGTTACTTCACCGGTCACTGGCGGAAGAGTTGGGGCCCCGGAAAAGTTAACAATTGGATGGAGACCAAACTCGGGCACCCGGCTGGAAAGAGATACAACAACTTCGATCAGTTTCTCGAGGCGTGGCCAAAAGACAAACCGTTTTGTTTCTGGCTCGGTGCCAGTGACCCGCACCGCGGCTATGAATTGAACTCCGGTCGCGATAGTGGAATGGATCTCAGCAAAATCAAATTGTTCGACCATTATCCAGACAGTGAAACGATTCGTTCCGATGTTGCTGATTACTATTTTGAAGTCCAACGGTTCGACAGCGACGTTGATCGAGCGCTCCAGAAGCTCGAATCATTGAAATTACTGAAGAATACAATTGTGGTCATGACGGGTGACCATGGGATGCCTTTCCCTCGCTGTAAATCCAATCTCTACGACAGCGGCGCTCGTGTTCCGATGGCCGTCCGCTGGCCCAAGACCATCAAGCCCGGTCGAATCGTGACTGACTTTGTGAGCACCACCGATCTCGCGCCCACATTCTTGCAAGCCGCTGGAGTTCCGGTACCAGCCGAGATGACCGGTCAAAGCTGGATGACAATCTTCAATTCAGCAGTTTCCGGGCGAGTTGAACCTGCTCGAGATTATGTCCTGACGGGTAAAGAGCGACACGTTCCTTGCCAGGAAAAAGGACAACCGGGTGGGACGCCCATGCGTGCTATTCGGACAGACCATTATCTTTTGATTCACAATTACGCGCCCGATCGCTGGCCAGCAGGAACACCTGACTACAATAACGCGCACCTTCCCGGTTGCTGGCTTGGTGACTGTGATAACGGCCCGACCAAAACCTACATGGTTAACAACAAAGACAAAGACGATGAGCACCGTCGCAAATACGACTTGGCATTTGGCAAACGCCCCGAGTTCGAACTCTACGACATGAGCCATGATAAGGGCCAACTGACGAATGTTGCTTACAACACCAAGTATGCCAACGTCAAAGCTGAATTATTGCAAAAGTTAAAGGGCCAATTGGCCTCCACCGGGGACCCGCGTGAGACAAGTGCGGATGCCGGTAAAATATTTGACGAATCAATCTATTACGGAGGTGCCCCTAAACACCCGTCTGTTAAAAATCAGAAGAACAACAAGAATCAGAAACGCAAACGTCAACCAAATTAGAACCCCCACATGAAACAAAATCGAAGAGAGTTTTGCGTTTTGTCTGCGACCGTTGCTGCGGCCATGGCGACCAGCTCGATGCCGACGCTTGCCGCTGAGCCCCGTTTGCCACTCACTCTGTCAGGACGCAAATGGACGCAGCCCATTTGTGCATTCATCAAGTTCATTCAGGAACTTTCGTTTGAGGAACTCGCTGAAACGATCGCTCAACAAGGCTTTCAGGGTATTGAAGCAACCGTTCGTCCCAAGGGATTGATCGAACCCGAAAACGTACCTGAACAGTTACCCAAACTGGTTGCGGCTTTGAAAAAGCAAAACCTCGAGGTAATGGTGATGACGACCAACATCAACAATGCCGATGAACCGATTAATAAAAAGGTACTCGAAGTAGCTGCCGATCTGGGAATCAAACGATACCGAACTCAGTATTATAAGTATGACCTTGCCAAACCGGTCGCAGCCCAAATTGAAACATTTCGTCCGCAAGCATCCCAGCTTGCGAAACTAAATCGCAAACTGGGCTTAACTGCGGTTTATCAAAACCACGCTGGCGCAAAATATTTGGGATCAACGATGTGGGATCTGGATCGCTTACTGACCGACATCGATCCAAACGAAATCGGAATCGCCTTTGACATTCGCCATGCGATTGCATCTGCTGGGCAAAGTTGGCCGGTTTATTGGAATCTCGCCAAACCGCGAGTCAAAATGGTCTATGTAAAAGATTTTCACTGGACCGGACTCAAAACCGAAAATGTGCCACTGGGTGAGGGAGTTGTCGATTCCAAATTTTTTAAAATCCTGAATCAATTGGAAACTCAAGTTCCAATCTCATTGCATGTCGAATACTTGCAGAAAAACGGCCTCCAGAAAAACATTGCCGCGCTGGAAACCGATTTAAAAAAACTGCACAAACTGATTGGAATTTAATCATCAAGCCAGAATGTAGAGAGAACCGACACTAACACCTCCCGAAAAAAAGACGCTGTTCAACGAATGAGCTAAAATACACCAACCACCAGACTCCCTTCAGCACCCATTGGCACTCTTCCGCGGGAGGGAATCGGTACCGCGGTTCGATCTACAAGATTCCCAGAACAAGTCCAGCAGGCAGCATCGTTGGTCAACTTAAAAATTCAGTTCAAAAAATTCACTTCCAAACGGCCCAATTTCAAACTTATGAACAACACTCCTGTGCAAATTGCAATTTTGGTTCTGTTTACCTCGCTGGCCCGCCTCTCTCCTGCCGACGATCATCACCCCATCATCCCTGGTTTTGAAAGATTTGCCGAAGTCGAGGAAACCACCGATATCGAACGAGGGATGCTCCTGCTTAACGAACTAAATTGCATGTCTTGTCATGAGACAAAATCGACTTGGGCAATCGAACCCAAACAAGCTCCAATTTTGACAGAAGTAGGAAGCCGCGTTCTGCCCGAGTACTTCGGGAGTTTTATCGCTGATCCGCACGGCGTCAAACCAGGCACATCAATGCCAGATGTACTGGCTGGAAAATCCCCGAACGAGAAAAAAATCATTTCAGAATCGATCGGACAATTCCTTGCATCAACGGGAAGATCGGCGAAACAAAAATCTAACATCTCGCTGATCACTCAAGGTGAAAAGCTGTTTCATTCCATTGGGTGTGTTGCCTGCCATGATCCGCTGAACGAAGAAATTCACCTCCCGACCTCGGTTCCGTTGGGAGACCTTGAAACCAAATATACGCTTCCGGGATTGCAAAAATTCATCTCTGACCCATTGCATATTCGACCTTCAGGGCGAATGCCTCAATTCAACTTGGCCAACAAAGAAGCTCAAGCCATCGCGTCTTATCTCCTTCGCAAAGTCGTTGTCGACTCAAAAATCAACTTTGCCTATTACGAGGGAGCCTGGGAACAGCTACCCGACTTTGATCAACTCAAGCCAACTTCGACCGGCACCGCAGCCGGCTTTGAAATGCAAGTAGGACCGCGAAAAGACAGATTTGGAATCGTTTTCTCTGGTTATTGGAAAACAGACACCGATGACAAATTCAAATTTCGCCTTGGATCCGATGATGGTTCGAAGCTCGTGATTGATGGCAAAACCATCATTACGAACGACGGCATCCATCCCGTTGTTTTCAAGGAATCCGAATGTGAGCTTTCTGCTGGTCTTCACGAAATTCGCGTCGAGTTCTTTGAGAATAGCGGTGGAGAAGAGCTAAAGGTCGAAGTCTATGGCAAGGGATTGAATGGAGTTGGACTCGAAACCTTGATGCAGCCCACTAAAACCGCTGCGACCACACCCGCTGTCGACGCGTTTGTGTTTGATCCAGAAAAAGCAGAGCTTGGAAAAACCTACTTCCAATCGCTCGGCTGCGTGAGTTGCCATGAGATGAAAGCAGGTGGTGAACCGGTCCTAGCTAAACGAGGCATCAACGCACCTTCGCTGAAGAGCTTAGATCTGCAAAAGGGTTGCCTTCATGAAAGCGACAGCTCGATTCGGTTTGGCTTGACTGACGACCAAATCAACTGCTTGACCGCGGCCATCAAGCAACTGAAAAAACCGGGTTTAGTTACGACTGATCCTGAACAGTCGGTTCACGAAAAACTGGTCACGCTCAACTGTTACGCTTGTCACAATCGGGAGCGTCCCGGCGACCTGATTGTTGGCGGTGTCGTTGACACAAGCGGTGATTCAGCCGAAATCTATGGGAGGAAGAAGTGGTTTACCGGCACTCAAGCGGAGATGGGTGACGAAGGTCAACACCCGCCCGCATTGAAATCCATTGGTGCAAAACTCAACCCTCGATGGCTCAATAAAGTACTTACCGAAGGTG
>JAQWLH010000143.1 GCA_029247405.1 Mariniblastus sp.
ACTCGACAGGTTAAAACTTATTTCCCGCGAACCATCAGCAGCGGAAATTCGGTACACCCGACCACCTGCAGATTCCACAGATTTGATCGCCGCAACTTCTTGGGGTGACGATTGATTACTGTCTTGAGCGAAAAGAGTTGTGGTCCAAGTGGCCAAAGACAAAAGTAAAAATGAGAAACTAGGGGCGAATAACCGGCTGTTCTTAAACATTTAATGATCCTAACATCTTGCACCAAATTCAATTTCAAATCGGCATTCAAAACGAACTTGTTTCGATTCCGATAGATTCGAAATATACTCGACCTGATCCCAAATGGAAAATGACGCAAGAAAGCAGCCCGTGATCAAGATTTCAGTAGAGTGGGCTCATCCGCCGCATCTCCCCCCAGGACTCCACTTGGGTTCGTGTTCTTCTTGGATCTCAGCTTAGAATCGCTTCAGACGCACATCCGCAGGCTTTTACCCTCTATTCCCCGCAGGTCAAATCTAACGTTGGCGCACCATTTCGGGTCGCAAAAACGCGACACTCACGGCTCGGCAAAACCAAGAAAAAACCTCGGAATTCATTGCAAATCACTCGGCAATGACGTGCAATTTGCCTCAGGTTTTTGAGTGAACAACATCGACCGCCAAGGCTGACTAGGTCACCGCTGCGTCATCACCAAACGGATTTTCGCTCCGAGGCATCCACTTGCACATCGCGATTCCCGTAAAGTACAAGATCGACAATGGAACTGCCAAAAGCAACATACTGATCGGATCAGCGGGCGTCAGGAACATTGCCAAAACAAAAATAATCATTACCGCAACTCGCCACTTCTTCAGGTAGTCTTCAACCTGGAACAATCCAATTCGGTTCATGAACAGCATCACCAGAGGCAGTTGAAAAGCAATTCCAAATCCCAGCGGCAAGAACATCACAAAGCTCAACCATTCATTGATTCGCATCTCCGGTGCGA
The DNA here is from genome assembly GCA_029247405.1 of Mariniblastus sp. Classification (GTDB taxonomy): domain Bacteria; phylum Planctomycetota; class Planctomycetia; order Pirellulales; family Pirellulaceae; genus Mariniblastus. The sequence goes on from JAQWLH010000143.1 coordinate 960, forward strand.
TCCCCATACTGCGGTTGAACGAGAACAAGAAGCCAAGCACTGGCTGGAAAACAAAGAAAAATGCCAAAAGCACGCCGGCACCAAACAGGACGATACTGATTGGTAAAAATACGTGAATGTGCTTCTTCTCGTGTGGATATAGTCCTGCGGCCACAAACGCCCAAAGCTGAAAAAAGACCCACGGCCCGGCAATCGTCAATCCGGTGAACAGACCGGCCTTGAGCCAAACCCCGAAGCCCTCACCAACGCCAAGTGCCTGCGGTTTAAATTTGGTGCTTTCCCATATTTCGACAGAGACCAAATCAACGATGAGAGGATTCAGCTGATCAGGGAATTCCGATGTAATTAGAGAACGATTCAACCGACGATTGAGCGACAGATCAAACTCCTCATCCAACTTCGCTTTGATACTCGCCAGAGGCCTTGGTTTCTCGGGCGAGAGCGTCGCCAAAAACCCACTCGCTCCCTCAACCAGATCAACTTGGAAAGCCTCAGCCTCGTATAGCTTTGCGTTTGACGCCAGTCGATTCAGCACCTGCAGGACAGCACTCAAATCAGAGTCTGATCCCTCGCCAGTGACCTTTGCGATTCGTGTGATGGTGGCTTGGTCCACTGGAGGAAGTTCCGCCCAAATGGCTTTAAGTTTGGCCAAAGCCCCCGCATCGGATGACGTTTGAGTGGAAAGCCGCTGACAAAACGACTTTAACTTACCATCTTGGAAATGGCTTTTTCGAAAACTGTAATGTTGGACCGGAATTGAAGTCCCCAGATCGGGCACTAAATCCTGCAACATCAATAAAAATTGCGTCGGGTCGACCTGAACCAATTTGGGCGCAACGTTCTCCCGGTGAATCAGGTGCAGATACTCAGGAGGGATATAACCGTACTTTTCAATCAGTTGCTGCTCAGCATCGTAACTGTCGTACTCTTCAATCGCATCAGCCAGTGGTTGGACCAATATCTCAACAACATCACTGGCGAACCAAAATCCAAATACACAGCCGATTGCAACTCCATAAAGAGCCTTGATCAGAACCTTTCGAAGCTCCTCAAGGTGGTCACCAAACGACATTCGGCTTTGTTCGAACAGATCTTCGTTAGTTTCGCGAAAATTCATTCGTGTACTCAGCGGCCAAAGCGGGGATTTGCGTAATCAATCGCGAACGAAAATGTCCGCATTTTTAACTAGCTGGATAGTAACATGGCAACTTGATCGCAACAATATTTAAAGCGTTGAATCCAGCCTGGTTCCCCAAAGGTCGGGGAGGATAGTACGTGCCCCAAGCCACGACAAACAGGCACGAATGCTCAACGTTAGCGATTTTACATGCCCCCTAACTCCGTCCGGTTGTTTTTAAAGCCAAATTAAATGATGTACCCTCTTCGCTTCGAATCGCTTTTTAAACGTTACATTTGGGGTGGTCATCGTCTCGCCGAGGTTCTCAAAAAACAGATTGGTGAACAATCAGCAGCCGAAAGCTGGGAGATCGTCGACCATCAGGACAACCAAAGCGTGGTCAGTTTTGGAGATCTGGCGGGCAAGTCACTGAAGCAACTGATTGCAGACCACGGACTCGACCTGCTCGGCGAGGTTGCCTTCCAACAGATTTCCTCGAACGACTTGCCCCCGCATCTGAAAAACCGGTTCCCACTGCTCTTGAAATTTCTTGATGCTAATCGCAACCTCTCCGTGCAGGTGCATCCAGACGACGCAATGGGCGCCAGGCTCTCTCCTCCCGACCTAGGCAAAACTGAAGCATGGTATGTGATGCATGCCGATCCTGGTTCCAAAATATTTGCTGGACTCAAAACAGGCACTACCCAAGCGGCTTTTCAAGACGCGATCGAAAGCAATAATACCGAATCTCTCCTGCATAGCTTTGAACCTAAAAAAGGTGACTGCGTTTTCATCCAAGCGGGCACCCTGCATGCCATCGGAAGCGGGTTGTTAATCGCAGAGATCCAGCAGGCCAGCAACACGACGTTTCGAGTGTACGACTGGGGGCGCGTCGACGACAGCGGAATGCCGCGTCCTCTCCATATCGCCAAAGCTATTGAGGCCACTGATTTTGATCGCGGGCCAGTGACACCGGAAGTTTATCGAACTTCACCACTCAACCAGTGGCAAGCGATTTTGGACTGCGACAAATTTGCGATGAATCGGGTAGTTTTTGACAAGCCAGTGGAAACCGGAGGTGACGGCCGGTTCCGCATCCTCGCTGTCACCCAGGGGGCGATGACCGTCTCAGGTGACCCTAGCGGTCTGCCTATGAACCTCGGTGACACAATGCTATTGCCAGCATGCTTGGCCCCGGTCACGTTAAACCCTGTAAATGGCGACGTGGAAGTCCTGGAATTCCTGACACTCGGTTAAGCAAGTCCTTCGTGCTATCACAAACAAGCTGAACGAAGCTATTGCTCGATTCACCGCCTGATTCTAAGGTCCGCGGACAACTATTTCGCCGTTCCATTTCGAGTCATCGCATCGGTCAAATGCAAAATAAATTCGTATTGTCCCTGAGTCTAATTATTGGGGTCTGTGTTTGCACGGGTTGCAATCACCGGCCTAACTGGGGGCCCCAAGGTTCGATCGGCATGCAACGCAATCGCTCAGTCGTCCATGACCCGTATCCAAGCAATGACTTAGGACCGCCGATCATGGGAGTGCGACCGCAGGGTTACGAGCGTCCATCTGCAGAAACCACATCTCTGCAAGGGAGTCCCTACGCGCCAAAATCTCGACGGGGTGGGCAATACCAACCTCGTAACGGTTTTTAAAAACGAGTCGAAAAAGAGCGCCCTCGACCACTTGCTCTCTGGTTGGTTTCAAATCTGAGCCGAACAGCAGCTGAACGAAACCACGTTGGATCAGAGTGTTCAGACGTCCTACGAACCGGATTCGTTCCTGCCTTCGCTTCACACGCGGCCACCTTTTTAAAAAAGTCGCGAGTCGGTTCAATTATTGATACCCTAGAGGCATCATAAACTCTGGCAGCGCTGAACCGTTCCCGCTCAAAATCCACCCTCTCCTACTTCGACCCGTCATGAGACCATCCCAAACCATTTGTTTCTTTTTTTGTCTTTCACTTTCAGCTACAGCGTTGTTAGCCGAAGATTCCAAAAACGCCCGCCCCAACATCTTGATTGTGACCGTTGATGACATGAGTTGCGACTCAGTCGGAGCCTTTGGCTGCGAACTCCCCGGCACTACACCCAACATCGATAAGCTCGCTGCCCGAGGCATGCGTTATCACTATGCTCATGTTCAAGTAGGGAATTGCTACCCTTCTCGCAACGTCATGTTCTCAGGCCGCTACCCTCACAACACGGACGTCGAAGGATTTTATCAGGTCAAAAACCCTGATTACCCCCATTTGGTCGACGCAATGAAAGCAGGGGGATACTTTGTCGCAATTCGCGGAAAGGCCTCGCACTCGACGCCTTACCAGCCTTATGCATGGGATTCAGATCTATCTCTGATTGATGGCAAAAAGCGAGACGTTAAAAACGCGCAGTCCTACTACGATTCAACTGCGCTAGGAATTGAACTGGCGAACTCTGCCCAAAAACCCTTTTGCCTCAACATCAATATTTCAGACCCCCACAAACCTTTTGTAAAACTCAACGCCGCTGGCGAAGTAACTGACAAAAATACTCCGTCGCATGTTTTCAGACCGGATAAAGTCCCCATCCCCGGATTCTTATTTGATCATCCGGATATCCGATTTGAGCTGGCCGAATATTACACGTCTGTTCGCCGCGCTGACGACTGTTTTGCCGCGATCATAAAAGCCCTCGAGGATTCTGGCCAAGCGGACAATACGGTCATCATGTTCCTCTCCGACCATGGAATGCCGTTACCTTTTGCTAAAACCTCACTTTGGCATCACAGTACGCGAACCCCTTGGATTGTTTGCTGGCCTGGCGTCACCCAACCCGGCACAGTCGATCAAGCTCACATGATCTCTGCCGTCGATCTCATGCCGACCCTTCTCGAAATCGCCAAGATCGCTCCACCAGAGGGATTTGATGGCCATTCATTTTTGCCAACAATTCTCGGCAAAGCGCAGCCCGATCGTGAAATGGTCTTTAAAGTTTACAACGAAAATTCGGGTGGAAACCGAAGCCCAATGAGAAGCGTTGAATCAAAACAGTTTGGCTACTTGTTCAACCCCTGGTCAGATGGAAAACGCATTTTCAAAACTGCAACAACCGGCACAAAGTCCTTTCGTGCGATGAAGCAAAAGGCAGAAACGGACGAAAAAATCGCGGCTCGGCTCAAGCTATTTCAGTACGGTGTGCCCGAAGAATTCTATGACTATGAAACTGATCCCGATGCCCTCAACAATTTAATTGACAACCCAAAATACGCGAAAGAAATTGAGAAACACCGCGCTGCGATGAAAAAATTCATGCAGGAATCAAATGATCACATCCTCGAGGCCTTTGTTCAGCGCAACGACCCCGCTGCCCGCAGCGATTACGTTGACCAAGTCCAAGCCCAAGCCGACGAACGCCGCAAAAACAAACGCAAGAAAAATCAGCTCAAAAACTCACGCAAGAACAAAAAACAAAAACAGGACTCCAAGCTGTTTCAGTTGACTGTCCCTAAACAGATTCAAAGAGGAGCAAACCTGAAGGTCATCATCGACCACCAACTTCCAACCGCTCTCGGTGAACAAAAATTTCACGTCACTCTCAAAAGTGGTGATGGTTCGCGAATTGAGCGCATCGTTAAAACTGCCAAGGGCTCAGGCAAGCTTGAACTTTCACTCAATGTGCCCACAAGCCAGACTGCACAAACGGTCTCAATCGCAATTTTTGTCGGCGAGAACTACTCGACCAATTTGCTCCACAGAAACAGTGGAGCTATCGCGATTACCAAATGAAGCTCACGGTTTCATTTGGATCAAAAAACAGACCGATCACGTTCCCAAAATTGATTATTCAATACCCATATTTCCTAATCATAATATTATTTATAA
>JAQWLH010000156.1 GCA_029247405.1 Mariniblastus sp.
ACAGTAGCGCGTACTCCACAGTCGTGGCTGCTTCCTCGTCGCGAAAGAAAGGCTTGATGTACCGGTCTGCGAAATGTGAAATCATTGTTTCAGTCAATTTTCGTTCTAATGACAAGATATAAATGTCTGTTATTAATCACCGAGAAAACATAGGTTGCCAGCTAACGATGCACCCTAGAAACCGCGTTTAAAGTTAAACGCTTGAAATGTAGTTCTTGTGAGGTGCCAACTATGGCTATGGTGACGATTGTACGGGGAAAAAGCTATCTTGCTCGGCTCAAATTCTTGGTTTTCCTTCAGCTATCCTTTTTAGAGCCATGCCGATTCCAATCTAATCGAGTTCGGATTTCATCTTTGAGGTGGTTCACGACGGAATCTTTGTCGGTTTTCGCCAAAATATCTTTAACGACTGATTTTGCCGAGCCGGTTCCCCATGAGCCGCCCTGCTCAAAATACTTTTTGGCAGACTGCCCAATGATATAAGAACCAAATCCGACGGCTGCTGCCTGCGGAATCAATGTCAGAGCTGTACCAAGGGTCCCCGTTACAAGTTTAAAGAAGCTGGCTCCAACATTTGCGAGTTCGCCCAGTGCGTAAAGGCCCCCTGCGGCACTTATTGATTTGGCTAATCCGCGGGCCTGGCTCATTGAAAACGACAAGCCATAGACCTTCGAGAGGGTCGCGATCATGATTGCGTCGACCGCCAATCCTCCGACGATATCCAAAAACGGTAATGGATTAGCGGCCACTACCACTGCTTTAGTCGCAGCCATCGTCCAGATTACTTGGTCTGCTTGGCGATTCCGCATTTCGACTCGAATTGCGGAAATCCGATCACTTTTGTCAGCCGCATACATAGCAGCATTGAGCGCAATCAGCCCAAGTCCTTCTTGTTCGAGAGTTTCCAAAATCAGTGTTTTCAACTCGGCGACATCGGGAGCAGGCTTTCGCCATTGAGTTTTGGTTTCTCCATTGGGCTGCTCAATAATGTATTCGATCTCACGCGGGTCGGCAGTCGTCATGACAAAGTGGTTGGCTGGAATCAATCCATCGAGTCTTTGTTCGAGCATCGCCGTCAACTGGTTTCGCTCTTCGTGTTGGTAAAGATCTTGTTTGTTAAACACACAGATGATCGGTTTCTGAACGGCCGCGAGTTCAACTAACGCAGCATATTCGGTGTCGTTCAAATCTGAATCGGTAACAAACAGAATCAGATCAGCACGACGGGCGGTGACATCAGCGAGTTGAGCCCGATCAGCCCCACCGACCTCGTTGATTCCTGGAGTGTCAATGATGACGATTTCCGACGACTCAAGGCTCTTCAGGCGGTGTCCCGCTCCCTCCCACGCGGTCCCCCAAACCTGTTTTGTCCAGCCGCCTTGGACATCGACTTCGGCGACATCACGGCCAATCAGTGCATTCACAAGCGCTGATTTGCCAGTGCTGATCTCACCAAAGATGACGATTTCGACCCGCCCTTGGGTGATCTTCTCATGCATGGAGTTGAGCTGTGCAATGTCCTCCTGCAGCTGTTTTTTTTCTTCGTCGGGGCATCTGCGCAGATCCGCCAGTGTTTTTTCCACTGCTTTTATGGCATCTTGATACTGTGGATCGTGATTGGTTGTGGTTTCTTCCATCAGTCACTCGTTAAGTTTTTCTCGCGCGGTTTGAACAAGTTTGCGCAGTTCGTCAGCGCTAGTGACGATGTCCCATTTGCGCCGTGCAAGTCCTGAAAGCCCCCCCTCGGGGGTTTGCATTTCGTCCCGAAAATACTCAATAAAGACAGCGCCAATCCATTTAGTTATTAAAGCTTGAACTGCACCTTGCAGCACGCCACCTGCAATTGTTCCCGCAAAGGGAATGGTCTTAATTAAGGAGGCGACGACTGCACTGACAGCAACGGTGGCACCTTGAGCGCCGAGAACACCGATTAAGTTCTTCCCCATTTCGCTGAGCCATTTGGACGCTGTTTCCAGGTCGATTTTTTGCTGATAAACATCGGCCAAGTCCATGATCATCTTGGTAGAGATTGCAGAGCCTGCGATTAGGTCAACTACTGGGAACGGACTGACTGCAGCAATGCCACCAGCCCCCCACATGTATTTATCGACCACATTCCAAGATTTGCGGTCCAGTGACTCTTTTACTCGGCCGCGTGCCTTTTCGACCAGGCCGCGCGACTGCAGAAGCAGGTTCGCCATCAGCAAGTCTTTTCCATCTTGGTTGACAATTTGGAGCATCCGCTTGGCGAGCGGATCTATATTGGCTTCGACCGTAACTGTTTCATTGATTTCAGTTCCGTCTGCCAAAATCTTGCGTCTCATGCGATGCCCCGCTTGGGCCTGTATGCAAACAATATCCTCTTTGCGTACGAAGTCGCCGGTTTGCTCGAAAATTTGACCGACAAGTTTTTCTCGGTCGGATTTCGAGTACCAGTCTGATTTGTTAAGGCAAATGATGACGCGTTTTTCCATGTGGCCCAATCGCTCAAGCAGACTATGCTCGCTTTCACGAAGGGGGCCATCTACGACAACCAACACTGCGTCAGAGTCTTTGGCGGAGTCAGCTGCAATATTGACGTGATCGGCTCCATCAATTTCTCCAATCCCAGGAGTGTCAACCAAGATGACTTTATCGATGCCGGGCCAAGCGATTTCATTTCGGTTGACCGTTGTGCCTCCTCGGGCGTCTGTGGCAAACACCTCACGTCCGGCGAGTAGATTCAAGACCGAAGACTTTCCACTAGAGATGGTGCCAAATGCGACAATCTCAAGGGTATGGGATTCTCGTTTTTGCTCAATTTCCTTGATCAGTGGATCAAGCTGGGCTCTGAGTTCAAGATTATCATCGGCTTCACTGGCAAGTCGTTCAATCTGATCAATATTCTCTTCGATTTCACTTTCACGTTGGCCCAGCGATAATTCCGAGGGGTTTTTGTTGCGTCGAAATCTTCGCCGCTTTTTCAAAATCGAGGCGCCCCATAATTTCCACAGAATCCAAGTCGCGCTGCCCAGCAACAGCATGGCTCCGAAGCCAATGACGACGGCGTAAAGGGTCCCCCAGAACCCGCCCAGCATTTGCGCACGCTCGTAGTAGGTCATCAACAGGTTGGGGAGATAAATTAACGCAACGCCAATAAACCCGGCGATGACGAGAAGGAATATTCCGGAAAACGATTTACCGAGTTTCATGCACGTAAGATTTCGCTTAGTCTTCGAAAGGGAACTCTGTGAACACCGCTAGATTGGAAACAAATGGGCTTGGGAGATCCGATTCACCCACACCTATTGATAATACCGATTTTAACCTTGCGAGCCGTCCGGTCTAAGGACCGTATTCGGTTTCACCGTTAATTTATTTGGTTTCTGTTTAATTTCGATTAAAAGTTTTATCTGCACGCCCGATTGGAATTGTAGGTCAGGATGTTTTGCAGCCGAAATTTCCACCCTCCATTGTGTTCAGGATTCCAAAGGAATCAGCCTTGGAGTTCTTCGAAAGTTCCGAACCCTGATACCTTTGAGTGAGTAGAAATACCTAGTTGAGGTCATTATCCAGTTGGAAAACCACAACTTTTCCGGTTAACCCTGCCCTCGCTACCAGTGTTCCGTGCTGTTGGATAAACTTCACACCTGAATTTTCTTGCCGAATTTACGCTGAGTCAAAAATGAAAAACGTGCTGAGCACACTTGCACTGCTTACTGTCCTGGGGCTAATTGGTTTGGGGGTGTATCAGTATTCTTTGATTTCCAGCGAAGCCGAAAATAAGAGACCACTCAACGAGCAAACTGAAATCGCCGGAATGTTAGCTGCCCAAAGGCAGAGAGACGTTTGGCGACTAGAGCATATGGCGTTCCAGGTTGAGCACCAAATCGGGAAACCGTTTGCGGAGGCTTGGGCTAATCACGATGTCGATGGAATCAAGAAGTTTCTCGACGGTGATTTTGACTCGTTTATTCCGGTCGATTCAAGTTGGGAAATTCAAACAACTGGAATGACAGAGGAGAAGGTTCGAGTTACCGGTTCACAACAAGGAGAAGACAAGGATTCGGAAGAGTTTTTAGATTTGATCTTTAGTCCTGTTTTGGGTGTGCAGATCGAGCAGTCGCAATTTCGCGTGTTGGAAATTAATGAGTTGGGAACCACGGATTGGTACTGCAGGGTAAGGCTCAGCGGTAGCGGGGTTACCGAGGAGGGCGACTACAGAACCTATCAAAATGAAGCAGAAATCAGTTTGAGGATTAAAGATAAAGAGATCCTTGGTATCTCTTCGCCGATTAAGAGTTGGGTGACAAAATCAGAGCTGATACGGACCTGCGAGCAGCAGTTGATGGAAGAGACGACTTCGGCATTCGGGTTAGACCAACTTGGCTTGGCGGATAATTGGAGATCGGGTGCGGCTGGAACCCGTCAACATCAATTTCAAATGGCCGTTGAAGATTTTGATCTTGATGGTGACTTCGACATTTCAGTCATGACGCTTAATGGAACACGCCACGTGTTCGCTTACCAAGAGGGTGTCTTCAAAGATGTGACTCAACAATTGGGGATCCCCGATTTTGAAACGAATCCTTTTGGCTCTTCAATTTTTTCGACCGCGTGGATCGACTTTGACAATGATGGCTATCCTGATCTCATTTCGGGGATGCGGCTTTATAAAAACGAGGGCGGGGAAAAGTTCACTTTAGTGAAGGGGGCCGGCCTTTTTTACGATGCGGAAATCATGGGTCTCAATGTTATTGATTTCGACAATGACGGATTTATGGATGTTTACGCGATTTACAAACGTCACTATGGCTTGTCGGCCCAGTCTGCAGAAGCGAAAAGCGGTGGCATTTCGAATTGGGTTAGCGAGAACGGCGGAGGGAAGATCAACAAACTCTATCGAAACAACGGCGACGGGACCTTTACCGACACTTCGGAATTATCAAACGCAACCGGTGGCCCTCGCCACACGCAATCGGCTGTCTGGTTTTTTCATGACCAGGATCACTACCCCGATCTTTATCTTGCGAATGATATTGGGCCTAATACCTTGCTTTTGAATCGTAACAAAGGCGGCCTTTTCAAAGATGTCTCTGAATCGACGGGGGCTTGCAATCACGAATCGAGTATGGCGGTCGCAGCTGGTGATATTGATAACGACGGTAAGACTGATTTGTACGTTTCAAATATGTTTTCTCTCACCGGTAGGCGCGTCGCAAAGATGCTCGTGCCCGGTGACTATTCCGATTCGGTCTACGAGCAAATCTTAGGGCTCTGTTCGGGCAACCGGTTGTATCGACAATCCGACGGTAAGTATCAGGACGTTACCCAGCAGGCAGGGGTCGGTGAAGCAGGATGGTCGTGGTCGCCGCTTATGTTTGACCTCGATAGTGATGGCCTATTGGACCTCTATGCAACCGCCGGGTTCATGAGTTTTGATAAGAAAGGTTCAGATGGGATCTCAAGCCTCTGGAAAGCGATCGTCACCTTTCCCACGAACCAGTTGAAGAAACTACCGGTCGTGGGCGAAGTCGATATTGCCGCGGGAGAACTTGCGATGGAGACACCAATCGTTCTTGAAGCGGTTGATCAAAATCTTGGTTCTTTTCAACGCAATCGGCTTTTCCTGAACACCAACGGCAAACAATTCACAGATGTCTCTGCCGCTTCGGGAGCTGATATCGAGGCCGACGGACGTTCAGTCATCTCGGCGGATTTGGATGGTGATGGGGCACTGGATCTTTTAGTTGCTTCGTCGGGTGGTGGTGCTCTACGAGCTTTTTCCAATCGAACACCTCAGGGGGATCGCCTCGAGGTTCGATTGAAGGGCGTGGATTCAAATCGTTTAGGTATTGGTTCACGAATCACCGCTGAGATTGGCGAGAGAACAATCGTTCGCGACATGTTTCTCAATGGTGGTTTTATGGGAAGTGGGCCGGCGTCTGTCTGGCTCGGCTTGGGGGAGGTGGAAACGATTGATCGACTTTCTGTCCGTTGGACGACCGGTCAAACTCAGGTTTTCGAAAACGTAGTCGTCAATCGACGCGTTCTTATTGAGGAAGGTGACTCAGAAATTAAAACCCTGAAGGTTTGGGAGTGATTTTGGGGGGCTGGTTTTTTAAAACCGGCCCCCACTGAGAGGTCGGTGTGGGCAGGAGTTCGGGACGGCGTCGAAAGATTGAATCGACGCGTGGCCGAGATGAATCGCTTGCACTCTGCACTTGGCTGCTCTTAAAACATGCGAAGTGGATGGAAATTAACTGATCAATCCATTGAGCAAATTGCCATCACGGACGACCGAGATAGGCCGGCCGATCGATGTTTGATACTCTTTGCGATGATCGATGCCAAGTGTTCTGAAAAAGGTTGCGGCAACGTCTTCAGGCTTGATGAGATCATGCTTTGGTCCTGCCGCCTTTTCGTCGCTTTCACCAATGATTTGGCCGCCATTAACCGGGCCACCGCCCATGAGCATAAACATGCAACGAGGGTAGTGATCCCGCCCACCTTCGGCCGATCGGGTGTTGATCTTGGGGGTCCGGCCGAACTCGCCAGAGACATAAACGGTGGTTGAATCAAGCAAGCCTTTTTGTGCCAAACCGTTAAATAGACCCGACAGCCCTGCGTCAAGCTTGGGAAGTAATGAGGTTGATAACTTGGTAAAGTTGTCAGAATGCGTATCCCATCCGCCTAGCGACACGGTTACGAATTTGACACCTGATTCGACCAGTCGCGAGGCCAGCAGGCAGCTTTGGCTGAAATCATCTTCCCCAAACAATTGGGTGAAACTGGGCGTCTCCTGACTAACATCGAAAGCCTTGCGAGCACGTTTGGACGTGATCATATTGAAAGCTTTTTGACTGAATTGATCCAACCCGCTCAGCAGGTCGTCCTGAGATTGGATTGAATCGAAGGTGCGATCGAGATCTTTTAAGAGGTTTTGACGTCGTTCGATTTCCTCGAGTGAAATTCCATTTCCTAACGAAATGCCGCGAACGTTAAACGGTTGCCCAACACGAGGCGCGGCATTAGTTTGGAGTGAGGCATACTTAACGCCAAGATGTCCGGGCCCAATTTTTGCTCGCGGAATCGAAACGTAGGTCGGAAGATCTGAGATCGCCGGCATCTCGCGGGCAACGACACTGCCGTAGGCTGGATAGTCAAGCGAAGGATTGGGGCGGTTGCCAGTAAAGACAAATTGTTGTCCCAACGGATGAGCACCTAATGCATGCGAAACCCCTCGGACGATGGCGAACTTGTCAGCACACTGCGCCAATTTGGGCAAATGCTCAGAGATTTCAACACCCGGGACGTTCGTTTTGATCGGTTTAAACTTCCCTCTGAATTCCGATGGTGCATTTGGCTTGAGATCAAAAGTATCTAGGTGAGATGGGCCACCTGGCAATTCAATAAAGATGGCTGCTTTGGATGAAGCCTTGGGATTCAATTCACCAGCGTCAGCCATTTGTAGGTAGTTGCTCATGGTCAGTCCCGTGGCTGAACCAAGAACACCAACCTTGATCGCATCTCGACGGGAAATTCCGTCGCACTGTCGATGTCTTGCCATTTTCTTTCCTGTTTAAAAAACGTGAATGGTACTTGGATTGGGCAAACACAAGTCTTGGAAGTGGACAAGCAATGCCTAGTTTTCAATTTGTCCTAATGGTTGACGATAAATTCTTTGGTGTTGACCAATGCCCACATAACCCCAGTTACGCCATTGATCAAATCTTTGTCACCACGAATGTGAGCTTCGCAGCGAGTGAGTTCAGTTTCGGAGGGAAGCCGGCTAAGGGTTCGCAGATAAGCTTCGGTAACGAATTCTCTCAGATTCAGTTCAACCTTCTGTTTTTCCGCCACCGCGATCTTGTCTCGAATGGGCTGGGTTTTTTTTATGGCCTTGTCAATCTGGTTTTGCATTTTTTGGGCTTGCCGGTCGTTGCCAGCGGCAACCAGTTTTTGATGATTTTTCTTCATCGAAGAAATTCGTTTCTCTTGACTGGCAAGCTGGCGTTTTTCTGTGTCAGCAACCGATTTTGCCTGATGTTTCGCGGCCAATTGATTGAGCCAACTGTTCTTTCGCGTAAGCATCAAGTGAATGTCACGGTCGTTTTGCATGTAGACCGTTTGGATCAAGCTTGTTTCGTCAGAGCGATCGCAATCGCAACTGCTGGCACGCTCCGAACGACCAAAAACACGAAGTGCAAAGGCAGAGTCGGTTGCACCCTTCTTTTTATTTCCATAGTTGGTCACCGTCCCGGGGATGGAAATGGCACGTCCTTCGACATCGTTGCGAAATTCGCTGTTCGCCTCGGGGTTTGAGGCGGCAAACGTTATTGCATCAAAAATGACTTCGGCTGGGAGTCTGCGAGGCAATGCCCGACTGAAATTTCGACGATCGTTAACGTTGGTTTCATTGGTCACCCAGCTCAACTGATAAGTTCGGCTGTTGGCAATCTCGCGATGCAACCACTTGAGATCAAAGTCTTGCTTGATAAATTCCGTGGCCAAGTAATCAAGTAGGGCGGCATTGCTCGGTGGATTGGCCATGTTCAAGTCGTCTGCCGGATCCACAATCCCAACTCCAAAATAGTTTTTCCAAACACGATTCACTAACGCGGTGGCGAAGAATGGATTATCGGGACGGCGCATCCACTCCATGACCGGTACGCGTACGTCTTCGTAGTCAGCTAATTCGACGGTTTCTGCCCCCAAGAGTCTGGCGTCTTTGACCGTTGGTTTGGGAATGCGCTGGGGCTTTTCGCCTTTTTTCTTTTTTTGTTTTTTACTTGCTTTGACTTTGTTTGAGTATTCTTTGAGTTCCTCTCGAGTTGGTTTTGGCTCGTGGACCGCCAAGAATCCGTAGGGAGTCGTCTCCCCCTGTTTCATTGCAACCAATAGCTTTTTGCGAAGGTTACCTCGGTTCTTGTCTTTGGGGTCGATGTCCAGATTTTCAAGTATTTTTGCGAAGTCGTCTTTATCTTCCTGCGTTCGGCCACCGTTGTAGCTCTGTAACGAAACACCGGAAAAGAATTTTGAGAATTGCTTGAAATCGTCTTGGCTCCACTGATCAAAGGGATGTTTGTGGCATTGAGCACATTGAATTCGAAGCCCCAAAAAAGCGTGGGCAAAACTGATCGCCCGAGTGTCACGTGTTTGAAACTCTCGCCGCATCCAGTAGTAAGGCATGGAGTCGGTTTTGGCGTAATCACCTGCTTGACGGTTTAGCTGGGTCATGCGGTCGCAATAGTCGATATAACGCTCGCCAGGTTGGCGATTGATCCCCGTGACAATTCCTTCGATCATGTCGTCATAAGGAACATTTTTTTCAACCCGCTGATGGATCCAGTTGTACCACTGGTTGCTTGCGGAGTTGTTGTTGTACGAAATGTTGCGTAACTGCGACGTGTTGTTTTCGGTCATGTCGCAAAAGAAAGTCGTCCACCAAGCGACGTAGGCGGGTGATTCTAGGAGTTGGTCTATTTTCTTTTTGCGCTTGTCCGGATCTTGACTGGCTAAAAACTCGCGAATCTCCGCGGAAGTTGGAAGTGTCCCGGTAATGTCAAGAATGACCCGTCGGAGAAACATTGAGTCGTCAGAAAGTGGCGAGGGCTCAACCCCCAGCTTGGCCCATTTCTGGGCAACTAATTGGTCGACGCGCGTGGGAGTTTTGAATTTGACTGCCAAATCGGAAGAGCGTTTGGCAATTGGATGAATCACAGGAACGGGGACGACGGCGTTGTCATAGGAAACAACGACATGGGTATCCCCCGGTGTCGATTTCGTTGAGACATCTCCTTCTTCGCTAATGATTGCGATTGAATCATCGTTGGAATGGAACCGACAAAGGGGGGTGACGTCTTCGATGGTTCCGTCTGCCCAGTGTGCGATTGCCTTCAGTTCAATGCTCTGCTCTGGATCAAGAATTTGAATGTCACTTGGTTCAACCACCAAACGATCGAGTTGGTGAATTTTTTCAGGGGTTTTGGCTCCGTTATTAATCCAGGCGGAGAGGAGGTTAAATTGCCAGCTTCCTTTTTCGTAGCGAAGTCCACCTTCGTGGTTGTCTTCGTCGGTTGGTTTAGTCAGAACGAGGCTCTCTGCCGGGAATTCAAGGTTGACACGATCGTCTGCCAGAAGTGCTTCGTGATCAGCTTTAAAGTCATACCCGAATAAAGAAAGCTGGAACCCCCCCTGCCCTTGGAATGATCCATGGCACGCGCGACCGTTGCAACCAAGACGTCCGAGTAGGGGAGCAACATGCTTCTGGAAATCAGGAGTCTCGTCCTCTGGGATGATTTTGAAGCGATCAATAACACTCTTGCTGGCGTTGTTTTTAGCTTCAGAAACCGCGTGGTTCGATAAAGCTCGCTCGGACGCCGTTGGTTCATCCAAACAGCCCATTGCCAAGTTCACGCTGAGGAATAATGTGGAAATCGAAGCGAGAGCACTGACAATTTGCGTCGCTCTAAAATTACGTAGCTGCACTTGATGCTCCTGAATTGTCGGCGTCCGTGGCAGTCCATCGTCAAGCATGTCTTGGATCACATCCTGATTACTGAACGGCCTATTTGTCCGAATCTGATTTCCTCTTTTGCTTGCCCGTTTGATCTGGCTTCTTGCGGCGAGGATCGGATTTCTTCCTGCTGTTTGTTTTGTCGTTTTGGGCGCTGAAGCGCTTTGAAGTTTTGTCAATTTCTGCCATTCGACGGTTGACCCATTCAAGCTGGTTGGGTTTGAGTTCGTCTAATTGCGACTGAAGTTTAGCGTATCTTTTTTTCGCTTGTTCGGTGTCAATTAAAAGTTGAGCGAGACGTAAGTTGGCTTGCTCTTCGATGAGTGGCCGAATCTGGGATCGCAGTTTCGCTTTTTCTTTTTCAGATTTTTTGATGGCCAACTGAGCTGTCAAAAGTTGGATTCGTGAGGCAAGAACCCATTGTTCAAGTGAACGCTGGTAGCGAGAAGGTGAATTTCGTTCCATGCCTTGGAGATTTTTGACATTCCTGTCGAGCGTGCGCAATACAGTTTGATACTGTTGCGGGCGATGTTTTTTGAGTTGGTTGAGCAGTGGGCGAAGTTCTTGATGGTGAGTGTCAACAAACTTCATTAGCTCACCCCGTCGCTTTGAAGAGATCGGTTGTGGCGGGGTTGGCTTTTTGTCGGTTGCTACTTGAGCCGTCGTTTTGCTGTCGAGAGCTTGCTTAAAAGCCGGTGAGACAGGCTTTTTTTGCTTGACGGAGCTCTGTGAGGATTTGAGTCCAGCAACCGGTGGGTTGTCCTGTGAATACGCAAGGTTGACCCAACAGCAGGGCAACCAAATTAGTGCAATGATTAGATTTGACGCAAGCAAACGCATTATTCAAACGCCTCCGCTGAGTTTTCTATCTCAGTCAGAGCAACAAACATCCAGTCTTCGGTTTCTACGGTTTTATCGTCGGCGTCGGTAAAAGCAATCTCGCTGAAGTCATCAAAGAACTCGTCTTCAGCTCGATCTAGCATCAACTCCTCTTTCTCGACAACGGTATCGGCCCAAGCAACCGCAAGGTTCGATTCGAAGGTGGCAGCAATGGATCCCGCGTCAGTCACTCCTGAATCGTTGGGTGCCGTGGGGTCACTCAAGAGACCCCAGCTAATGACGACAAGCAACATCGCGGCAGCGGCCGTAAACAAAATACCGGGGCGTTTCAGCCAAGAGCGAGCGGGCGGGCGTTGAGACATGGAAATCTGAATCGTGTGGCTTGATTCAGCCAGTCGCCTACCGGCATAAATGACTTGGGTCTGCTCAACTGCGTCGATTAATGCTTGCTGTGCCGCGGCGTCAGACGCCAGTCGCGCCTCAAACTCTTCGCGGTCACTCTCCGACAGCTCGTCACTGACGTAACAGAACGCCAACCAATCAAGATCTTGATCACCAACGTTATTCTGTAGTCGTAATTTGGGATTCATTTTAATATTCCAAATCTAAATTGAGAGTTTTGGCGGATGCCACGCGGTCCAGCCACTGGGCCGCTACTCATCATCTGCTGGTTGTAAAATAGGTTTGAGTTTTTTTAAAGCTGCCTGCATTCGAGCTAATACTGTTCCCAAAGGAACATTCAACTCGTCGGCAATCTCTCTGAATTTCAAGCTTTCGTAGATTCTTTTTTCAACAACAATGCGCTGATTGTCCGGTAGCCGCAATAACGCCTCTCGAACCTGTTTGATGTCTTCTTGTCGGATAGCGAAGTAGACTGACTGGCTGAGCCGGTCGTCGGTTCCGCGATCCGCACTTCCTTGCATTTGAACTTTCCAAGCAACTCCTTCGGCATGCTTGCGGCCAATTGACTCCCGCCTTCGAATCAACATCGCCTCATTGTAAGCAACTCGAAATAGCCAACTTTTAAGTGAGTCCTGCTGTTGAACTGTATGCCCTTTTTCCAACAGTCTGGCAAAGGTCGTCTGAAGCGCATCGGCCGCCGCCGCCTCATTACGAAGCAAACCGAGCAGGAACCGATTAAGCCCTACGGCATGTTCCTCGTAGACCAATTTGGCACGTGCCTGATCGAAAGGAGCCGAGGTTGGTTTTGAAGAATCTGAAGTCACATTTTCACCAAAACCAGAGCGCTTCCTGCTCACAAATTAAGACGTTCAAACCCGCGAATTTATTGAAATTTCGTCAAATTGAGTCAAATGATGGGCTTATTATCCAAAAACCACGCGTTTTGAAGATTTTAGTGCCCTTCAATCCTTTTATCTTACCACCAAAAAGGCTTTCAGGACGATGGCCGATTACATTTCGAAAATGCCGCGATTTCCAAGGTGCAGTGAAGCGCTGCATCGACTGGATGGTTTTTAGGTTGTTCAAATCGCTCGCTGCCGAGGTAACTAGAGCCATGGACGAGCTCCTGGGTCGTCAAATCTTATCGCCGAATCCCTTCGGCTCAACGCGGTAGTCTTCCCCCAAAGGTGGGGTGCCTTCTTGTTGAGAACGGCAGGAGTGCGGTTTATTGTTTTTGGGTTACTGATTGGGTCTGTTGGAAAATCAGCGACTCGTTGGTTGCCAAACTGGGATAGTTCATGAATTTTTGAATCAGAGTGTTATCAAGTTCCCGCGTGGAGTGACTCTTCGAGTTTGCCAATTCGCAAACCTGGCTTGAATCGCGCAAGGAGCAAACGCGAAATTCCAACAGTGTCTCGGTAGGAGTTACGCGTTATTAGTTGGGAGGATTAGGTTGCTTCGTTCGCGCAGGTGCTAAAAATACTGCCACGAATTCGGCCACGAATTGGGCCACGAATTGGTTGCGTAGCAATGGATGATCACCGCCGGCTACCACTTGTGTAAAACTTCGATTTCGCGGCTATTCTCTCTGATTCGGATACTTTGATTGGCATCAAGATCAGTGAGTTCCTGAGTTTCCCCCGCTGGCCAGCGGATCATCAGTTTGTCGATTTTTTCTGCTTGACCCAGTCCGATCCAAGCGGCCGCCGGGCCAATGCCCATGAAGCCGTTGGTAGGAAAAAGGTCTCGAACAATCTGCTTGTCGCCGCAATGAGCCGTCAACCGGGCTCCAATGCCTGGGCGATTTGATTTCACACCTCTGAGCCGAATTTCAATTCGATTATTCTGAAGCAGTTGGTTGGAAAATACCCGCAGCGATCCGCCACCGGCCGAAGCGACAAGCAGATCCTGCGCACCATCCCGGTCGATGTCACAGCCAATTACCGAGCGTGAATCAGAGTCAATGTCAGTCGAAGATGCGAATGATCCGTCAATAAATTTTTGTCCGTCGACGTTAATAAATAATTTATTCCGTTCAAAAGCGCTTAAATTCTCGCCTAACTCGGGAATCATCAGCGGGTTCTCAACCCAGAATTCCCCTCTTTCTTGATCAACATCACCGATTGCAGGAAGTTTACCCAAACGATCATTCGGAGCTGTCACGACAGCCCGCCACAAACACGTTCAGCCATCCGGCCTCTCTCTGTCGAAACTCATAAAGCCTGCTGTCGAATATAAATCCAGTAATCCATCACTGTTGATATCGAGCATCGTAGGTGCCCAGGCCCAGCCGACTTCGTTCACGCCAGCGTCGACGCTGCGATCCTCGTATTCATTGCCGTTCCAGCAGTACAAACGGTTGCCTGCACAAGAGCCAAGAATTTGACGATAAACTTCCGGTTCGTAATCCTCTTCGGAGACCATCGCAATAATTCGACGGCCCATCTTGGAAAACATGTTCGCCACATAAAGATCGGATTGACCATCATTGTTGATATCGCCGGCGACGACTCCCATGCTGGTCGCGAATCCATCCGACCCCGAAGTCGAAGAAACGTCTTCGAAATAACCTCCATTTTCACGACTCACTAGGAGGGTGTTTTTTCCAAAGTCATTCGCGATGTACAGGTCGGGGTAATGATCATCGTTGTAAAAAAACCAAGCTGCTGCGTGCGTGTGGCATTTGCCTCCCGAGGCGTCCGTCAGCTCAGTGACATTTGAGAAGGATCCGTCACGGTTGTTTTTAAAGAGCTGGTTTTCCTTGCCGGTGCCCGACTCGTCGACCCATTTCGCCTGTTGAGGCGATGATTCTGTTTGATGTTGCTTCGATCTGCCAAAAGGTCGTTGGTACAGAACGTACAGGTCAAGAAATCCGTCATTGTTAAAGTCAACGACGTTGAGCCCCATTGTTTCCGGGGCAAAAGTCAGATGGGTGTCTGCTGTAATGTCGGAAAATGTTTTGCCGGCTTCGTTTTTAAAAACTTTGGCCCCTGAAATTAACTCAGGAAAACCATCATTGTCGATGTCGATCCAAGCTGTTGAAAAAATCGCATCTGTATGGGGCCCCGTTTCAGTCGGGGCTATTCCAAGTTCTTTTGTCACGTCTACGTATTTTCCATCCTGGTACGCGAGAACTTTTCGGGTCTTGTTCAGGGACATAACGGCAATGTCAAAGTCATTGTCCAGATCGAAATCTTCAATCGCAATTTGGAAATTGTGCTGGTTCGTTTTCCCTTTTCCTAAGATCCAGTTGTCGTCGAGTTGGACATTGTCGAGGCCCAGTGCCGAAGTGATCTCGCCCATCAAGGGCTCGGTACAGATTCGAATTGTTTCGTTTTTAATCTTCCAAGACATGATGGCCGGGATTTCGCCCAGCTGCTCTTCATCTTCGATAACAACAATAACATCGCTTTTCGATTGGTATTGGAGCGACTGGCCAGTGTGGTCCTTACCACTTCCAGAAAGCAATAGTTCAAGTTGCCAATTCTTATCTCCAAGGTCCGCAATTTTTAGTACTCGAAGTTTTTTTTGATCAATTTTGATATCCTTTAAAGGCATCGAAATCTGATCGGAAAATTCTTGGAAGTTGGCTGCTTCTCGTAGTTGTTGGTCGGACGGAGTTCTTGTTCGCTGCTCCAGTGGTGGCTGTTGAATACAGTTCCATTCAATTTCATTTGGGATTTTGAGTATGGGGGAGTCGCGGAAAAAGGTCCGCAGGTGGTCAGTCTTTCGCGAAGCCCAAGCCTTGACAAAAGGTTTGCAGATCCGGCTTTCGATTTCAAAAGTCATGTGTTCCGCATCCCAAATTACTTTTTGCTTATCTGGGTCAAGCATCCCTTCGATATTTACTTCTGCATTAAGCGGGCTCGCCAGTTTTTCTCGTTCTTCTGATTGTCTCGAGAGAAGCCAAGTCACGATCGCAATTGCAAAAAAGATGAAAAGCATCGCTAGTGTGCTGATGAAATTTTTCATTTGCATAAGTAAGAAACTTTCTAATTAACACTTGCGAGGGTAGAGGAAGTGACGCGAGCTGATAAAAGTGTGTAATTACCTATACTTTACTGCATTTGGGGCCAAGGACAGCTTCATGTTAATTTTGGCGAAAAAATTGCCCCTTGAAGCGAGTTTTTTGGGGTGGTTGTGTTGAGTTTTCGTTTTTCGCGGTTGCTGCGGTGTGTTCGCAATGTGGTTGTTTGTGTTTTTTTCGGCTCAGACTCCCTTGGTTTGCTAACAATGAATCCGGTTTTGCGGTTCGGCGATTGGGAAAAGGGCATCCTCGTGCTTGGCCGTTGCTCTAGACGACCTCTAATTTTGTCGAGCACAGGCTATAATCAGTATTTTGATGACCCTTTTGATGATTGATTTCCAAAGGGCCCCTGAATTTGGAGCTAAATCGAGTTGTTTATCGGTCCTGTTTTTACTCGTGAAGCGGTTGTTGCGCCGCGGCGGTCTCGTCACTACATCATGCGGACGGTTTACGCTGTTTCGTTGATGCTCCTAATTTGCACTTCGTGGATGATATTAACGAAGACGCAACAAATCAAAAACGTTGGAGACATGGCAAGGTTTGGGACGGTTTTGTTTCAGATTCTCGCACCTCTGCAACTGGCGCTGATTTTGTTTTTATCTGCCATTCAAGCGGCTAGTAATATCGCCATTGAGAAGGACCGCCAGACGCTTATCCTGCTGTTGATGAGTCGATTGACCAACAGCGAATTGGTGCTCGGTAAACTCATGGCGAGCTTACTAAACATCGGTGTGATGCTCATTGCAAGTTTGCCAATTTTCATGTTGGTTGTTTTGTTTGGTGGAACGTCTTTTGAGCAAGTTGGTTGGACGTTTGCGGTCACGGGCGTGACGGCGATGGCGGCGGGTAGCCTCGGGGCGATGATTGCCCTTTGGCGTGAAAAGACTTTTCAGACGTTGGCCCTTGTTGCAATGTGTATCGTTTTTTGGCTTGGTCTTTGGGAGACGGTAGGGCTTTCGGGAGTCGAAATCTTTGGAATTGCAGGTGCTGAAATTGCGGCGGCGACCAGTCCAATTCGCGCTATCATCGCTGCTAGTCACCCGACCGTTTCATCGACCTGGCCTCAATCAGTTGCGCCCTTTTTGTGTGTCGGATCTGCATTGACCTGCGTGCTCTGTGGTTTGGCAATCATAAAAGTTCGGCGGTGGAATCCGAGCCGTGATATTCGGAGCGGACAGCAGGATTCGGAAACGCTCGATCAGGGGATTGATATGTTTACGGGCGAAGTCGTTCTCGGCGCAAAGACGGGCGACTCAACCGCTGCTGCGATTGCCGGGCGTGTTGTTGCGGAAACAGAAAAACTTCGAACGGGGCATGTTGACGACCGAGCACGTTCAGCAAATCAAAAAAGTCGACGCGTGTGGGATAATCCTGTTCTCTGGCGTGAGACGCGAACCTGGGCGTATGGGAAGAAGATCTTATTCATTCGTTTTGCGTACTGGTTGCTGGCGGCGTGTGTTTGCTTCGCTGTTTACTCGATGGTCAGTTCTGGGGCGGCAACGCGGGTAACTGCCGAGGCGGGCGTCACGATTCCCATTGCCGCTCAACCGCTAGCGCCTTTCGTCTTGGTCAGTATTGTGATGGTTAACGCTTTGGCGGTGACTTCCATTACGACCGAACGTGATGGTCGCGCGCTTGACCTGCTGATGGTAACGGACATTTCCCCCAAAGAATTTTTGTTTGGGAAATTGGGAGGTGTGTTGTTTATTGCTTCCGACATGATCCTGTTACCGATCTCAATTTGCGCCTATCTTTGGTTCAGCGAAGTGTTGTCCGGGGAAAACTTCTTGTATTTATGTGTGGGATTGCTCGTCCTTTATATCTTCGTGGCGATGTTAGGCATCCATAGTGGGATGTCTTACAACGGAAGTCGCCAAGCGATTGGCGTTAGCCTGGGAACCGTGTTCTTTTTGTTCCTCGGTGTGGTGACGGTGATGTTCATGATGGTTTCATTCACGGGCAATTTCGAAGCCCAATTGACTCCGTTTTTGGCCTGTATCGTTGGTGGCGCGATCGGGTTGTACGTCGCTTTGGGCTGGAATACGCCGTCTCCGGCACTTGTTCTGGCGTGTGCCACTTTGCCGATCGCCATGTTTTATTCAATCACGAGTTTGCTGATCGGGAATTTCCTCGCGGTTTTGTTAGTCGTTTGTTTTACTTACGGATTCGCCACCACCGCGATGATGATTCCGAGATTAAGCGAATTTCTGGTCTCGACCGGACGATCCAAGGCGGAGGCGGATGTCTAATTTTAAAATTCTGATCGAGTCTCGGATGGCAAATGGGTAGCTTGGTGCATTTGTTGCCTTGGCTTGCCACAATGGTTGCCCTGATGGCATGCTCAGGATTTTTCTCTGCCAGTGAAGCGGCTTTGTTCTATCTTCAGCCTCGCGATCGACGCGATATGCGTAACGGAGGCACGGGAGAGAAAGCCGCGGCGACGTTACTCAAGCAACCTGACCGATTGCTCTCTGCCATCCTGTTTTGGAATTTGGTCATCAACATCGCCTACTTTGCGATGGCCTCGATTGTGGCAATCCGCATTGAGACAAATACTGAATTCGGAAAAACAGGGGCGGTTTCTTTTGCCGTTTTGGCCTTGCTGGCAATTATTTTTTTCAGCGAGATGTTGCCCAAGAGCGTTTCGGTGCTCAAGCCACGTCCCTTGGCGGCATTGGTAAGTCTACCTCTAGGGTGGGCGGTTCGATTGGTTGATCCTTTGATGCCGCTCCTGCAGTGGGTCAACTTGGTTTCCCGCCGATTGATTTGGCCGGGGTTCGAGCCAGAACCGTTTATGGAAGTCAGTGATCTTGAGCGGGCAATTGAACACTCAGGAAGTGATCCGGCTGTGATCAAGCAGGAACAAGCTGTCCTGCAAAATATCGTTCAACTTTCGACCATTCGAGTTGAAGAGTGGATGCGACCTCGAACGCAGTTTGCCTCTTATCGTCCCCCGGTCAAGCTTGCTGATCTGAATGGTGCCGTTCCGCCGAGCGGTTACGTGTTAGTAACGGAAACTGATAGCCTCGAAATTGAAAAAGCAATCCGGTTGGATAACCAGTATCAATTAGAGGGTGACAATCTTGAAAAGCATGCGGAACCCGTTTTGTATATGCCGTGGTGTGCAACGGTGGCCGATGCACTCGAAAAGATGTCCCATCGTGACCGAGAGGTTGCTGTCGTTGTCAATGAGTTTGGCGATACGATCGGAATTTTGACGATTGAAGACATACTGGAAACCGTGTTTGTCTATTCACCAAGTCGCAGTGCTCGGTTACTTGATATGCCACCTCTCGAGGAAATAGATCGGGATACATACCAAGTCGCTGGGATCATGAGCCTCCGGCAACTCTCCAAGCGGCTAGGGCTCGAGATCCCTGAAACTCAAAGTGTTACTGTTGGGGGGGTGATTCAGGAAACGATGCAACGCTTGGCAGAGCCAGATGATCAGTGCCAATGGGGCCCTTTTGTTTTCCAAGTCATCGAAGCTCCGCAGCGAGGAAGCATGCTGGTCCAAGTGCGAATCTCTGAACAACCAGAAGGGAATGAGTCATGATCATTGCCTTGGTTCTTTTGGTGGTTGGCATTTTTCTGAGTGCTTTTTTCAGCGGATCCGAAACTGGTTTTTATCGGGCCAGTCGAGTCAGGATTGTGATCGCTGGTTTAGATGGCGACCGCATCTCTGAATACTTGCTCAAGTTGATTAACAATCCAGCTTTGTTTGTTGCGACAACGCTGATTGGAAATAACTTCGCGAATTACCTGACCAGCTTGGCAATCGTGCTAATTACTAAAGGTGCGACAGATTCAAATGCGGCTGAAATGCTCGCTCCGATCATGATGTCTCCGATGTTGTTTGTTTATGGCGAGCTGCTTCCGAAGAATCTCTTTTATCAGTCCCCCAATTCACTACTCCGGCTTGCTGCTCCCGCATTTCTGTTATTCACGTGTTTGTTCGCACCGGTTGCCGCAGTGTTATGGGGGATGGGGCGAATGCTCGAATGGGCCTTGGGCGAGTCACCGGACCGTATTCGATTGACGTTAGCCCGAAAGGAAGTTCAGCAGGTGCTCGAAGAAGGGATGGAAGCAGGGTTGCTTCATCCGACTCAGCGGCATCTTGGTCAGAGCTTTTTTCTTGTGGCGTCAAAACCAGTCAGTGAGTTTTTCTTGCCCGCATCGAAAGTTCAGCCGATCCATTTGGATTCAACACGCGATCAAGCGTTGAAGTTCGCCCGCCAAAAACGATACTCCGATCTTGTTGTGTTTGCAGGGACGAGGAAAACAAATCTCGTTGGTTTTGTCAGAACGGTCGATCTGTTGGTCTCGAGTGAATCCGTGACGGTCAGAGATGTGTTGCGAGAATTAAAGCAAATTAACTCTTCAGAGCTATTTGGTGAAGCGATCATGCAGATGCAGGCTGATCATGAAACCGTGAGAAGTGTTGTTGGGCCTGAAGGGAAGCCGGTCGGGATTCTGTTGATCGACCAGCTAACCGATCCATTGCTTAAGGGGCCACTCGGGTCGCTTCAGCGGTAGCGGGAAGTAAGTCAGCGAGGGTGGATTAGGACGAAGATTTGCGAGCAACTAAGGGGGATGTCAATTTAGCACGACTACTCTTGCTTAAGTTGCTTGATGTCAATTGACAGGTTTGGATCCACTAATCCAATCGCACCTCTGCCACTTTTGAAAATCCCATGCTTCGCGTCTTCGAGGGGTTGATCGTTCGGATTCCAAAAAATTTCCATGGCTTGTCTGGATTTTGGCTCGTTCAGCGGTCTGATCATTCGCATACGCTCTCTGAAATTGGGCTGCCCATCTCAAAACGTCCGCCAGGAACGGGGACCATCGTGAAGCTGGTTTTTGTTCCTAGTGTTTTGGCTGAGTAGGGAACCATGAATTGGTCCCCCCACGGCAACGAATTGACCCTGGGAAGGTTGCTGGGTCACCAAGCCCTGGATTGGCGTCCGGGGGGATAGGAGGGAATCGGTTTGTGCGGGTGCAATACTGGGGATGAATGAGACGGCCCATGCAAAACTCAAAAATGAGACCGAGGCATAGCTAGATGGCATTGGTGAGTCGTGGGCGATTTAACGAGCGCAGTTGTTGAGCAAGGCTGAAGTGGACTGTTGAGGTCGACAACGGTGGTTGTTAATCAAAATGGGACGGCATTGATGAAAGGTTCGAAGGCCGTTCTCACGGCACTTCTATGGTGAACTGACTTCTGGATATCCCAAAAATAGGCTCCGCAGGTGGCGCGTACAGCGGCCCAATGAGCGGGTTGAGCAAGCGGCGGTTCACTGATCAAAACAGGTTAGTGGATTACCCTGTGGGTGGGGCATCCAATGCACGAAGCTCTATGCCTGTTTTGAGTAACCAATCGTCTTGATGATTGACAAAATCTCTTCGTAGGTCACATAACGACGTCGATTGATCAATTTGTATTGATCAACTGCCTTGGCTAATTCCGCGGCTTCAGGTGAAAGGCTGGCATGGGCGTCCGAAAACTGCCGTCGCTCTTGATTGGGGGAATTGTTGGATTGGTCACCAGTTCGTCGGTCGACAAATGTTGAAGCATCGAGCTCGGGATTAGCGGAACCAAAAGTTCGGTTTTCAGTAGGCATTTGGGGGTTTCCAGGAAATTTTGATGAAACAACATCTGAGTAGATGATAAATCGGACTTTGAGCGGGCTTGACCGCAATGGGGAAGGATTTGGGTCGGAACCTAACGATTGAAATTGCTGGTTGGCGCGGATTAATTCAAATATCCGAATGAGGTAAGCCGGGAGCGGTTTTGTAATGACCGTCAGCGAGTGATCTAGTTAATCCCGTTTTGGCATTGGGAGTTGGCCTGAGAGGCTCATGGAGGACAAGAGGCGGCTTCAGTGAATCTTTTTGCGTTTGTGCCAGCAAGGGAGAGCAACTTCATATTTGCTCGGGAGTGCGAACTATTCATTGGCGGGTCAGCGATGAACGCTGGCCAGATGTTCGCGCTATCGGTTGATCGAGTTAGACCAGGCAACCCGTTCTTCGGCAGGCGTCAATTCACTTTCCAATTGCTCGAAAATCTGAAGATTGGGAAAGTTTTGTTTGCCACGAGCTAGGGCAAGCCGTGCTTTGGACAAGTTGTTGGCCAATAGCTCGGCTTGACTCAGTTGAACGAAAATCTGACTGGAGGCATTTTTTCTTTCACTCGCTGCTTGGAGCAAGTCAATTGCTGGGCCAATTTGGTCCAGCTCAATCAGCGCAATACCTTTGGCGATGATCGCTGATTCGGGTTGCTCGTCGTTGGGGTGTTTACTTAGTAGCTGTTCTGCCGCCGAAAGAGCACGAAGCGGTTTGCCCAAGCGTTGGTAAGTGTCCACGATTTCCAATTGGACATCGGTCAGTTCAGGAGCGTAGCCAAGGGCCCTCTGGAAATCGGCCAGTGCTTGTTCGTAATTCCCTTTTGATTTGGCGGTCTTTCCACTAAGCGCCCAGGCTGGCGCAAAAAGGTGGTTTGACTCAAGCGCCAGCTCGACCTGACGTCTGGCGGGTAACCATTGGCCCGCGTCGAGGTACATTTGCCCCAGCTCGACTAGCATTTCCGGGTCACCGTTGGAAAGGTCGGCCGCGATTTGCATTTCAATTATAGATCGTTGCCGATCTCCGCTTTGGTGAAGTGCTCGAGCCAAATTGGCACGGACGCGAAAGTCATTTGGGTTTTGCTCGGCCGCACGAGAGAAGAGTCCCCTCGCTTTATCGAGATGACCGTTTTGAAAAGCCTCCAAGCCATGGTCAGCCCACTGCTTGGGTGAGTAGATATTGGGGGCTGATTTTTGTGTAAATTGTGAAAAAGTCTGGCAGCCCGAGCAAGCAACCAACAGGCCCAAGAGTAGCAAAAATGAAGTTATAAGACGGTGGCTAACATCAAGGCGGCGGGAATCCCTCGTTTCTGGATTGAAACTAAAATTGATGCGATGATCAATCCATTGAGTTTCTGAGGGGGGCGGACAAGTGCGCCGTAGGCGACTGGCAACCATGCGAAAAGCATGTGCCCCCAAAAGCGAAGTCAAATTGTGGAATTCACGGCTCAACAAACTGCAGCTTCCTTGCTACGTCCATTTGGCGATTAGGATCTGTCGGCTCAGAACGAGACTCTATCAACGACCGCCATCATTTACCATATCGGTACAATCGTCGCTGAGCGATGATCTCTTTTACTCACGTAATGCCAAACTGTACGTAACTCGGTATAACTTTGGTTGAGTTTTTTCGTGAATATGGCACAAGACACAAAACGCTAGCAACAGGTCGCCGAGATGACGGCAAAATATGACAAACTTGGGTTGAAGTTTCTCTATCCTGAGAATTGGAAGCTCATTGATGATTCTGATTCCGAGTCTCCTCACGTGATTACCTTGGAATCGCCCGATGGCAGCTGTATTTGGGCTGTGCATGTCTATCCCCAAGACGTTGATCGTGACAACATACTGAAGGAAACGTTAGCCTCGATGCAGGAAACTTACGAGGATCTTGAGGTTTCACAAGACGAAACCGAATTGGGGGGACGGGAAGCTAAGGGGGTAGAAACGCTTTTTTACTGTCTCGATTTTTTGGTTCGGGCCCAGTTGCATTTCGTTGAGACCGAGGATCACCTGCTTTTGTTTTGGACGCAGTCGGAAGATCGTGAGTTTGAAAAGAACGCGCAGGTGTTTAAAGCGATTTCGTTTAGCCTGCTGCAGTCGCTGTAGCAACTGGTTTCCTAAACTTGATTGGTGCCAGCGGGTATTTTCTGACGGCCGTTAAGTCTCATGCCCTGAAGTAAGCCCGCAGGAATCCAGCGGAGTTTCAAGATTGCACCATTCTACAAGTTGCAATCTTGAAAATTTTACATGGTAGTCCTTACCCAGCCTTCAATTGTTTCTGCGTCGCGCTGTTTTTGCGAATGAAACTCGGGGTTTTCATCTCCATTCAAATTTAGCATCGTTTGGCACGACAAATGCAGAACTCATGGCAGCCAAGGATGGCTTTGAATCGGCTAAGGAGTACCTGCTGTGAACCTAAGGTAAATTCATCCACACGATGAGACAATCGCTAACTAAGTACGTAGCAAACGCCAGTTTTTCACAGTCCAAAACGGCTTGTTCGAAATTCTTTTCGACAGGCCTTTTTTTGTTTCACTTATCCGGTTCGAGCGACCAGCACCGAATCGTGAATTCCAGGTGAAACTTCCGTATCGGTCACAATGACAATCGGATTGCCGGGCTCAAGTTCCGTTTTATCTTTGACCCACTGGTTAATGAAATTCCGTAGCTCAGTCTCTCCAAGCGGTGTCGTACTCATGACTGGAATCACTCCCCAAAACAAAGCGAGCCTTCGATAGGTTTTCAGATTGTCCGTCACGCAGACTGTCGGAATGTAGTCGCGTTGTTTTGACTTTAGTAAAGCCGAGCGTGAACTGGTGCTTGCAATGACAACCATACAGGCTTTGATTCGAGACGCAATTTGTGCGGCTCCAAAAATTACGGCGTCAGAAATGCCCCAGGCTGCATTCGATGGGTGGGTAGCCACTTGAGTGCCACTGGCGATAAAGGACAGTTCGGTTTCACGCATGATCTTGTTCATCATCGTGACTGATTCGACCGGGTATTCACCGATTGCGGTTTCACCAGACAACATACATGCGTCTGCTCCGTCTAGAATTGCGTTGGCGACATCTGTTACTTCGGCCCGAGTCGGTTGTTTCGAGTTGTGCATGCTTTCAAGCATTTGGGTCGCGACAATCACTGGTTTGCCATGTTGAAGGCACATTTTAATGATGCGTTTTTGAGCGGCGGGGGTTTTCTCAATATCAATTTCGACCCCCAAATCACCTCGCGCAACCATGACGCCGTCGGTTGCTCTCACGATTTCATCGAGGTGCTCAAGGGCTTCCCGTTTCTCGATTTTTGAGATGACCAAGGCACTACTACCATTATCGGCCAAGAGCTCTTTGAGTTGATTGACTTCGCTTGAATTTCTCACAAAGCTCAGGCTAACAAAATCAACGCCCTGCCCTGCCGCCCAAATCGCATTGTCGATATCGATTTCACCGAGTGCGGGGATACTCAAGTGTGTTCCAGGAAGGTTAACGCCCTGGCGAGATCGAATTTTGCCACCATCGATAACCTCGCAAGTTAATTGGTCGGTCTCTTTGAGGTCTACTTTTAAGCGGGCCAGACCATCGGCTAAAACGATTTCATCGCCGACGGCGACCTCGTCAATGAGGGTTGAGTAATTGCACGTCAATTCGGCATCGTGGCTTGATTCGATCCCGCGCACAAAACGGACTTTTTCGCCATTTCGAATTTCCAATGGATTTTGAGTTAACGTGCCAAGTCGAATTTTTGGGCCGGCTAAATCAACTAGAATACCTGCTGGGAGTTTTGTTTCTGCAGAGGCCTCCCTGATGTTTTGGATTACGGCGTTGTGCTCATCTCGTTTGCCGTGAGCCATGTTGATGCGGAAAACGTCGACACCAGCCTCAAGTAATTTGACTAGCATTTCTTTCTTCGAACACGCGGGCCCAACGGTAGCTACAGTTTTGGTTCGCGAGTCTTGAAGTGGTTTGTCGGTTGTCATTTAAATTTTAATTCACTATCAACGGGTTACTTAAAAAGAGTTTTCTCAAGGCAGTTGCTTGAGATCGTTGCAACGTATTCCTTCAATCAGAAAAGTCTGGCCGTTTGGATCAAAGTGGAAAAAGACGTTTTTCGCTTTCGACATCCAAAATTGTATTGACCTTAAGTCAGATCGCTACCCGTCCCCGTTGACTTAAGTTGGATTAGAATTTTAGGATTCCTCGCTTTTTAAAAGCCAAAATAGTTTATGGTTTGTAAGTCGAATCAATTGCCAGCTGGTTTAATTCTTCTTTTTATCAATGAATCTACGTACCAATTATCGAACCATAATCGACGGCTACAACCTGATTTTTCAGTGTGGGTTGGAGGGGCGGTCACGCGATTCAATGGCGATTGAACGGGCTCGATCGCGGCTGAATTCAACACTGGCCGGCTGGCTTGATGAAGACGCCAGGCGACATACCGCAATTGTTTTTGACGCGGAGACGCTTCCCATCAAAGAGGAAGGGAGTGTTTCAGTTAAAAATGAGATGACGATCATTTTTGCAGTCGAGTATGACGAAGCTGATACGCTCATTGAGGAGATGATCCAACAGCACTCCAGCCCTAAACAGTTGACGGTTGTTTCAAGTGACCATCGAATTCACAAAGCAGCCTTGCGTCGTAAAGCCACTCCCATTGATAGTGATGTCTGGTTCGATTGGGTGGAGCAGGAACGTGTTGCCGGAAGGGCGTCCCTTCCCCAAGAAGGGGCCGATAAATTAGAGGTGGAAAAAGAGCTGCCGGAGAGTTTCGACGGAATTGATTGGGCTAAGGAGTTCGGAGTTGATGAGCCCTAAAGTAAACTCATTGTGCCACCCAAAAATGTGCGCTCACTGAGTGCAGTAGGCAATGGATGGGAACGTTAAGGATGGTGAGTGCGGCGTTGCGAGCAAGTGGTGGATTTGATTTTGGGTCGTCAGGTCGATGCTGGATTTAAGTGACTGCGTCGCAGGCCTTCGTCGCCATGCTTTTACTCCACTCGGTTGAAGTGGCTTTGTCGAGTAACAGGCGAGGCTCGCGACGGTGGCGTCATTTCAGGGTTAACGCAAGTCAACTCGATTCAGCCAGCCTCTGGCAAAACGCTCTTGAGTCGGATCCTTTCGCATCACTTCGATGTAGTGATTGGCTTGCATTAAATTCAACATCTTCAAAAGATAATCTGGCTGATTTTTTTCTAGTTTTAAAAACTGCTGCATTGCACGAAGTGTCTGATCTCCGAGTCTTCCATCAGTCTTAATGTTGGCGTAGCTCTTTTGATTGCGATTGAGTTGGTTCAAGCTTTCTTGAAGGTAACGAATTGATCTGGCAACTCCCTGGTTGACGCCCGTATCAAAAACTTTATTGGCGATATGCTGATCAGGGATTTCATCACCTCGAATGGGGGTCCAGTACTTCGCGCGATAAAGGTCTTTCGCCAGCTCAGCAAGTTCATGGCTGTCATTGATTCGCTGTTTGAAGTCTTCGGGGTGATCGCGTTTGAGTTGCTCTACGATCTTCCATCCGGGCCATTGGGGGTGGTATTTTCGCGTGACACCTCGATGGGTCTCTCCCCCTTTGTCGACAGGGTCATTTACATATCCACCCTCTCGGATTTCAGTTTCGCCGTAGGCGATATCAAAATTTGCCATTTCTTGAAGCCACTTGAAAAAAATGCCCTGGCCGCAGATTTTTGGTTGCGGGCCACCGGCTTTTGAATTGCTTTTACGTTGAGTTGGATTGTAATCGTGTTTGGGGACGAATTCATTGTCAACTCAGAATGGTTAAAATGATGACCTGTTTTTCTTTAAAGATTCGAGTTCCTGACGCAGTTGTTCGATTTGAAGGCGAAGCAGTTTCATTTCATCGGGATCCGCTTGGTTTTCAGCATCCAAGGGGGAATCGGCTTGGCGGCCTCGTTTTTTCAGGCGCTGGTCTTTTTGCTTGGTGGGTAAGGGGTTGGCCCGAGAGCGTGGTTGCTGATTTTGCTTGACGCCTTTTTGGAGCCGAGAAGTAGAATCCAGATCTTTTCCGTCAGCCCGTTTGGATTTACGAGCGTCTTTGGTTTTCCACTTCATTTCCTGTTCTTGCCGTTCAACGTTGCGTGCCTCTTCGCTTGAACGTCGCAAATCGTGATTGAACGCTTTTAAACGGTCTGCCTGTGTCTGCTTTTTCTGTTCAATATTTTTAACGATCTGATCGTGTTGCGGGATCTCAACCACTCGCCCCTGACGTGATTTCGCTGGGTGGGCCGGGCCGCTTGAACGGTTGTCATCAGCCTGAATCGCCTCGATCATTGAATCGATTTGCTGGATTTGTACAGGCGTTGCATCGTTTCGCTGCCGCAATTGTTTGAGTGCACGAATCCGCGGATCATCGGGCTGGTTCGCTTGCTCAGTGGTTTTTTGAAAATAAGAATCGGAGATATTTCTGCCGATGTCATCTTTCAGGCGGCCCAAGGTCTGACCCATCTTGCGGGCCTGCATCTCAATTGCTTTTTTTGCCTGAGGGCCATCAATCGACAAACCGGAAAGTTCATCCAGTGGCTGCTCAATTGCAATGCGAGCGAGCCGTCCCAGCTCATCTAGACTCTCCCAAGGGGCGTCGGAAAAATCGTTCAGGCCCGTTTCAATGGCTTGGTCAACCAGTTGGCTAACTGGCATTTGCTTGAGCATTATAAGGTTTTGCTCAACCAGTTCTTTGACGTTTTCCGGGCTGAGTTCCTCAATTTCAAGTGTGGAAGACCAACGCTCTAGATTTCTTTCATAACGCTGGGCCCAAAGATTCCAGGCGTCTTGCTGATCGGCAGCCAGCTGCTTCATATTATTGTTGAAACGCTGGCCGAACTCCTCCCACTGGTGACCGTATTTTTTGGACCAAGCCTCCAGTTCGCCGGAATTTTGTTCCGCCCATCGTTCAAGTTGATGACCAATCTTTTCGGAAATAGCTTCGAGCTGTTCGAATAACTCTTCGAGTTCGACGTGCTCACTTCCGCCAGCCAAATCAAGCGGTCTGTTGACCGCTCGTCGATCTTGGGCAGGGCGCTGTTGGGCTTCTGCATGATTGTCCGTCACAGCAGCATGCAAGACGACCCAAAAGGCGACCATCCATGAGACATTTTTCACGATTCTCGCTCCCAGTGTTTGCGCGTCACATTCCGGGTGCTTGGGCTTATGTTGGTTCTAGTTGAGACAAGTTTTTTCTTGTCGCTAAAACTCACAGGGCAGCTTTAGTCTTGAGCGATGAAGTTCATCAGTCCAAGATTTCACTGCAATAAAGCACCCACGACGTTAGTTTGGACTAACGTTAATGTCTCTTGTTCGCATGACCAGGCGTGATATTTGAATGGATCCTGAAAAAAGAAGAAATGAATTTTGATGGCCGGGGATTTAATGTTGAGCCACTTTCAGAGGCGCCACATTTCCGGCACGGTAGAGTTGGTCGTTTTTTCAACGGTTGGGGAGCGCCCGATAAATTGGTGGTGCGCTAGGATAAAGCGAGTTGGGGATAGCCAAACAGTCCCGAAAGAGCTACTCGCCAAGTATTGCTTCAAGTTGGCTTTCAAATTTCCATCGTGATGGCTTTATCGGCGATATCTTTTCGGCACCAAGCTCCGTCCCAGCGAATGCATTTGACAGCTTTGTAGGCTTGGAGTTTCGCAGCTGCGACGGTTTCACCCAAGGCTGTGACCCCGAGCACACGGCCGCCATTGGTGACTGAGTTGCCGTCGCTGTCCAGCTTTGTTCCGGCGTGGAAAACTTTGACATCTTCGAGTTTGGAGGCTTCGTCCAAACCACGAATCAGTCTTCCTTTTTCGTATTTGCCGGGGTAACCCTCCGAGGCCATAACGACGCAGACGCTTGGTCGTTCGTCCCATTCGAGTGGGCCAATTTCTGACAATCGGCGATCAACGGTTGCTTCCAGAAGATCAAGGAAGTCGGTTTTTAAACGCATCAAGAGTGGTTGACATTCAGGATCGCCAAATCGAACGTTGTACTCAAGAACTTTGGGGCCTTGCGGTGTCAGCATCATGCCCGCATAAAGAATTCCTCGGAATGGATTCCGCTGTCGCTTCATTACATGGACTGTTGGAACTAGCACGCTTGATTCAACCCAGCGCAGAGTTTTTTCATCGATTGATGGCGTTGGGCAATAGGCACCCATCCCGCCTGTATTCGGACCCGCATCTCCATCGTGAGCACGCTTATGATCTTCGGCTGGTGGAAGGGTTAAGATAGTCTTCCCATCGGTAATGGCCAAAATGCTCGCCTCGATCCCTTGCATTCGGTCTTCAATAATCATGCGATCTCCGGCATTTCCAAATTGGCGTTGCCGCGCAATGATGTCGATCGCTTCAAGGGCTTCATCACGTGTTCCACAAACGATGGCTCCTTTTCCTGCGGCAAGTCCATCCGCTTTGACGACCAGCGGGACATCATTTGGTGTTTCACTGTAACGTTCATTGATAAAACGTTCGGCGATGGAGGCGTCTTTGAACTCGTGAAAATCTGCCGTGGGAACGTCAGCAGAACGGAGTACGTTTTTGCAAAAAACTTTACTTCCTTCCAGTCTCGCGGCACTTTTACTTGGCCCAAAGACCTTTAATCCTTCTGCTTCGAAAGCGTCGACGATCCCCTCGCAGAGCGGGATCTCTGGTCCAATAACGCTTAGTCCGATTTGATTCTTCTTGGCGAATTCAATCAATGAAGGGATGTCGTCACTCGCGATTTCGATGTTTTGTGCATCGACCGCAGTGCCTGCGTTTCCTGACGCGACGTAGACGTTTTTGGAGCGATTGCTCTGAGAGATCTTCCAAGCAATGGCGTGTTCACGTCCACCGCTTCCTACAACAAGAACGTTCATAATTCCAGAATCTTTGGTTGGCGTCGTTAGTCGTTGGTCATGAGTTTGGTGGAAGGTTTCACTCAAACTCAACAATTTTTGCTTAATTTAAAACCAGATTTTAAAGGTTTCGAAAATCAATGACAGGGGCAAAAATCGCCTTCCTCAACACAAGCATCCTGTTTTTTTCAAGGAACCTCATGTGGTGCGCTGGCTTGGTGAGTGACTTGTTGTGAGGACATATGATTGGATTACTGATTTGCCAATTTGTGTGATGTGGCATGGGTTGGCAGACCTTAGCAGATGCGCAGGACGAACGGTTGAGGGTGACTCTCGGGTAAATACATGAATTTTGGTTGGTTTCTGGTCGATTAAACCCCCGGTTTCCGCGAATGAATTTCCACTACAATAGGAGGGGGTTGAGATGCATCTTACTTAGGGTGCGGTTTAAGGAGGCATGGCTAACTACGATTAATCGTCGATAGTCGTTCCGGACGCCCCGTGAGATTGGTGCCCAAAGGGCACCGTTCAAGTTCGACAAACACAATAATTTAATAGCGGATAAATAATGAAGAAGAATGTATTTAGTAAGTTGGCATTGGTTGGATTTCTCGTCGGCAGTTTCGCTGCTTCGGCTTGCTTTGGCCAAGGTGGCGATTGGGGATCACTTACGGGGCAAATCGTGATTGACGGAGATGTGCCCAAGATGGCGCCCGAAGATGTCGAGGGGAATCCCGACAAGGCGGCCTGTTTGGTTGACGGTAAAATTCCGGTGGATGATGGCATTGTTGCCAATGATAAGAAGCAGTTGAGAGACGTTTTTGTCCTCATGTACGTCGGTCGCGGTGCAGCGGTTCCAGAAAAGTTCCATCCTTCTTATGACGAGACAAAGAAGGTCAAGTTAACTCTGGACAATCAAAAATGCCGCTTTGTGCCCAAATCTGTTTTTGCGAGAACTGGGCAGACATTGATTATGAAAAACAGTGACGATGTTGGCCATAATTGCCACATCACGACTTTCCAGCAGGAACATAATATCAACATTCCGGCTGGTAAAGAAATTGAATTAAAACTTGAGGACACCCCTGATAAAATTCCTGGTGAGGTCCGTTGTGACATTCACAAGTGGATGGATTCAGTTATCTTCATTCGCGATAACCCTTACGTTGCGATCAGTGACGAAACAGGGAAGTTTAAAATTGAAAACATTCCGGCGGGTGATTGGAAGTTTCAGTTTTGGCACAAGAAGGCCGGTTATCTCAAGACGCTCGAAATCAAAGGTTACACGCCCGATCGCCGGGGGTGCATTGAGGCGACGATTGCCAAAGATAAGTCTCTTGATTTGGGTGTTCTAAAACTCCCTGCCGAAGCGTTTACCAAGTAGCGTTTGTTGAATGAGTTCTCGGCTGCCGCCGTCATCGCAATACCAAGAATATGTTTGGCGATGCCAAGACGAGTCCGTGGATGGCCAGTCTTTAGAGCTTTCGAAAACATGTTTGGCCTTTTGCAAACCGAGAGACCTGGAGAACTCGATACGATTGGTTCAGATGAAACTTTGTTTTACCCTACTTTTTGTCGTGGCAATTTTCGCTAGTTCTGGTTGCCATCGTCGTATCCTTGCGCCCGAGTCGACGTACAATCAATCCCATGTTGATCAACTGGATCAAGAAATCAAAAAGATGGAATGGGACTGATGGCGTCGTGCGGCGTGCCAGGTTGGTTGGGATATAACGGGACGCGATTGCCCCTGGTTGATTGGCTTGCTCGTTATTCCACGGGCCCATGTCTGACCAGTTTTGGTTAAACGAAATAGTAGTCGGAGCGATTCAGGTCGAGGCGAGGGCGTTCGAGAGGTTCTTTAAATCTATCCGTTGGGAATCTCGAATCTCACCTCGCTCTGAAATTACACCAGTTCCTAGGCTTAAAGCCCCACCTCTGACTGATAAGGTCAATGTAAAAGCTTGTGATTAATTGTCTCGTTGCGTGATCTGGAAGACTATTTGTTTCGTTTCTTCTTGATTGGCCACTCGACAACTCCGACGTGATCAGCCCACGACTGCCAATTGGCGATCATTTCATTGAGTTTGGCTGGATTTGATTCAGCCAGATCCTTTAGCTCCGTTCGGTCGGATTCAATATGATAGAGATGCCATTTTCGAGCCTTGTTGTTTCGGTAGACCGAGACAATTTTCCAATGTTCATCCCGCAAGGCCAAGTTGCCATGATGTTCAAAACCAAGCGGTTTTGATCGCTTGATCCCATTGCCATTGAAGGCCTTGGTCAGACTAACGCCTTCCATCGGAGTGATTTTGTTGCCGGAAAATGTTGTCGGATAGCTGGCGTTTGCCACTTGAAGAAAGGTCGGCATCAAGTCAATCAGGTGGCAGGGGCTGTCGTTGATCGCGTTTGTTTTCGAAATTCCTGCGGGCCAATGCACAATTAGGGGCGAACTGATTCCGCCTTCAAAACCGTCATGTTTGTAGCCGCGGAAGGGCGTGTTAGAAACGTTTGCCCAGCCTTTGCCATATCCGATAAATGTGTCCTCCGAGCCAGCTTCGACACCTGGGCCAGTTCTGACAGCGCGACCGTCTCGGGTCTGCATGGGGGGCCATATTTTCGTTTGAAGTTCATCGGCCGACATAGGTTTATGGCGGCTTTGTTTAATTTTTTCGGCATTGGATTTGCGTCCGAAACCTTCTGCGCATCCGCCGTTATCTTGAAGGTAAACGATAATCGTGTTGTCGATGGCATCGTGTTCTTTAACGGCATCAACAATCCAGCCGATTCCTTGGTCCATGCGGTCGACCATCGCCGCATAGACCTCCATGTTTCGGACATCCCAGTCCTTGTTGTTGTGGTTTTGCCAATTAAGCTCCGGGGGCGTCATTTTCCACTCCGGTTTCATCACTCCACACTGGATTGACTTAAGGTAGCGAGCTTCGCGAATTGGATCGAAACCATCATTGTAGACACCTTGATACTTGGCGATTTCTTGATCCCGGGCGTGCATCGGCCAGTGGGCTGAAGTGTAGGAAACGTACATGAAAAAAGGGTCTTGAGGATTCGTTTTGAAGTGGTCGTTCACATATTTGACGGCGTTCTCACTGATCGCATCACTGTAGTAGTAGTGCTCAGGTTGATACTCTTTGTCGTTGACCGGTGTGATGAACGTATTGTCTCGGCAAAGGGTTGCTGGATCGTAAAAGCTTCCTGCGCCGATGATCGTTCCGTAAAAGCGATCAAAACCTCTTTGGAGAGGCCAGTTTTTGTTGTTGCCATTAGCTGTAATATGCTTGGTAACGTGCCACTTGCCTGACATGTAGGTCCGATAGCCTGATGGTTTTAAAGCTTCGGCGATCGTGACGCAGTTCTTATTGAGATCACCACGATAGCCGTCATGTCCCAGATCGCTCGTCATCAGGCCAACGCCGGCTTGGTGTGAGTAAAGTCCAGTTAACAGCGCAGCTCTGGTCGGGCAGCATCGTGAGGTATTATAAAATTGCGAGAATCGCACACCGCCTGCAGCTAATTGATCCAAGACTGGGGTTTCGATTTCGCTGCCATAGCATCCAATGTCGCTGTAGCCCATGTCGTCGGCCATCACCAGAATAATGTTGGGGCGCGAAGGTTTGGGTGAGTCGTCACCTTGCAGCACAACGCTGCTAAAAAAGCAAAGTGAAAAGACAAGTGGCAGTAAAGATCTGAGCGTTATCATGGCAGTCCCAATACTCCGGGCCGTGGTTGTTTGTGCTAGTTTTTATAACGAATTTGACTTTGTAGTTCTAAGTCACTCATGAGAGAGTTTTTTTGCGACAACGGTGAGCCAACTAAATGGCGTGAATCTGGGCCGTCTTGATTTGCAATGAAAGTGCACCGCCGAGGTGGCGGGTTGCAGTGTTCACTTTGGCGAGTCCTTCATCGAAGTAATTCAATTTTACGCGTTGCCTTCGATTTGTTGTCGAAGAACAGCCACTCCCGCGATGAAGGCTGATTAAAATTTTAGCGGGCTGGGAGCTCTCAACTGGTTTTCAGTTTACGCGACATCGCACCTGAAGTCACATTGTCATTTGAGAGTTTAACCCGTGAAAGAT
The DNA here is from genome assembly GCA_029247405.1 of Mariniblastus sp. Lineage (GTDB taxonomy): Bacteria > Planctomycetota > Planctomycetia > Pirellulales > Pirellulaceae > Mariniblastus. The sequence continues at coordinate 34,318 of JAQWLH010000156.1, forward strand.
AGATATTGCGTGTAGGTGTCCGCAATAAAGGGGTTCAAACAAGTTTGAAGGAAGATAAATGCCTGCAAACATTGAAATATAAGTTTGATACCGCATAATGCGGATGCTCTTAAAGCAAGTGGCAGAGTTTCTAGCTCGAACGGAATCTTCATCTGTTTCTCGAAAGTGGTATGTCATGCTTGATTACATGTTTGCAAAACGACTTTGGGATTTGCCAGAATTGCTTTTGTTGAGTCTCTTTCCCGTGTTGATAGTTGGTTTGGTTGGGGTGCCATCATTGCCAGCTCAAAGTGCCTTTGATGATGTGACTGATTCTGTTGGGCTGACGGGTTTAGGTGGAGGGGTTGCCGCCTGGGGCGATTACAACGGAGACGGTTGGGTTGACCTCTACGTCAGTGGGCAGCTGTGGAGAAACGAAAAAGGTAAACGTTTTGATAAAGTCGACGTTGGGTTTTCCGGTCCAGGGATTTGGGGAGATTTCGATAACGATGGTCTCCTCGACCTTTTCTGTTGGTCAGGGAAAGGGAAGGTGTTCCGGAACCTTGGCGGTGAGAGCTTTGAGGACATGGGGGATGCTTTTCCGGATTTGCCAACGCAGGTTAGCTTGGGGGCGACTTGGGGAGATTTCAACTCCGACGGGTTCCTTGATATTTATGTGGGCGGATATGAAGTATGGCCGAGCCAAGAGTTTCCTGATGTGATTTATCTTAATGAGGGAGGTAAAAGGTTCGTTGAGCATTGGAAGCAGCAGACCATTCGTCGGGCACGTGGGATCACCGCAGCAGACTACGATCGTGATGGTGATTTGGACATCTATGTTTCTAATTATCGTTTACAACCCAACTCACTTTTGCAGAATGACGGGCAAGCGAATTTTTTAAATGTCGCCAAAGAGTTGGGAGTGGACGGGGATGGAGAGCTGGGAGCTTGGGGGCATACAATTGGGTCGGCATGGGGTGATTTTGATAACGACGGAAATTTAGATCTTTTCGTCGGTAATTTTTCTCATCCCCCGGCGTATCAGGATCGTCCCGCATTCCTGAAAAATCTTGGAGAGGCGCAAGCATTTAAATTTTCAGACCAATCAAAATTGGCTGGTCTTCATTGGCAAGAGTAATATGCTTCACCATCGCTTGCCGATTATGACAACGATGGAAAGTTAGACTTGTTTTTCACTACGGTGTATAACGGCGATAAAAGTGTTTTGTACCGCAATCTTGGTCAATGGAAATTTCAAGATCAGTCATTGAATAGTAATGTCGACAAGCCCAATACCTATCAGGCGGCGTGGGCTGATTTCGACAATGACGGCGCTGTGGATCTTGTTAGCGGTGGCCGTCTAATGAAGAATGCAAGATTCAAGAGTGAGACTCATCATTGGCTGAAGGTTCGATTAAATCCTGGTCCTAATGAAAACGCATACGGGATTGGAGCTTTGGTTGAAATTCAGCTTGGCGACGAAAAATTAATTCGACAAGTCGAGGGAGGCACAGGCCAGGGAAATCAAAATGACTTGACCCTTCATTTTGGCTTAGGGCAGCACGCTTCCGAAGTCGAGATTCAAGTTTGCTGGCCTGACGGTAAGACGACGGTTTCTAAATCTAGCGTCGATACAGTTGTTACGATCGGTAAAGCTTTGACTCGAGACTAATTTCCCCGGTGTATTCTTTACCATCGCAAGACAGGGTTAAAGATCCTCGGCTTTTCGCGGTTTAAATGTCGGTAGCGTCGGTGTTGTGCGACATTTTGTCCGCTCGACAAAAGCACGTTTTTTGCGAGAATACCGGAGCATTCTTTTGAGAAGATCGGCATGAACGATGCCTACAATCGGGGCCAACCAGACATTGGAAATTCTTTGTTTCGTAATCTCCCTTATCTAATATCGATCGCCGCCTGTTTCTTAATCATACCGGGCTGTGAAAAGTCTCCACCCGTCAATTTTCGTTTCAATGAAGTGGAATGGATCAGGCAGAAGCGAAGCATTAGTGCGGAGCTTTTTGACGACCGCTACAAGACTGAAATTGGCACCATTCTGACAACATTGTTCGGAACTCCTGACGAACCCAAGTTCCCTTACTTTCTGAACGAACAGGCGAAGGAAGTCATCAGTTTCGCAAATCTTGAGATGGCCGCTGGAGCCGTTAAGAGCGACCGGCAGGGTGAGCCGAGGGGGCTTTATCGCGAGCACTGTGCCCACTGCCATGGAATCACCGGTGACGGAGCTGGACCGACATCGCAAATGCTCAATCCGTATCCGCGAGATTTCCGGCTTTCAAAGTTCAAGTTCAAGTCGACTCCTCTGCGGCAGCCGCCGACGGATCACGATCTTCGCACGATCCTTAAGAACGGAATCCCCGGCACAGCCATGCCTTCATTTCGTACTTTGCCTGACGAACAAATCGAGGCATTGGTTCATTACGTCAAGTATTTGACGTTGCGTGGTCAGTTGGAACGTTTTTTAATTTCGGAGGTTGCCGCGCTTGATGGGCAGTCAATCATCGACATGAGTCTACTCGCTTCAGCCCAAGAGAGTGAAACGACTGCTGCAAAGGCACGGGAGCAGTTCGAGGAACAAGTGTATTCCATGATCGGCGTCCCGCTTCAGGAGGACCTTTTACCCAAGTGGATCAATCCTGAGCGAAAAATCTTAAAGGTACCACCCGCTCCGGCGATGTTTCAGGAATCCCATGCAGGGCATCAACAGTTCGTTGATGAGGGCCGTAAGTTGTTCTATTCCAAAGCTAACTGCAAGCAATGCCACGGTGAGACGGGTATGGGAGATGGCCAGCTTGGATTTGATGATTGGACCAACGATTGGTTAAAATCAGCGAACGTGCTTGAGCCGGCTAGTTACGCGGACTTCATTGCGGCGGGGGCTTTGCCACCAAGGCAAGTCAAGCCGCGAAATTTGCATCTGTCTGTTTACCGTGGAGGGGGGCATCCCAACGATATCTATCTGCGAGTCGCCAACGGAATTGAAGGAACACCGATGCCGGCCTCGACGATCTTGACGACGGAGGAGACCTGGAAAATTGTGGCCTACGTTTTATCCCTGCCTTACCAAGATTCGAAATCGAGCCAATCGTCGGTCAGCGAAAAGGGAATTGCTCGATAACCATGACTCGTTGCTGGAGCATTCTGTTTTTTAGCGTCCCGGTTTTGGGGGCATCACCTTTTTGATGGCGACGTATGGCGTCGGGCCCTCGGGATCTGCTTGGTTGACTGTGAGAGTTTCGACATTTGGTTTGCCGAGTAACATAACGCTGATCTGCCCGGTTTTTTGTCTGCGGAGACACCGTTGGTCCGTGTGGTCAAGGATGAGTTTGTGAACTTTGATTTTTGAAAATTGGACTCCAAGATTCATTTTAAAAATGTTTGAATGACGTCAGCACGACTCTGGTTTGGGATAAAACTCCAACCACGAACGCGGTCTAGTTTCAGAGCGAATGGCCCTGAGCGTAACCGTTGCCGAGGCTAAAAGCTGAAATTTGATTCAGGTAAAACAAGTCGCACATGCACCAAACGAACAATAATCGCTCAAAACAAGAACGTCAGAAGGGAAACTTTGTGACCCGGTTTTTGTTCAGGTTCGTGTTCGCAACCGATCATAAAATCATCGGATTGCAGTTTCTGTTTTCATCAATCATTTGGCTTTTTATTGGGGGCGGGTTGGCGCTCGCAGTACGCTGGCAATTGGCCTGGCCATGGTCGGATATGCCGGTTTTTGGACCGATGCTGTTTGCGGATTCAGGAGGGAAGATAACGCCCGAATTCTACAATATGTTATTTACGATCCACGCCACAATTATGATTTTTTTCGTGGTCATTCCAATGCTATCCGGTGCATTTGGCAACTACCTGATCCCTTTAATGATTGGCGCGGAGGACATGGCGTTTCCTCGGCTCAATATGCTTAGCTACTGGTTCATGTGGCCAGCTTTTGCTTGCCTAATTATCAGTTTGTTTATGCCTGTCTATGGAGCCTCTGCGGGTTGGACGCCTTACCCTCCCTTAGGTGTTTTCCTGAGTGACGCGCAGACGATGTGGGTTCTGGCAATTCTATTTGTTAGCGTTTCGTCCATGTTGGGGGCGATCAATTGTTTGACGACGATCATTCAAATGCGGGCGCCTGGAATGACGATGTTTCGATTGCCGATGACGATTTGGGGTATGTTCATGACGGCGATTATTCAAGCTTTTGCTCTGCCCGTTCTCACGGCAACCGCTCTGATGCAATGGTCGGATCGTCTCTGGTGTACGGGGTTTTTTCTGCCAGAAAATCTAGCGATGGATTATGGAGTTGCTGCAAGCGGAGGGGGGCAGGTGCTGTTGTGGCAACACTTGTTCTGGTTCTATTCGCACCCCGCGGTTTACGTCATGATCCTACCTGCGATGGGCATGGTTTCAGATATGCTTTCTTGCCTATCTCGACAACCGTTGTTTGGCTACAAACCAATGGTTTACTCGATGGCCTCGATCGCTGGCCTAGGGGTCGTTGTTGGGGGGCAACCCATGTTCATCTCCGGAATGAATCAGACCTTGGCATTGAGTTTTATGGTTTCCACGATGCTGATTGCGTTGCCAAGTGGCGTGAAAGTTTTCAATTGGATTAGTACGGTTTGGGGAGGGCGACTGTATTTAACAACTTCGATGTTGTTTAGCCTTGGGTTTGTGTTGATGTTTGTGATCGGGGGATTGTCAGGCCTGGTGATGGCGTTGCCCCCCATAGCTACCATGGTCCACGACACTTTTTACATTGTTGCGCACCTGCATTACATGCTATTTGGAAGCAGCTTGCTTGGAGTTTTTGGAGCGATTTATTTTTGGTTTCCCAAGATGTTTGGGCGCATGATGAACGAAAAAGTCGGTAAGCTCCATTTCTTTCTGACCTTTGTTTTTCTCAATGGCACTTTTTTTCCGATGCATTTTTTGAGCCGCATGCCTCGGCGAATGGCGGATCCGTATATTTCTGAAGCGATGAGGGATTTGCTGCCGCTCAACCAGTTCATGACAATTTGCGCAATTGGTATGGGATTCACCCAACTTTTATTTCTGGGAAATTTTTTGGGGAGCATGTTTTTCGGTCGTCGAGCAGAGCGAAATCCCTGGAACTCGAACACGTTGGAATGGGTGACGGCAACCCCGCCGCCGCATGGGAATTTTGAAGCCCAGCCGACGGTTTATCGTGGTCCGTATGAGTACAGCTCCCCGGAGATGGAGGAAGATTATTTTCCCCAGACAATTGAAAATTAAAAAAATACTTCTGCGTTGGAAACCTAAATCAAAGTCATCCACAAACTTCGTGTTATTTAACGCCGCGACAATCGTTTCCTCGGGTAGGATCTAGTAAGTCAAGCCAAGTTGAAGTTGCGCAACAACCCTCTTAATGTGGCGAACTAGCTGATTGCAATAAAGATAAAATGACGATAGTCCTCGACAATCCGAACCAGCTTCAGAACCGACAACCGCATCGTGTTGCAGTCGTATTGGCTCTGGTGGTGTTTCCTTTAATCTGGGTCGGTGGCTTGGTGACGACCTACGATGCGGGGATGGCGGTTCCTGACTGGCCGGGGACTTATGGCTACAACATGTTTTTGTATCCCGTCGAAACCTGGCTGTTCGGCCCGTTCGATCTCTTTGTCGAACACGGGCATCGCTTGCTTGGCTCACTTGCGGGAGTGGTCGCGATTGTCTTGGTGATCACGACGGTTCGGTATGATCCGAGGCGGTCGGTACGCTGGGCTTCGGGGGGACTCTTGTTTTTGGTGAGCCTTCAAGGTTGCCTTGGTGGGATGCGAGTCCTGCTCGATGCGCGAGTCCTTGCGAAGATTCACGGCTGTCTGGGGCCAGCATTTTTCGCTTTTGTGGTTGGCTTTTGTGCGGTTACTTCGAGGTGGTGGTTGACCCACGTCAATCCGTTTGAAAACCAGACCAAGCCGATTGCCGGTGCTTCCGGTTTGGCTTACTGGGCGGGGGCCATGTTGGTGATGAGTTTTGGCCAATTGGTAATTGGTGCGTTTTTAAGGCATATTTCTGTCACTTCGCCGGCTTACGTTTATCAATCATTGGTGGTCCTGCATGTTTCTGTGGCTGTCTTGTTAATCGTTGGAACTGTTATTCAGTGGTTTATCACGCGAATGCCACGTTTCCGAGGGCTCGGAATTAGAAGTTCGATAAATATTCTGATGCTGCTGATTTTGCTACAAGTTGGGCTTGGTTTCGGCACTTGGGTGGTCAAATTTGGCTGGCCGGTCTGGTTTTCCGAGCTTGGATTCGCGGCAGCATTTGTGGTTGGCGAAAAAACTTTTATTCAAATGAACTTGATCACTGCTCATGTTGCCGTTGGCTCGCTAATATTGGCGTTATGGACTGTGCAGATTCTGCGGTGCAGAAGAGTACAAGGCGAAAAAATCCAAACAACAAACGCAGATTCGCCTAATATTGTGTCAAACCTTTAACGACGAGTTAGTAAAATGTCATCTTTGACGACCAGTCAAGAAAGTGCAAAAGTGAATTCGGCTCCCCAAGAAAAAACGCGTTTTCAGGCGTACGTAGAGCTGACGAAATTGCGCATCTCGGTAATGGTTTTATTGACGTTTGCCGTTGCCGCATTTTTAGCGGCTGCAGAGGCCCAAGTTGGAATAAGTGTCATCTCGTTTCTTGGGGCCCTCGTCGGCATGCTAGGGGTCGCGTCGAGTGGCAATGCCATGAATATGTACCTTGAAAGATATTCAGATTTTCTGATGCCAAGAACGGCCGGTCGTCCACTGCCCGGCCAAAGATTATCTTCGACCGAGGTTGCAACCTTCGGAGCGGTGTCTTTGGGTGTCGGGATGGGGTTTCTCTTAGCTCTTGTCAATTGGGAAACGGCAGCGTGTGGCTTGGCAAACTGGATTCTGTACGTCTTTATTTACACACCGCTCAAACGAAAAACTCACTTCAATACGGAAGTTGGAGCTGTGGCCGGTGCGATGCCGATTTTGATGGGGTCTTTGGCGACCACGCAATCAGTTGGCTTGGTTGGCTGGGCGTTTTTCGGAGTGTTGCTACTTTGGCAATTTCCCCACTTCATGGCAATCGCTTGGATGTATCGTGACGATTATCGCAAAGGCGGGTTGAAAATGCTTACGGTGACCGAGCCGACGGGGGCGGCGGCGGGGCGGAAGTCTGTGATCACAGCCGTATTGTTAATTTTGGTTAGCTTGATCCCAGCTCTGGCAATGTCGCCAGTTCAATTCTGGATTTTTTGTCTCGTCGCGATCCTGCTTGGTGTTTACTACCTCAAAGCTGCGATTGCCTTTAACGCCTCTCGGACGGAGGTGATCGCTCGTAAGCTGTTACGAGTTTCGATTATCTATTTGCCGCTTTACATGGTTTTGTTGGTAACGTGTTTGATTTAGTTTTTGACAATTTCGCTTCCATCGAATTCTATGAGCGTGTCGAGAACACAACTTGCTTCTGACCAATCTGGTACACAAGCCGACGGTCGTGATTTGAATGACCCCGTTCATCTTGAGTATCAGCCCGCCGTGCCGGTCCCTAACGGAAAGTTGGCTGTCTGGCTGTTTCTCTCAATCGAATTGATCTTTTTTACCGCGTTGATCGGGAGTTACATTTTTTTGCGATTCGGCGTGCCGAATGGCAGCTGGCCTTCACCTTACGTCGTGTGGGTCTTTCCCTGGTTGGGAGCGGTGAACACGTTTGTTTTAATTTGCTCCTCTGTCACCGTTGTATTCGCGGCGAAGGCTGCTCAACGTGATCGGGTGAAGACCTCCAAAAAATGGTTGGTTCTCGCATTCGTTTTAGGCTGTGTTTTCCTTGGCACCAAGGCTTATGAAGACAGCTCGAAATTTAAGCACGGAATCTATCCGGCGGCTCCTCGAAGTTTACTTTATGATCGAGCAGATTTGTATTATTTAGTGGCGGTAAAAGCGAGTCTGGATTCGCAAATTAGTGCACTTGGGGCTGCGGAGGCCGAGTCAAAGTTACTTGAACGTGAAAGCCGTGTGCCCCAATTCAAAACGTCTTTTAATAAGGCAGGCGACAATGAGTTGGAGCGTCTCGAGTTGATCCGCTCTGGGTTACTTCGGTGGACTCAAATTAAAGTGAGGCAGGCGGGAAACCCGGAGATGCAGGAGCTGGCACTCGAAAGTCTGGCTCATCAAATCTACCCTCGCGGAAAAAATGAGCGAGTGAATAACTATCTCGCTGATGAACTGATAGAAACTCAGCAGCTTTTGATTGTTGAAGAAGTTGAGTTAGCTTTGGCAGAAAATAGGGTTCAAAAACTTCAGCGAGACATTGACGATCTCAACACCAAGTTGTCTCAATTCGGCAACGAGTCCAACCTGGAAGTTCAGCAGGAGCTGGTAGCCAAAACTCAGGAGGCTACAGAATGTGCAGCCAAGGCGAGTCGAATTGCCGCGAAAGTTTTACCCCTAAGCAATCGTGCCGATGCGATGCAGGAATTTGGTTCTCTGGAGTCAGGACTGAATGAACATTTTCAACTGCAGCTCCCCATGGTAATCCCCAATGGGAAAACCTGGGCCAGTACTTATTTCCTGCTGACTGGTTTTCACGCGTTGCATGTGGCTGGAGGGTTGGTTGGGTTTTTGTTCCTGATGCCGATGCGGTTGGGGCGGGGGCGAGCTGGGATTTTAGAAAATGTCGGCTTGTATTGGCACTTTGCTGCGATTGTTTGGATCTTTTTGTTTCCTTTGTTGTATCTTTTCTGATCCATGGACGAAGATGCTCTCAATTCATCCCATGAGAATCGCAGCGGTATCTTTAGCGTGGTGTGGCCGAACGGCGTTCGTTTGGAATAGCCAATCCCCCCATGATGGACAGGGAACGGCAAGAATTTGAGGGGATGGACGCGGTTTGGGTTGCGAACTCAAAGTTATCTAAAAGAGAGTCGAAAAATTGCGCCCGAGGAAAACCATGTGAATACGCCAACCGCAGGAACGGTTAACATAGGTGCCCGAGGAATATAGATTGTAATAAGGCGGTGCGTGAGCAGTCGCGGTGACGTTGTTTGCGTCTTAGCGACATCGCACGGTCTCCGGAGGACGTTTGGTTTTGTTTGGTGTAATTAACCGGGACTTATGGGTCCCAATCGGGAAGATGAGATGCGATACGCGATTCCAATAGTTTTGTGGAGCCTTGTAGCCATTGGCTTGGGGTGGTTTTGGTTTTTCTCCGAAGGCCAAGGCGACGGCGAGGTCAAGAACGGTCCCGTTGTAGGCCAGGCGTCTAACCCAGCGGGAACGGTGATCGACTCCGTTCCGTGGAAGCATCTCCCGGACGTGGATCCTTTTAAGTTGACAGATCAGAATGGCGATCTGTTTGATAGTTCTGAATTGGTTGGCAAACCGTATGTCGTGAGTTTTTTCTTTGCCAGTTGCCCCACGTTTTGCCGAGAGCTAAACAACGAACTTGATCGAGTTAATGGTCTTCTTAAAAAAACGGATCTGCGGTTTTTGACGATAACTGTTGACCCGGAGAATGATTCGCCTGAGGTATTAAGCAAGTATGCTGAGGGATACGGGGCCGACCGTGACCGCTGGACATTTTTGACGGGGCAGAAGTACGAACTGGAGCGGATTGGTCAACACATGTTTAATGTGGTGGTGGATCGAGATACTCACACGGATAACATTCTGCTGGTCGATAAATGGGGCCGTTATCGCGATCGTTTCAAGTGGGATCAGCCGACGGATATGAAACGGTTTCTCGATGTTGCTAGAGAGGTTGCTGCCGAGACCGAACCACCACTAGACGAAACTGTCAACACTCGAAATGTGCTGGCGGGGTACGAGTATCCCGACTTGGCCAACGTACCTTGGATTCGGGATTTTCATCTGACCGAGCGAAGCGGAAAAAAGTTTTTCTCCCGCGATTTGACCGGGGAGGTCTGGATCGCCAATTTCTTTTTTAGTTCATGCCCGGGGATCTGCAAAAAGCAGAATGAATATCTACGGGATTTGCAAAAACGTTTAGGCGATAAATGTCCGCGAATTGTGAGTATGACGACGGATCCCACGACGGATACGCCCAGTCGTTTGCAGGAATTTGCCAAGACGTTAAATGCGGATCCTGAAAAATGGCTGTTTTGTACGGGTAAAAGCCTTTTGGTCAAGCGAATCGGAAGCGAGTTTTTCAAGGCCCACGCCACCGATGGCCATCACTCATCGCAACTTTATGTGGTCGATCGTTGGGGGGAAGTTCGCGGCGATTTTGATTGGAGCGATGCGAACCAAGAAATTGAGATGCTCAAACTGGTCGAGCAGTTGCGTGCAGAAGATCGTCCCCAAAAAACTGTGGCCTCGCCACAGGGTGAACGGTAAAAAAATGGAGAGGAAGAGGCGGCAATCAAATTGGAAGCGGACAAAAGTTAGGGCTGACCGATGAGTCATCAAGAGTATCTACAACAACCGGCAAACGTTGCCCTTGGGAAAAAGTTGACCATTGCGACTTGGGTCGTGACCGTATTGGTCTGGGCCCTGGTGGGGGCGATGCGGCGGCCAGAAAAAATACCCCTCCCAGAGGGGATGAGTCTCAGCTTTCTGCCGGCGGTTCATGCGTGCTTGAATTCGTTGGTGGCGATTTTTCTTGTGACGGCGTTGGTGACAATTAAGCGAAAAAACGTTCGATTACACAAGCTCGCTATCACCGCAGCTATGACCTGCTCGGCGTTGTTTCTGGTTTGTTATGTGGCCTACCACTTCACCACCGAGGAGACGAAGTTCGGAGGAGAAGGCATGATCAAGTCTGTTTATTTGCTTGTTCTGATCTCACACATCGTCACAGCCGCCTTGAGCTTGCCATTTATCCTTCTGACTTGGATCTACGGATTCACAAATCAATTTCAAAGACATCGGAAAATGGCGAAACGGGTGTTTCCTGTTTGGTTATACGTCGCGGTGACGGGTCCAATTTGTTACCTCATGCTTCGCCCCTACTATTAGTCTCTGGCGTTTAGCTCGTTTCAATAATCGAACGGTAGCTCCGAGGGCAACTTCTTGAGAACTGGCTTGCTAGTTTTGATGCTTTAAAAAATAAGGCATCAGTTCCCATCCATGAGGCATCGCGATGTCACTCGCTGCCGCGTTGGCCTCGTGATACTCCTCGTGACCATCGGCCGCGACGCCGGTACCGCAAATTGTGAATGGCACATCTCCATGTGTATGAGTCTTGGTGCTGAGGTAGGTAGGATGGTCTGGAGAGACGAGTATTCGATACTCCTCACCAGAATCATCTAGGTGCTTGAGGATGGGGGCAACAATTTTTTCGTCGATTTCTTCCAGTGATTTGATTTTCTTCTCCATGTCACCTTCGTGAGAAGATTCATCAGGTGCCTCGATATGGACGCAAACGAGGTCGTATTTTGCCAACGCTTCGATAGCGCATTCGCCTTTAGATGAATAGTTTGTATCTGTATATCCGGTTGCGCCGGGGGCCTCAATTCGATCCCAGCCAACCAATGTCGCTAACCCTCGGAGCAGGTCGACGGCTGTGATCATGGCGCCTGAGATACCGTGAAGCTCTTGGAAGGACTTCAGATTGGGGCGACGCCCCAGCCCCCAAAGCCAAATATTGGTAGCCGGAAGCTTCTCTTCTTTTGAGCGTTGAAGATTGATTGTGTGTTCGGCAAACCAAGTCGCACTTTGGTTCATTAACTCGCACAGCAGGTCGCTTCCCGGTCCCCGTGGGAAATCTTCGGTCACCGTCTTGTCTGTTAGATCATGCGGCGGGGTGGCTCGGGTTTCATCCGAAAAAGGAGCGGGCGAGTCGTTGGTGGGCCGAAACATTAACAAGTTGCGATAGCTGACACCCGGAATAAACTCGAGACGAGTATCCGTGGTGTTCTTCTGAGCGGTGGCCAGCAATTCCTTAGCTTCTTCGCTGGTGATGTGTCCAGCGGTAAAACTGGTCATCGTTTGGTCTTGCACTGTGACCAGGTTGCAACGTACGCACCAGTCATTATCACCAAGTTTCACGCCTTGGGCCGCCGCTTCTAACGGGGCGCGTCCTGTAAAGTTTTCAATTGGGTTGTAACCCAACAAACTCATGTTGGCGACACTGCTGCCCGCTGGAAGGTGACTGGGTGTATGGTTCGCCCGACCGACAACGCCTCTTTTGGCGATCTCATCCATCGCCGGCGTGTTGGCAGATTGAAGTGGCGTTTGGCCTTCGAGTAATTGCTGTGGCTCATCGGCACAGCCATCCGGGATGATGATTACATATTTCATAATGGATATTTGACTGCCATGTCGTTGAAAGGAGGTTGGTTCGCCGGGGAATGGTTTGCGTCTCCGAGACACTACGCTGGACCCTGAGCGATTTGCGACGTGCGGTGGTTGGAGCCATCAACCGATTCGCGTTATCGCCTAGCTCAAGATTCTAAACCGTTCAGGTGTATCGGCAACGGTAGGCATCTCCGCAATCTGCTTCATTGCGGCCTCAGCATCGGACTCTTTTGCCCGGTGAGTCATGATAATGACAGGGACCGTTTGTTGCTTTTCCGATTGTGCCTCGTGTTGATAAACCGAAGCGATTGAAATTCCGTGTTGTCCGAGTCGCCCGGTGATTTGGCCCATGACTCCGGGTTGGTCAACGACATCGAATCGCATGTAGAATCGACCTTCGAGGTCTCCCGGGCTGGCAAAATCAACTCGCTTGTGATCTTCGGCCCATAGTTCAAGTGTCTTGAACGTGATTCCGGTTCTCCCCACCGCGGTGTCGATCATATCAGCAACCACTGCAGACGCAGTCGGCATTTGTCCGGCACCCTGGCCATGAAAAAAGACGGGTCCAACGGCATCGCCCAGCACGCTGATTGCATTAAAATTCGCTTGAACCTCCGCTAATGGCTTTCCCGTTTTGACCATCATTGGAGCGACCATCAACTGAATTCCGGAGTCAAATTGTTTGGCGTAAGCGATCAGTTTGATCCGGTACCCGAGGTGTTTGGCGAAATTCATGTCGCACTGCTCAATCGAATCAATTCCTCGTCGAGGAATGTCTGACCAATGCACTCGGGCTCCAAACCCGAGATGTGCGAGAATCGCCAGTTTCTGTGCCGCGTCAGTACCGTCAACATCCATCGTTGGATCAGCCTCGGCGAGGCCCAATTGCTTTGCATCGGCAAGTGCGGACTCGTAACTCGCGCCTTCAGAATCCATTTTGGAAATGATGAAGTTGCTGGTTCCATTGAGGATCGCACGAAGCGAAATAACCTGATTAGCAGATAGGCATTGGCTGATGTTGGAGATGATGGGGATCCCACCGGCAACCGAAGCCTCAAAGGCAATCGACCGGCCCAATTGACGCGCACGATCAAAAAGCTCAGGACCGTGCTCAGCCAACAGAGCCTTGTTGGCGGTCACGACATCTTTTCCACTTTCCAAGATCCTCAGCGTAATGGTTCTGGCCGGTTCGATGCCACCAATCAGCTGTGCGACAACTTTGACCGTTTGGTCATCAAGTAGCTTTTGTAAATCATCCGTGAGTAAACCGCCTGGTACCTCAACATCTCTTGGTTTGTTGATGTCTCGAACGACGACATGCGTGAGCCAAAGCGTTCGACCTGCGTGACGTGCTGTTCTATCGCCGTGGTCAAGCAATAATCTTGCAACTCCTTGGCCTACTGTTCCGAGGCCGACAATCGCAACTCCAGTTTTTTCCATGATTTACTCTTTTGCTGCGATGAGGCGCCCGTGTTCAGTAGTTTGATTCGTAAAAATACTCACGAAGCATTAGCTCTAAATGTAGATGCAGAGTCAAAATCACTCAACCGAACTCAATGACGGAACACCCGCTGCAAGCGTCGTTTAAGGACGTAATTCGGTCGATTGACGAGGTTGTTTGAATTTGTGCAAACGAATCATCAGGGATGGCATGGCAACCGACCGAAAAAAGAGCAACCTCTTGCCGCAGTCTGCAGGGGCTAGAGTCCTGCAAAAGGGGCAAAGGGTCCTTATTTGATCAAGAATAGACTTGGCGATGAATCCGTCTGTGAGCCACACCGGCCGAAGATTTGTCGTGGGTGATTGACCCCGAGGTCGGGCTCGTTTTCGCTCAACAGATAGGAAATTATGCGTATCTACTCAAACCTAATGCCATCGACAAAGAACTCGAGCGGCTGGCCCTGCCCTTCAACGGAAAAGAAGAATCCAGTTTTGATACGGCGAAGATCAGCATCTTTTAGGTCAACAGTAATCTGTTGCCATTGATCCGTCAGGGTAATGACGACTTCTTTTTGGGTGGTGTCAAAATACTTTTTGTCACGGCCCAGCAAGCCGACACCAAATTTAATGGTTTCATTTCCCTTGTCGCCTCTTGCCCAAAACTTGAATGTTTTCGCTCCACTAATATTGTATCCACCATCGAGATCTCCCCAGTCGTTGGCGGGGCTTTGCCAGACCACGCCACCCCACGCGTCTTCTCGCTTGTATGAAATCTTCAAGCAGTGGGTGCCGGTTTTGGGGTTGTCGGCACAACGAGGGTCAAGTGAGATTGCTTCGGCGGATCCCATGAAACCGGAGGCCGCGTAAGGGGCGTTGTCGAATGTGTCCTCGTAAACGACAAACGGCAAATCGCTTTTTTGGGCGGGTCGCATTTTGACGTTACCCTCGACATGGATCGGAATATTGGCAGCAGCACCACCACCCTTGCCATCATCAACATACGCGTAGACGCGATACATCCCACCTGATTCCGGCATCTTGATTTCCGCACTGGTTTTGTCGGCGCTGACGATTTGCTCCTTGAATTCTTCCGGGGCTGCCTGAACATCTCCGCCGGTTACGTAGCTGGATGATTCAGCAGATAAAACCCATTTGACATGAAGCGGATCAGTCTCTGGATCGAAAGCGTCTAATTTGAATCGAACAAGTTGATTTTGTTTGACTGAATTGCTGCCCTCAAACGTCAGGGATTTAATTTCCGGACAAAGGTTAGCTGGTTTCTCGCCTGTCCAGAGCTCAGTCATCGTATCGACAATTGCGGTTCGATTATTGGAGGGCAGCAGCATTCCAAACCAAGTCGCCGTCGCTTCTTGTTTGTGTCCCCATAGAAAAGCATAAGACCCTAAGCAGGAGGCATCGGCTTTGAAGGCTTTGTAAGACTGGGCATAGTGTTTGGCTTTTTCTTGGATTAGCGGTTCTTCAATTGCGCCGATGCTGTTCTTGGGCACTTCCCATGTTCCGACCGGTCCGTATTCAGTGATAATGTAGGGCTTCGTTCCGTTCAGTTCTGAGTACCGTTTGCTGACGCTCGGTGCCCCGCCGTATGAGTTAATCCCGATGATGTCAACGCTAGGGCAAAATTTATGAATCCCCTCTACCTTGCGTCCGCCAATTTCAGCGATCACGGTCATCACGGGGTGGTTCGGGTCTTCTTTCTTGATCAGGCTGGCAATGTGTTCGATGTGAGACCAGATCGCGGGGTTAGATCCTTCGCCACCTTCCATCTCATTTCCGACGCCCCAGAGTAAAACCGCCGGATGATCTTTGAAGCGACGGACCGTCTTCATTGCAGAGTCAATCTGCTCAGCCATTTCGTCAAAATTTTGATAATTGGTGCCGTGCCGCTCGTGGCCCAGCCAAATCCCCATCGACACCGAAATTCCTTGGGCGTGGCAGTCGTCCAGAAGTTTTTGGGTAAAGTCTTTTGTGTCCCAAGTGCGAACCGAATTGGCTCCGGTTTTGGCGAGATCGCCTAACGACCCATCACATCCAACCCCATTGATGTAATACGGTTTGCCATCCCGAACAAGTGACCACCCCGTATCGGTCTTGACCAGTTGAGCGCTCGTCGGTTGTTGAGCCCAGCTTGCATCTACTTGAATAAGTGAAAACGGATAAACAACAAACAATAGTGCAATCAAGATTAATTTCATTGGGCTTCGCGTTTGGGTTGCAGCTTACGGTTCTGAATTTAGGAATTGGATTTTATCTCATTATTAGGGGCGCCTAAAGGGCCATCCGTCAAATGGGCGCCTGGCACTACAGAGGCTTTCGTGCACGAGTTGATGCCAAGATGACAACCGATCTCACCGTTGGAGGCGTGCGGCGGTCATGATTGCCGATGCCTTGCATTACGCTCACATGGCCGGAATCGTTCATCGCAATGTAAAGCCTGCCAACGTTTTATTGGAACGGGATCAAAAAGCTTTTTTAACTGATTTTGGTTTGGCAAAACGAGAGGTAGCTAATACTAGTTCAGCTCGTTTGGTTGGCACTCCCGCTTACATGAGTCCGGAACAGTCGCGAGGTGAAGGACATCGAGTCGTCCGGTGGCTCGAATAATGTTTTTCAGAAAGAGACGAGACGGAATTGCGAGATGCTCCAGCGGCATCGCTGATTGCACACGACGAACTCTTTGATTCTGACAGAGCCCTGTATCACGGGGCCTGATTGCAAAATAAGATTGGCCGTTGGCACGGAAAAGGAAAAAAACTGAAAAATACCAACCACTTGATGAATTCGGAACCATTTTTTGCCGAAATCAAAGATGCGGAGTTAACGCTAGGAGAACTCGAATTGAAATGTCGCCGGAGTGATTTCTGCGGCAAGTATTCCTGCTGAGATTTGTTGTGTTCGGCTCTTGTCAGGACCAATACGACTTAGTTATAACTATCCCTGCCTAGGAATCAAAAATTTAGGAACAATTCGACACGTTAAAAAGCGAGGACGGATGGCTGAGTCTGGTCGAAGGCACCGGTTTTGAAAACCGGCGACGGGGTAACTCGTCCGGGGGTTCGAATCCCTCTCCGTCCGCTTTATGGGGCCCGAGTATTTAATACTTGAGGCCCTTTTTTATTTTCCTCAAGCAGCATGCTCGTAGTATCGCGCTAAAGAATCTCGGTACAGAATTCGGGGCGCTGGCGCTTTTTGATTCGTGCGAGTAGTTGCGTGGCCCTACATGATCGGAATCGAATTGTTTGGCTTGCTCAGGGGCAAGCCGTTTTGAGGTTGATCAAGGGGGGACTCATCCGGATTTTATCTGCTCAGGACTTACATCAGCACGAATGGGTGCTCAGGTGTGGAATCGAAAGGATTGAGCAGGACAGGTCGGAATAGTTGACTTGCTCTGGTTGGGGAAATTCACGCTGTCGTTGCCTTGCCGATACTCAGTTGCCAAGGAGCTGTGAGTCGGAAATGACTTTGACTGCCTATTCGACTTTTCCCAGTTCGTCGACGATTCGATCCACGGTTCCAGTCCTCCCCGATCTCAATCGCCTGTTGGGCAGTTATCGGGCCACCCATTGAAGACCTAGTTCGTTCAGGTTGAATTGGGAGATCGTTGAGTTGGCGTTACTTCCAGCGTACTGCTTTGATGTGCTCGCTGATTTCCTGTTTGACTTGAGGCATTGAAAACGAACGATAAACGCCTGCTGCCGATTGGATATATTGAGTGTTGATACCAACCACCGTTCCGTCATCGGTTATCAGTGGGCCGCCGGAATTTCCTGGATTGATTTCCGCGTTGTGTTGGATCCAATGCCGACTTGAGCCTTCTTCCCTGGAGCACAGGCCAACGGTCCCAGAGGTCATAACAAAATCGAATTCACGAGATTTAAACTGCTTGGAAAGGTCCGAGCGGTCATCCATCGATCGAGCTAAAGCTGCGACATTCTCCTCCTGCGAGTAGGCTACACTGGAGGCCCCTGGGAAACCAACGGCACTGACTTCTGTTGCCCGTGCCAAGTCTGCCTCATCACTGAGACGAAATGGCCGTTCAAATTTGTGATCGACTTTCAAGATGGCCAAATCGAGTGAACCTGATACGTAAACGATCTCCGCAGAGAGTTTCTCGCCGCCGACAAAGACCCAAACACGTTCTTCAGCATCAAGGTTGTCATTTTTCTTGAGTTTTTGTTTCCAGGTATCAGTCCTGGAATATTTGACAATCTCTTCCACGACGTGCTTGTTAGTAAGCAAATGTCCGTTTGAAGATACAGCAAACCCAGTTCCACGACTAAATGGCACTTCCACGAGATCACCCTCCTCGGTGATGACTCGAAAACCACAAACCACTAATGCCAGTGCCTCTTGAAGTGCGGTCTCATCAGTTGATGATGAAATGTAACTGGGAGTGCCAAACATACTTGAAATAAACAAGTAACCAATCAGCAAAATCACTCCACCGGTGACACCAAACCCGGCGAGGGCAAGTGCCTTTTTCTTGAAGGATCGTTGCTGGCTTGCTGCAACGAGTTTCTGCTCAATCTCTTTCGCTTGGGTGATTTTCTGAGCCGTCGAATCCCATCTTTCGACTAATGCTTCAAGCCCATCCAACGTCGGTCGCTGCTCAAAAACAGCTTGCCCCAATTTGATTTGAAGTTCGGAAATTCCGATGGCTAGCTCTTTGGCTTCATTCGCCTTTTCTTTGTCTCCCGCGATTCCCGATTGGTTGGCAAGATCGAACGATTTTTGCCGCTGCTCCAATTCCCTGATTGTTTCAGCCTCGGAAGGCAATTCGACGTTCGCTTGGATGGCTAATGCGCCAATATCTCGAGGGATCCGTTTTTCCAAATTAGTTCTTAGTTTCTTTAGCTCGCTACGAGTCTGAAGAAGTTGTGTCTGCCGCGCGCCTTCGTCAAGTGCTTCCTTGGACACGTCTTTTAACGTTTGAACGACACCGCCGAGGACATTGGCAACCGTGTTGCCAGCAGATGATGTGTTTTGTCCCTCGTCTTTAGACGGCGAGGGTTTTTCAGGGTTTGCGGACATCAGGAGAAACCAGCCAGTTGAATTGTAGGAGTTTCGAAATCGACTGGTGGTTCCATCCACTGGGGCAAATGATAGGTTTCACCAATCACTTATGCTTTAATACTTGCCCAGTTGAAATATTTGTTTTTGGTGGTCCCGAATTGTCGACGATTTTAAGTGTTCTCTTTAGTATATCACGCGGGATAGCATGGGTCCAATTAACCCGATGGCTTGGTGGAGTTGAGCAGTCGGTTTTAAATTTTATTTTGTAAAGGGCGTTCGGAAATAAACCTTTGATATCGAATGTGGTTGCGATGCTTGATCGCGGATAGCGCGGATGGTGTCGTCTAATCCCCTTGGTTGGTTGGGGAGTTTGATGTTCAGAATTGGAGGGTGGATTGTGTTAAGATTTAGGAACAAATCTATTCACCAAGGAATAGTCCAAAATTGAATTCACTTTTAGAGAAAATCTTTGGTTTGGTATTTCGAGTGAAACGGAAGGGATTTTCGAATCCATGAAGATTGATGTAATTTCTGCGGAAACGGTACAGAATTCGATTTCGATGACGCGGGCAATTGAACTGATGCGCGATGCCTATTTGGCTTTAACACGCAAAGAAGTCGACGTGCCTCTCAGGACAACATTGGTCAATGAGAATGGAACGGTTTTATACAAGCCGGCTTATTCAGATTCAGAAAAAATATTTTGCGCTAAGATCGTCTCCGTGTTTCCCGGTAATGCCAGTCAAGGGCTCGCAGTATGTCCTGGCGTGATCATTGTGAATTCAGCCGAAACGGGGATGCCGGTTGCGATGGTGGAGGCGGGATACTTGACCGCATTACGTACCGGCGCGGGGACCGGAGTTGCGACAGATTTATTATCCGCCAGAGATGCCAAGATCGCTGCGTTATTCGGCACTGGTGGGCAGGCTCGTCATCAGTTGGAGGCGATGCTCGCTGTCAGGGATCTAGAGACTGTTTTTGTTTTTTCAAAAAAGTCTGAAAATGCTCGCAGGTTTTGTGAAGAGAATCGCGACTTGGTTGGGAATTGCCAGTTGGTTGCCGACCCGGATCGCGCGGAACTTAAGCGATGTGAAGTAATCACCACTGCAACGACTAGCCCTACTGCAGTTTTTTCAGATGAAGAGATTTCGGCTAATTGCCATATCAATGCGATTGGGGCATTGGGAAAAGATCGCACGGAGCTTAGTCATCAGACCTTGCTTGGCAGTCGGATTTTTGTGGATGAACGAAAGGCCTGTCTGGCGGAAGCTGGTGAGATTTGTTTAATGCGCAAGGCTGGGTTGCTGCCCGAGGATTTTCGAGTTAAGGAAATTGGCGAGCTACTTGCCAGCGGTCATACTCCACCCGTTAGCAAGACCGAGCGGACCATATTTATCTCCGTTGGAAACGCAATACAGGATTTGGTTTGTGTTGCGGAGTTATTGCGAACCTCAAAGCCAACACAGACTTTCCAAATCTAATCGGGCGTGCCAAAAATGTATTGATTGGATCCCATTGAATACCTACCAAAAAATTCAACAACTGAAAACTTTCTGTCCTCCAGATGAATGGCTTACCATCCATACGGTCGATTTACACACCGGTGGCGAGCCTCTTCGTGTCGTTGTCGATGGGTTTCCTGAACTGGTTGGAGGTTCAGTACTTGAGTATCGGCGATATATGCAGCGCAATTACGATCATTTGAGAACCACTCTGATGTTCGAACCGCGGGGCCATGCCGATATGTATGGCTGCCTACTCCTGCCGCCCAATGATCCGTCGGGTGATTTCGGCGTCATTTTTTTACATAACGAAGGATACAGCACGATGTGCGGCCATGCGATCATTGCCCTCACCAAGTTGGCTGTTTGCATGGGGTGGGTGGAGGCAGTAGAAGGTCAAACGCAATTAAAAATCGACGCACCCTGCGGGCGCATCCTTTCTTATTTGACAGTGGAGTCTGGCGAAGTAAAAGACATTCGATTTCATTGCGTTCCGTCCTTTGTCGTTGACCTCGATCTGAAAATCAATACTCCTTCACTGGGCGAAATCACGTGGGACCTCGCGTATGGTGGCGCGTTCTATGCGTATGTGGACATGAATAAACACCGGTTCGCTTTTAATCTTCAGGGCGAAAGTTACCGCCGGCTGATTGAAGCTGGGAAAGAAATTAAGAAGTCGATCCAAGGATCTGGCTTGGAAATCAAACATCCCTATGAGCCCGATCTAGGCTTTCTCTACGGTGTCATTTTTACCGGCGACGCGTTGACTCAAGATGTCGAGAGCCGAAATGTCTGCGTCTTTGCTGATGGAGAAGTCGATCGAAGTCCAACGGGTTCTGGTGTTTCTGGTCGAATGGCCATCTGTCATCAACGCGGTGAATTGGGGCTTGGAGAATCGATGTCCATCGAAAGTATTACGGGAAGCGTTTTCACCGGTAAAGTGCATGAGCTTACCCGGTTCGCGACCTATGACGCTGTCATCCCTGAGGTTTCAGGGAATGCGCATATCGTGGGGATGAATACCCTGGTCATTGACCCAAGTGATCCAATCCAGAATGGATTCATATTACGTTAGTCCATTTTTTAATGGAGTTTCAATTTAGGTTGAGGGTCAGGCTACAATGACCGGTCGACAACGAGTCCTCATTTTAAAATCACCATTTGTTGGGATAGTCATGCTTTGTTCAACCAAATCCGTTTGTTATGCCGTCGCTTCGATTGCGTGGTTGTGTTGCTCGGGAGTCGTTGGTTTAGGGATCGCGTCGCCAGTAGATTCTGTCGCGGATCGCTCGCAATCGAAGCGGAACATTATATTTGTGCTTAGTGATGATCACAGGTATGACTTCATGAGTTGCGTTGATGGTTGTCCCAAGTTTTTAAAGACACCTAACATGGATCGGATGGCGTCGGGGGGGGCTTTAATTCAAAATGCCTTCGTCAGTACTTCGCTCTGCTCACCTAGTCGGGCTTCAATCTTGACAGGGCAATACATGCACCATCACCAAGTGGTTGATAACCAACGGCCGGTGGCAGATGGAACGATCTTTTTTCCGCAGCAGCTTCAACGGATCGGTTACGAAACTGCTTTTGTGGGGAAATGGCACATGGGGCATGAAGATGACAAGCCCCGCCGCGGATTCGACCATTGGGCTAGTTTTCGGGGACAAGGATCGTATTTCAATCCGACACTGAACATTAATGGTCAACGGAAAACGATTGAAGGTTACACAACCGATGTGCTGACTGACCAAGCGCTTCAATGGCTTGAAGAGCGAGATAAGAAAAAATCATTTTGCCTTTATCTGTCGTTCAAGGCCACTCACTATCCGTTCCAACCGGCCCCGCGGAATCGTGGTAAATTCGCCGATGAGAAGATTGAGTATCCCGAAACAATGGCCAATACCGAACGGAACTATCAAACGCAGCCCCACTGGGTCCGTGAACGTCGGTTCAGTATTCATGGAGTTGACCATATGGAGACGGGAGCCTTTGATAAAGATCCCGTCCCTGATTTTGATGCGCTCTATCATCAATATGCTGAGTGTGTTTTAGGAATCGATCAGAACCTGGGACGCGTACTCGATTGGCTCAAAAAAGAGGAGCTCGATAGCAGTACGATCGTGGTGTACATGGGCGATAACGGATTTGAATTGGGTGAGCACGGATTTTATGACAAACGAGACGCTTTCGAACACTCAATTCGGGTCCCAATGTTGGCCTACGCCCCAGGCCTGATTCAACCGGGAACCAAAATCAAAAAGTTGATTCAGAATATTGATATCGCTCCAACTTTGCTTGATATGGCTGGTGCGAATCAGCAGCAGCAAGATGAGATGGAAATGGATGGTCGGTCGTTTCTGCCATTACTTCGAGCAGAGGCGATCGATTGGCGAAAGCACATTCTTTATGAGTACCACTGGGAGTGGAACTTTCCCGCCACTCCCACGACGTTTGCAATTCGGACGGATCGTTATAAGTACATCTACTACCATGGGGTTTGGGACCACAACGGTTTCTACGATCTGGAAACAGACCCTCTCGAGCGTCATAATTTGATTAATGTCCCTGCATTCGAGCAGCAAATTAACAAAATGAAGCAACAGCTGTTTACCGAGTTAGATGCCTCGGGTGGATTGGCGATTCCTGCACGGCCTCCCAAGGGAGAACGTCTTGACCAGCGAAAATTAAAACGCTGATTGTTTGAGAAGCGATTGTTTCTGGTTTAAGTTCAAAGTTCGGCATGTCTGCGAGGCGTTGCTGAAACGGCCGGCAACTAGTCGTGTTGTTTTTTTGGACTCAAAAACTGTTTGTCAAAAAAGTCTGCTGACATTTTAAAAAGTGATTCGGGTGTGTCGTTTTTGGCATTCCGAAATCCATGCCCCCCGCCAACCACTTTGTAAAGTTTGCTTGTCACGCGTGACTTGATTAACGCCGAGTGCAACAGTTCGCTTTGGTTGTAGCAAACCGCCAAGTCGTTACTGCCATGTAAGATCAAGAAAGGGGGAGTCTGGGAGGAGATATATTTGATTGGGTTTGCCAGTTGCGTTTGTGTTGGTACTGTCTGAATCGCTGCGCCAATGAATCGGGATTCGGGTGAGTCGGCTGCATCATGGTCTATGTTTGATGGAAAGTCATTCATCCTTAAAAAATCGGTTGGTCCAAACCAGTCACAAATGGCGTTGGGACGCGAAGAAAAGTTTGCGTTTTCTTCGTGAATCGCGTCCCACTGTTTGACATCGCCCGCGGTACCAAGAAGGGCAACCAGATGTCCTCCTGCACTCGAACCCCACGCGCCTACACGCTTGGGGTCCATGCCATACGTTTTCGCATTGGCACGCACCCAGCGTACCGCAGCTTTGCAGTCAGCGATCGCTGCCGGAAAGGTAGCTTCACCACTAAGCCGATACTCAACAGAAACAAGAATATAGCCGCGTTGAAGCATGGCGAGCGCTTGGCGTGGATTGTTTTTTGAGCCGCTTTTCCAGCCGCCGCCATGAATCCACATCACCACTGGCATCGGTTTGCTTGGCTTGGTCTTGGGCGCATACAAATCAAGTTTGAGTTCGCGACTCTCGATGGTCGCATAAGTGATGTTTGCCGTGAGTTCGATTCCCTCAGGTAATCGTGAACCCTTTTTAGAATCAGGTTGTTTTCTGTTGTTTCGATGGCGGAGGCGATTACGAAAATCAGAGTCCTCCTGAGGTGAGAGAAAGTCATCCCCGTTAGAATCTACTCGGTCGAACAAGCCTGCTTCAAATCGGGCGGGAAACTCTTGCCTTGAGACTTTTCCGTCTCCATTGGAATCCCAGGCTTTAAAGGCATCGTGTTGACCTTGTCCTTGTGCATTCAAGCATGTCGTAATCGCAGTGGTGGTCAAAGCAAAAATGAAGGCGATATGAGTTCTCACGGTTATCTAACTTTCGTCATTATTGGAACTGCTTGGGAATCGCTTTGGCTCGTGGGGAAAGATGCTGAATCCAAACCGCGCCTTAATATCAAGGAAGCGGTGGTGGAGGATTGAGTGGCAACGGAACGAGTTCTATTTCACACTTGCATTTTTGGGTTGGCGTCGCTGACGCGGTCTCTTGTCGTCAACATTTTCTTTGACCCGGGCATCACTCACTTCGGGCGAGGGGCAGCCATTGGGGGGGACCTTGAGTTTGGCAGTCCAGAGAATGGCGTTAAGCATCACTTTGCGAAAGTTTTCGTCTTGCCAACTGACGTGGTTGTGTGCGCCGGTGAATCCAAATCCTCGTCCCCCGCCCGGCCTTTGGTATGCCCAGGCGACGTGTTGTTTCTCGCCCGCCGCGACGGCCTTGCGAACGGCAGCGTTTCCACTTCGTTCACCATCGGGACGCATCAAAGTTTTTTGGGGAGGAAGGTCAGATAGAATCGGGGTGACGTTCTTAAGGTCTTTCACAAATCGCATGTGGTAATACCACTCGTCATGAACCGTGAACGGTTCGACTCCATTGGCAATTGGGTGGTCCGGGAAATCTCTGAAATTTGGAGCCCAATGCGGATTTACGGACCAGTTGAGATCACAAAAGCCACCCATCCATTCGAGAAATTTTTCACCTGGTTTACCCTTCTCTGCTTCGGTTGCCCAGTGGACCATGACGACCCCGACACCTCGCTTCATTAATGCGTCGAACTCATCTAGATGTGCATTTAAAACATGACCACGATGACCCGTGCAAAAAATCACGATCGCGGCTGCATCATCAAAAATTGAAAGGTCTTTAGGGTATCCGTAGTGAGGTACCAGCACGGGTTCAATCTCAAGCCCCGATTTGACCAAAGCGTCGGCAAGGATCATGTTGCCCGCGCGGTGCTCGTGTTCCATCGGACCGTGGCTGGGTTTACCAGAAATAAACACTACTTTCTTTTTATTCGTGCTGGTTTGCAACTTCGGTTGGGTTGGGGGGGCCTGTTGATTCGTGACAATCTCAACCTTGTTCCAATAAGCCCACTCATTGGCCCAGTTGTTGGGGCTGTTTTCAATTGATAGTTCGATTGTCTGGCCTGCAAAGAGCGAGAGGTCGATCGTTGCATCGAGCCATTCGTTTTTCGCGACAGTTTTTGAGGAAACAAGTCGGTCGGTAAGTATTTGTCCGTTGGCGAAAACCTTTAGTTGCCAGTCGCCATGAGGATGGTGACTAACGCGAATATTCAGTTTTGTTTCGCCAATTGAAGGTATTTTTAATTGGCGATAAAGGCTGCTGGGCGTCTTTTTGTCGAGCGGATGTGTTTGAACGGCAACCCGGTTCCTGAAGACTTTGTGATGAACTACTCCCCCCTCACCGACATTGCGAACTTTGAATCCAGGAGCCACTTTTTGGAGGGTCCATTGCCACTCGGTATTTGACTTCTTGCTCGTCTTGGTCGGTCGGTTGAGGTTGGCTTTGACGTCTCCGGTTACCATTCGACGGGCAACGAATTCTTGCAGTTTGGGGATTTTTCCATTCAGGACCAGTTTCAACGCCTTGGGTTGGTGGTTAGGAACCATCGGTTCAAGGCCGAACCAATACATGCGAGGTAAATTGTTGTCATCGATATCTTCGGCGTGCGACACAAGGCCATCCAGTATTGGCCAACGATCCGAAAAGGGTAACCGCTGGACGGCAGAAGCGAGAAAGAGTCGGACGATTTTTGATGAATCAGATCTGGCCATCTCCTCGAATCGGTCAAGTACATTTCTTGAGATTTTGGCAAGAGGATCTGTCGTTAGTGTGACTTTTGAGTGGCCGGTTCCCGTCGGCTGAAAAGCATTCACATCGCTTTGATCACAAAGAAACTGAATCGCCCAGCCGCGAACGTAGGGGTCATCGTGACTGAGTAACGGAACAAGTTTCGCTTCCTCCAGTCCTCCGGTTACTTGAAGCGCCCACAAGGCGCGAAGCCGCTTGGGTGATGTCGCGGCTGTTTCGAACTGGGATCTTAGTTGGCGGTGCACTTGTGCATCATTCAGCTTTCCACTGGCAGCTCGGAATTGAAGCAGTGTACGTGCTTGTCTTACATACCAGTCGTTGGAATGGGTTTGTAAATCAACCAGTTTTTTGTCCGACAAAGCCGCGAGATTGGGGCGCGATATCGGTTCGGCTCCCTCAGGCATGACGCGGTAGATTCTTCCACTATTGGGGAAGTTGATCGAGTTGCCACAAACGTCGGTGTCATGCCAATCAAGAATGTAGACCCCTCCCTCGGGGCCAATTTCAATGCTGAATCCAACCCAAGCCATATCGTTGGTCGGCATAAAATCGTCTCCGTGTTTGCCAATGAAGCTCGATCCGTTTGGCACCATGTAATCTGTGAGCAATGCGTGCTCATGAATATTACACATGAATAGATGGCTTCGGTCGTTGTAGGGGGCGGGAAACGCATCGGCTAAATAGAATCTCGCCCCTCCGTGGGCAGACAAATGCGTATGGTCGCGAATCGTTTTAATGTCGTCGTAGATGTATGGGTTTATGTGAGGTCGGCTTTGTTTGTGATAGACGCCGCCCTGGACGATATGAAACAAGTGCGGGATTACACAGCAGGTTGCAAAGCCTTGGCCGTGATCATCAAAGTCAAAGCCCCAGGGGTTGGACAAGCCGCGGGCATGGATTTCAAATTTCTTCCGTGTGGGATGGTATCGCCAAATTCCACCGTCGATGAATTGTCGGTCATTTTCCACATCTCCAGGTTTTCCAACCATCGATTGAGTAAAAACACCATGGCATCCATAGAGCCACCCATCGGGGCCCCAAATGAAACTGTTAAGCGTCTCATGTCGATCGTTGATGCCCCAGCCATCAAGTAAGATTTCGGGTGGACCATCGGGTTTGTCATCGCCGTCAGCATCCGGGATGAAAGTAAGGTTGGGGGGAGAGCCGACAAAGACTCCACCAAAACCGCAGGCAATTCCAGAGGTGAAAGTGAGGGTGTCTGTGAATGTTTTCTTTTTATCGAAAATGCCATCGCCGTCGGTGTCCTCAAGGATTTGGATTCGACTAACCTGGTCGTCAGTATGTTTTCGACGAGTTTGATAGTTGAAGTTTTCAGCAACCCACATCCGTCCCTTTGCATCGAAGCAGAATGCGATGGGTTCGGCGATATCTGGTTCGGAAGCGAAAATAGAGACGTCAAATCCAGCGGGGATGGCCATTTTGGCAACGGCTTCGTGGGGTTTTAAAAATGGTGCGTCGCTCGTGTTGTGCTGTTTTTTGGGCAGCTGGTTTCTATCTTCCTGAGCCGTTGAGTTGACGGAAAAACAAAACAAAATTGAAAATGCCGCAAACAACAATATCAAGGGGGAACGCATCGGCTTGTTTTTCTTTGGAGTGAGTTGAATCGAGAGCTTGCACCGAGCGGGGGAAGAATTCAGCCAAGAACGGGTAGTCTTGGTGGTTTCTTGCATTAGTTTTAGCCGGCCTTGTTTTTCAGGAAACGCCATCGGCAGTAAGTGTTTTTGAGAGGTGTTGTCGTAACATCGGGGCAACTTCATTTGACCAACTCCACTTGTTCGGTGGTTCTTAAATATTTGATCAAGTCGATAACTTGCTGAGGTTTCATTTGATCCAACTGACCGTCGGGCATGATGGATTTATCAGAAGTCTTCCTGTTTTCGATGTCTGATTTAGCAATGACGACGCGAGGTTGTTCGGCTGTCTTAAGAACAAGCTTTGAGGAGTCTTCTTCTTCGACGACACCATTGATCAATCGGCCATCGACAGTCATCACGGTTACCATTTTGTATCCATCGGGAACGTCGTAGCTCGGGTCGATACTGTTAAGCAAAATGTAGTCGAGGTTCGCTCGATTCGATCCCGTCAAATCGGGCCCGACTTTTCCACCCGCTCCATAAAGCAAATGGCATGAAGCGCATGTCTTATTGAAAACCGCTCGCCCTCGTGAAGCGTCTCCATTGGCCAGAGCTGTTGGCGTGAGAAGGTTTTTGTACTTGGTCATTTGTTTTTCGCGATCAGCTCCAAAGGATTTGAGTTCGCCATAAACCGCATTGAATCGTTTGTAGCCGATCATGTCGCGTAATGAGAGTAAGACATGCACGGGAACGTCTTCGGTTGCAATGTTGTTGGATTTACAGGCAGCAACCAAAGCTTGGGCATACCGTTTGCGAGTCGCCAAAGTTTCAATGATCGCGCGTTGATGTTCTGCACTAAAGTTTTTGTAGCGCTGAATCAGCAACGCAGGTGCGGTCGCGTTTTCGACCATTGCATATCCACGAATTGCGTCCAAGCGTAAATCTGGTTCATCCAAAAGGGATTCCAGCAAAGAGGACGCTTCTTCGCTTTGCAACGCGAGCAGCGAACGAAGGGCTTCTCGCCTCAATGCAATGTTGGCTGTTTGGTTTTGTAAGATTGTCAGCGACACTTTAATCGCCTCGCGATCACCGAAAATTGCTGATAGCTGAACGGCGAGTTCACGAACAGTTGGGCTCGTGCTGGAGTTGAGTTTTTGGCTGAGTTTCTTCCAACCTCTGGGGAGCGAAACATTTCTTCTACCCTCCAACCCCACCAGCATCCCACGCATGAGGGCGGATTGATGTTCCGGGTTGCCCGTGCCAGCGATTGTTTCAACAAGCAATTCCATTGCCTCGGTTTCATCAAGCCAGTGGTTTGCATAAGCGGCACGGCTTGAGTGAGTTTGGCAAACGAGAAACAACAAACTGCAGGCAAAGCAGAGTAGCTTCAAATTAATTTTTGAGAACCTTGTCAACATCAGGAATCCGTAATGGTGTGCAGGTGAGTGAGTTTGTTTCGAGGGTTAGAAGCTGAGCGAATCCGGGCGTTTAGTTGAATACTGACAGCGCTCAAGCGGTGGAGTTTGCTTTCAGAGTGAACTCCGGTAGTTTCACGATCTCGCCACCTTTGAGTGATGATTCGTGGGCGCACAGTCCAACACAAGTCCAGTTGGCGCTGGTAACGGCATCAGGAGTGGGGGCTCGATCTTCCATCAATGCAGAAATAAATTCATGAACCAGATGAGGGTGAGATCCGCCATGGCCACCCCCCTGAAGAAAGGATAGGTGATCAGCATCATGGATTTCCTGGGGCAACGTGAATTTTCGAATGGGTTCAGGAAGAAGCGTTGCAAAATCGGGGATCTCGATTTTTTCTGGAATGTCTGGCTCTGGTTTTTTGGCGGTATGAATGACGTGGGGTTCATTTTCAACCAGGGTCCACTCAAAGCTTTTCTTGGTGCCGTAAACGTCAAAGCTTTCACGGTACTGACGAGCGACGTCGTAGAGACAGCGCCAAATGTGCGCCGTTAAATCTGAATCTTTGATTTTGATGTGTGCCGATTGAAGCGCGAACCCATTGTTTGATTTCTTCGCGATGTCGTCACGAACGGTACCGCTGCCAAAACAACTGACGTATTCGGCCAACCCATCTACCAAACCCAGACAAGGGCTGACGACGTGAGTTGCGTAGTGCATGGGAATCATTTCTTCCCAATAACTAGGCCAGCCGTCCATGTCCTGCGGGTGAGAGGCCGCTAGATGTTGGATCTTGCCAAGCTCACCTTTTTCATACATCTGCTTAATAAACAAAAACTCCCGACTGTAGACGACCGTCTCCGCCATCATGTACTTCAAACCCGTTTGATTTACTTTGTCGACAATCTGGCGGCATTCATCAATCGTCGTAGCCATCGGTACAGTGCACATTACATGCTTTCCGGCGTCGAGGGCTTGAAGCGACATCCATGCGTGGTCCGGGATTGGACTATTGATGTGAACAAAATCAATTTCGGGGTCGGCCAAGACATCGTCGTAGTTGGTGTAACGCTTGGCGATCCCGAATTGATCACCTGCTTTGTTCAGCTCAATCTCGCTGCGTCGGCAGATGGCTGTTACTTCGGCATTTGGGTGAGCTTGGTAAATCGGAATGAATTCGGCGCCAAAACCTAAGCCGATCATTGCACACTTCGCGGTACTATTCATAAAGCACTTCACCAATCGCATCGAAATAGAGGAAGATTCGATGTCGCGAATCAATTTTGAAAATTGCTGTCATCGCGTCACAAAAATTTGAAAATGTCGTGAATTGATACTCACGATCGCATTATAATTTTGGCAAACAATTTATTCCGTGCCAATGGACTAGAGCAGAGAATTCTCTAGTTATTTGTTGGCAATCATTGCCGGGCAATTTTTAATTGGAGTCAATTGAATGCGGTCGGTGGGAAAATCAATTCAATTAACGACTGGTATTTGCTCGTTCGGTCGAAGCGTTTTCGTGATCGGGTGCGAGACTGCTTGAGTCGCCGATGATTTGTTGATTTTTGATCATTTAGCTGGCGAATTAGTATGTGTCTGAAAAGAACGCTCCGAGTTTTTGGGATCTTTTTATTTGGCTTCAACGCGGTCCTTGTTGCTGACGAACCCAAGCCCGATGTTTCGCCGGTGCTCAGTCAAAGAGGCGAGTTGATCTTTGCGGATGATTTTGAGGCGGAGCAAATTCGTACTGAGTGGGTTGCCCTACACGGTACGCGTTGGTCAGTCGTTGATGGGACACTCAAGGGGGAACCCTCGCCGCAGGAGTATCGTCAAAAACAAATCGCCAAAGGCAACAAAAGGCATAGTGGAGGGACGCCCAGTAGTCGACTTGTCGTTCCCGTGGATGACTGTATTTTGCAGTTTCGGTTCAGGCTAACGGAGGGTCTGAAAGGAGCGCATTTTGGCTTTAACGACGGCACTTTTAAGACAGGAACCGGTCACGTTTGTCGATTCACAGTCTCAACCAATCACGGTTTGTCGCTGCAGAAAGATAGGAATGCAAAATTAGAACAAGATGTTGATGAAGTCTTGGCCACTAGTTCGCATAACCTTCAAGCTGACAAGTGGTATTGGATGATGCTCGAAGTGGTGGGTGGTCAGATGGCGGCGCAGGTTTCCGGCAGTCCGGTTCTTAAAGCGAGTCATCCTCGCATTGATATTCGCAAAGACCAGATCAATCTTCCGACACGCGGCGGCGGGGTCATTCTCTATGACAACGTTCGTGTTTGGAAAGCGCTGCCGCGTGTTGAAAAAAAGGAGAGGCAGGAGGAAGATGAGGTTGAGAAAGAAAAACGGCCGGATGTTGTCGTCATTATGGCTGATGACATGGGCTACTCGGATCTCGGTTGTTTCGGCGGCGAGATCCGGACGCCTAATCTTGATCGCTTAGCTGATTCGGGTCTGCGATATACAAATTTTTACAGCGAAAATATGTGCTGGGTTTCGAGGGCAGCCTTGTTGACGGGGATCTATCACAAAACATCGATGATCAACAATTCGATTCACCCCAAGTGCGTGACATTACCGGAGGCACTTCTTGCGAGTGGATACCAAACACGGATGTCTGGAAAATGGCACTTGGCAGGTAAGCCTTATCGCATCTTTCCAAACGATCGAGGTTATGAAGAATTTTATGGAATCCTCGGAGGCGCTTCGAGTTTTTTCGCACCTGCTTTTTTGACACGCAACCGAAAAAATGTGGAAACAGAAGCTTATCAAGATCCGGAATATTATCTTACCGATGCGATCAGTCGAGAAGCAGCAAGAATGATCCTTGCAGCTCATGATAAGCAACCTTTGTTTTTGAGCGTTGCCTACACGGCAGCTCACTGGCCGTTACATGCCAAGCAAGCAGACATCAAAGAATACCAAGGCGAGTATGCCATAGGCTGGGATAAGCTTCGCGAACGCCGACTTGCGAAAATGAAAGAGCTTGGAATCGTTAAGACTAATGTTTCATTATCGGTTCGGCATTCAAAGGTCCCGGCCTGGGACAAAGAAACCAATCAAGCGTGGCAGCAGCGACGCATGGAGGTTTATGCCGCTCAGGTCACGTCGATGGATCGCGGAGTTGGCGAAATTGTCAGAGCGCTCAAGGAGACGGGGCGATTGGAGAACACTTTAATCCTATTTACCGTTGATAATGGAGGGTGTCACGTTGAATACCATCCTAATCGCAAGGGTGATTTCTTACCCATCAAAACACGAGATGGCCGCTTAATGCGGCCTGGGAATATTCCCCAAATCATGCCGGGGCCAGAGGTGACTTATCAGAGTTACGGTTTTGGATGGGCTAATTTATCGAATACGCCGTATCGACAGTTCAAGCAATTCGACCATGAAGGGGGTGTTCGCACTCCCATGATTGCATGTTGGCCGAATGGAATTTCAGCTCAAGGAAGGCTTGTGGAAAGTGTCGCGCACCTGATTGATCTTATGCCAACTGTTCTTGAGGTCACAAAGACAAAGATCCCAGCGACCATCCAAAGTGGCGTGCCGATCCCGATGGATGGTCAGTCCATTGCCGATTCTTTCAGTGGTAAAGAAGTTTCAGCGCAGCGGACCCTGTTTTTTCATCATGCCAAGGGGCGTGCGCTAAGGCATGGAAGTTGGAAGCTGGTTTCTTTAAGCAAAAAGAAGTGGGAATTATACAACCTGGCAGATGACCCGGTTGAGGAAGACAATTTGGCGGATCGACTCCCCGAAAAGGTCAAAGAGCTCGCAGCGATCTGGCAATCAGAATCTCAGCGGCTCGTCAAGCAAGCAAACTGAATTCTTGCGAGCCGTCTCCAAGACTAATCTGACGTTTTGTACATCGGTGGAATATTTTTGAGTGCCACGACTGGTCCACCATACTCTTTAACCTGCATCTGACATCGCTCGCGCAGCTCAGACAAAATTTTGGCGTAAGCGGGATCGCTTGCGACATTTTTTAACTCGTCTGGATCATTTTTCAGGTCATGAAGGAATTCATAAGCTGGCTGGCAGTCAAAATAACGGACGTATTTGTATTGATTGGATCGAATGCTTTCGAACGCCGGTTGACGTTCGCGAACTGCCAAATGTTCATGAAAAGTTTCTGTCCGCCAATCGTCGGGTGAGCTCCCGTTCACAATGGGAACCAAGCTTTTGCCTTGATAAGATTCTGGAATATCAGCACCGGCCCAGTCTAGAAATGTGGATGGGAAATCAAGGTTGAGGGCGAGTTGCTCGACGACGCGCCCCCGGTTTTTCTGCGGTTGCCGTGGGTCGTATATGATTAATGGCACGCGCAAGGATTGCTCGTAGTGCGACCACTTTCCCGCAAAGCCTCGATCGCCCATATAATATCCGTTGTCTGCGGAGTACACGATGATTGTATTCTCTGCCAAACCGGCGGCTTCGAGTTCAGTTAAAAAGCGTTTTATTGCTCCATCGATTCCCGAAATCATGCGAAAGTAAGCCCGAATGTTGGTTTGATATTTTTCAGGGGTGTCCCATCTCCAGAAGAAGCGTTCGCGGTTGATGGACTTTTTCAAAAAGTCAGGTTGGCTGGCATAAATCGCGGGGTCATTGAGACGTGGCGGAGCGACTTGGACGTCTTCGTAAAGTCCATCCATCGCTTTGGGCCATGGGAAATGTCCGATTCCTGGCCGTTTATCACCATCCTCTGCATGCGAGGCATTGAACCAAAGATTCAAAGCAAAGGGTTGGTCGGCGGGTTGATTCTTGATGAACTCGATGCCGTGGTCGACAATCAACTCAGTTTCGTGGCGAGTTGTGCCGTCGGGTTGTGGTTTGTGGTATGGATTGCGGCGAACTCTTTTAAACACGTCAAAATGTGATTGAGGTTGATAGTCTTTCGGCATTTTGGCATGCCACTTTCCAAAATATCCCGTGCGATAGCCAGCCTTCCGTAGGTGGTCCGAATAGAGTTTTTCGACGGCTTCGGGATTCGCTTTGTCGGCGACGTCGGATGAACCAAAGCTGCGTGCCGTCAGCCCAGTTAAAATTGACGTGCGGCTTACCCAGCAGATCGAATGACTGACAAAGCAATTTTTGAACATGACTCCATTGGCAGCAAGTCCATCAATGGTGGGTGTCTTGATGACAGGATGTCCGGCGCAGCCAAGCGTGTCATTTCGTTGGTCATCCGTGAAAATGAAAACTACATTCGGTTTTTGACGGGCAGATTCCTGAGCCGTCGTTTGGGCCGATAGCGAATTGCTGAAAGCCTGGCTTGTTAACAAAACGAAGACCGACGTGACGTAGAGAATAGGTTGCATTGTTTTCCTCAGATGTTGTTTCATCAGTGAGGATCTTACTTTGATACGCCATCGGACTCAACAATCGAGCGTTTATTTTTTATTTAACTTCGACAGGATGACAGGTTAAACTTGGGGCAAGTTAAACGGAGTTCTGCGACTCTGTCTCAGTTGAAACTTCTTGATCCACGCAATGCATGAGAGCTCGCCCCCATGAAAATCAGCTTGGTCGAATTCTCGCTTTTAATCATGTTCTTGTCGATCGCGGAACAGCCGATGGAGGCGATGGGGGACGAACGGCCCAATGTGGTTATCCTTTTTACCGATGACCATGGGACTTTGGACGCCGGCTGTTACGGCGCGACTGATCTGGTGACCCCAAACATTGATGCTTTGGCGGCAAATGGCGTGAGGTTTACCCAAGCCTACGCGGATAAGTTTTGCTGCCCCTCGCGAGCCGGGCTTTTAACTGGACGGTATCCACAACGTTCCAATGTTGATGCATGGACTCAAAGTGATCGACATGGTAGCGACAGCCACAATAAAAACATGAAGACCGAAGAGGTCACTCTGGCTGAAGCCTTGAAGTCGGCGGGCTATGAAACGGCCTTGTTTGGTAAGTGGCATCTGGGAGCCAAAGAGGGGCACGGCCCGTTGGATCAAGGGTTCGATCGTTTTTTTGGTCACCTTGGCGGTTTCATTGATAACTATCGCCATTACTTCCTGCATGGAAAAGGCTTTCACGATCTTTATGAGGGGGAGCGGGAGATTTTTCGACGCGGCGAATATTTTCCTGATCTGATGGTCAATGAAGCGATTGAGTATCTCGATACAAGAAATGACAACCCCTTCTTCATGATGGTTGCATTTAACCTGCCGCATTATCCAGAACAGCCGATCGGCAAATACAAAAATGCATATGCTGATTTGCCGATGCCGCGTCAGTCTTACGCACGAGTGGTTTCGACGGTTGACGATTACATCGGTCGAATTCTTGGCAAACTCGATGAAAAGGAATTAACTGAAAATACAATTGTGATCCTGATGGGAGATAACGGGCATTCAGCTGAGAACAATAAAGGAATCGCCGTTGAAGATCATACCAGTGGTTATCCCAAAGGGCATTACTATTTGGCCCACGGAGGTGGTGGATATACGGGAAAGTGGATTGGCCACAAAGGAGATTACTTCGAAGGTGGAATACGGGTTCCAGCAATCATCAGCTATCCCAAAATTCTTCCCCGAGGGGCTCGGCGTGATCAAATTATCACGGTGATGGATTGGTTTCCGACAATTATGGAATTGACGAAAACACCCTGCCCCGAGGTTAAGCTAGACGGTCACAGTGTGCTACCTGTGATCGAACAGGAAGAAAGATTATCGGCCCATGAGACTTTGCATTTTGGTTGGAGCAACGGGTGGGCCGTTCGCGAAGGTGATTGGAAATTGATCGCTAAAGTGAACCGGGCTAAGCAGGAGATTGTTCATCTTGGTCTGCATAGCTTGGAGGGGCTCCAGCCTGAAGTAAAAAACTATGTTGAAGAGTATCCCGAGATTGTCGCCCGGTTGATGGAATTGCACGAACAATGGTCGGCTGACGTTTATTCTGATCCGGTCCCAGTTCCCTCAAATTTGAATGCTGAATCATCGACCCTCGCGACCGAGCCGATTCATGTTCTTGTCTGGGATGAACGTCAACCGCGACAAGCACAAGCCTATGATGATTATATTGGCAATGAAATTGTAGCGAGGCTTGATGCGACGACTGACGATCTTGAGTTTCGCTCGGTGGCATTGGATGACGAGGCTCAAGGTCTTGCCGCGGGCAATTTAGAATGGGCTGATGTTATCGTTTGGTGGGGGCACGTCCGTCACAGTGATGTTGCCGCGGAGAATTCGGAACGAGTCATGCAGTATTTGCGGCGTGGTGATCTGGATCTAATTGCTCTTCACTCATCCCACTGGGCACGGCCTTTTGTTGCGGCAATGAACTGGCGTAGTATCGAAGATGGACGAAAACACTTTGCAAAAATTGCAGGTCAAAAAAAACTAAAGCTAGAAACTGTGATGCCACCTCGAGAACGAACCGTGCCGACTCATGGAAGTGTCGTGACACCAGCGTTCTTCTCTTACAAGCTAGATCAGAAATCGATCAACGGAGTGGTCCATTTACCTTGGTGTTGTTTTCCGGACTATCGACCTGACGGAAGGTCTGGAACGATTGAGGTCAAAGCCCCGAGTCATCCGATTGCCCAAGGGCTTCCAGCGACTTTCAAAGTCCCGCAGACGGAGATGTACAACGAACCATTTCACGTGCCACTTCCCGATCAAGTCATATTTGAAGAGACGTGGGAACGGGGGGAGCGATTTCGCAGCGGTATGGTTTGGGATATTGAAAAAGGTAAAGTCTTTTATTTTCGACCCGGGCATGAAACTTATCCGGTTTACAAACAAGAAAATGTGGTCAAAGTGCTCGCTAATGCATGCCGGTGGTTGGGGAGGCGTCACCCCAAGAAAAAATAAGGCTGGTGAGATTGAGGCCTGGTGTCAGTTTTACCCCAATTGACTGCCGAGTGATTTAAAAAGGAGACGACTGAGAAAGGTGTTGGGTCGGACGTGATGGACTAAACTTACGTCCATGATTGAGAGTTGAAGTGTATTCCTGAACGTCATGGATTTGAAACTTAAGAAAGATTGGATGGGGAGATCGCTTTTCGTCCCGTG